>NZ_FTPR01000001.1:1200000-1552858 GCF_900156505.1 Yoonia rosea | reverse complement strand
CGGCGCGCGGCGCAGTTCACGATGGGCCGCGCGAAACGGCCTTTGCCACTTGGGCGCAAAATCGTAAAGCGAGGTGCCCAGCCCATCAAGGCTGTCGTCCTCGGGGAGGTAGATCAGCATGGTCGCAACCCGAGGCAAGTCATCAAAATGGGGCGGCATATAATAGGATTCTGTCTCGAAACGCAGCGCCGTGCTGACAAAAACCTCTTGATTATTGACCTGAGATTTGTCGACATTCAGGACCGGCGCAAGGTCTTCGGCAAGCCCGTCAAAAACCGCTGATTTCACCTTATCCGACATGATTGCGGTGCCGACAGCCCACCAGAGGCTTTGCTGGTCTTTGCTGATCCGCGCGACGCCAATTTCGGGCAATTCAATGAGATCACGGGTCGATACACCGTGCTTATCATGGAACAGGTCAAGGCTCATTGGGCGAAATGCATCTCGTGCGGGGATGTTTTGCAGCATGCGCTGGTAGACATCGTCCGGAAACAGCCCCGACAGCATGGCATGTTGGCAGGGGACCGTATCGACTGCTGTTGCTCTTATCGCCTGCGCCATATGATCGGCAATGCGTGCGCTCAAAGTGACGTCGGTTTCCATTGTTTTGTCCCCTCGTAAAATGGCTTTTGCGGTCGCACGGGTGCAAACCAGCCGCGTCGGACGCTTGATAGTAAAACTAGCCCCGCAGTCTTGGGCAGAGCAAGCTCTTAAAATATCTATCATGGACGGTATCTGAAAGCCGAAAGGCAAGCGTCCGGTGTTTGAGGGGTGTTTTGCCGACGGAATCGCGCAGGCAGATATAACCAAACGCCGGCCTGAAATGGCGCAGTCGAATATCAAATGTGATGCTGAAGGATGACCAATGGCAGTCCCTAGGGGAATCGAACCCCTCTTTCCAGGTTGAAAACCTGGCGTCCTAACCGATAGACGAAGGGACCGCAGTTGGTGTGGCGCTTTTAGGGAAACCACGCGGGGCGCGCAAGAGGCTTTTTTCGTTTTTTGCAGGCTATTTTCAGTGGGCGGGTGCGGCGTCTTCAAGCCTTAATTGCACGGACTGGCGGCCTTGCCAGCTATTGATTTCAAGCCGCCCCGCCAGGTGGAACCGTGCCCCGTTATGATTGAGCAGCATTGGCCCGAGCGGTCCGTCCATTGCGCCGAAACTGATTCCATCAATCCGGCCGCCCAAGCCATCGCCGAAGCTGATTTTCAGATGGTTCGCGCCCACCTGTTTGGCAAAGTGGATCTGGCAATCGGGGAAGGCAAAACGCGGGGCAGGGGCGCCTGCGCCGAAAGGGCCTGCGTCCTCAATCTGGTTGATCAGGTCCACGGTGGCGGCACCGGGCATCAGGATGCCGCTAATAATGAGGTCTGCAGGGCCGATGTCAGCGGCCCCCTGTTTTGCGAGTAGGTCGCCCAAACGCGCCATGGCTTCATCGAGCTTGTCGCGCGCAACGGTCAGGCCAGCCGCCATTTTATGCCCGCCGCCTTTGATCAACAGGCCCTCTTGCGCGGTGCGCTGGATTGCGGCGCCCAGATCAACACCGGATACCGAACGGCCCGAGCCTTTGCCTTCGTCGCCATCCAACCCGATGACGATGGCGGGGCGGTTGGTGGCCTCTTTCAGGCGTGCGGCGACGATGCCCACAACACCGGGGTGCCAGCCTTCGCCTGCGGCCCAGACCAGCGGCCCGTCAAGCCCGCGTGCGGTGGCTTGCTCCAGCGCCATATCACGCACCTGCGCTTCGACCTCGCGGCGCTCTGTGTTCAACTGATCCAGTTTGGCGGCCATCGATTCGGCTTCATGCCGGTTGTCACAGGCCAAGAGCCGCGCGCCAAGGTCAGCTTTGCCGATGCGCCCGCCGGCGTTGACGCGCGGGCCCAGCAGGAACCCGAGGTGATAGCTGGTTGGTGCCTGGTCAAGCCCTGCAACATCAGCAAGAGCGGTTAAACCGATGCGGCTACGCCGTGCCATCACAGTCAGCCCTTGGCGCACAAAGGCGCGGTTCACACCGATGAGCGGGGCCACATCGGCCACGGTCGCAAGACCCACGAGATCAAGCATCGCCATAAGATCGGGGCCTTTCCGGCCTGCTTCGCGCAATTGCCGGTTGGCATCGACCAGCATCAGAAACACCACAGCCGCCGCGCAGAGATGCGCAAGATCGCCTGTCTCATCCTGCCTGTTGGGGTTCACGACCGCCACCGCATCTGGCAGCGTCTCGCCGCCCAAATGGTGGTCGAGCACGATGACATCGGCGCCTTTGGCCGCCGCAATCGGCCCATGAGAAAGCGTGCCGCAATCGACGCAGATAATCAGATCGTGGTCGCGCGCAAGGGCGGCCATGGCCTCATCATTGGGGCCGTAGCCTTCGTCAATCCGGTCGGGCACATAAAGCGTCGCTTGCTGCCCCATATCGCGCAGCCAGCAAATCAGCAGGGCCGCCGAGGTGCCGCCATCCACATCATAGTCGGCGAAAATGGCGATGCGTTCGTTCTTGTCCAGCGCCTGCAAAAAACGCTTTGTTGCCGCATCCATGTCTTTCAGAACGCGCGGGTCCGGCAAAAGGTCACGCAAGGTCGGCGCAAGAAAGCCGGGGGCGTCCTGTGCGCTGACACCGCGCCGCACCAGCAGACGGCAAAGCGGGGCGGGCAGGCCAGTTTCCTGGGCCATCGCCTCTGACAGCCGGTCTTCTTCCACGCTGGGACCAACCCAGCGCCGACCCGTCGCAGAGACAGTCACATTCAAAAATGCGGGTTTATCTTGGGGTGTATTCATTATCTGACACACTATGCGGTGTGCCAGCGTTTGGCCACGGCTTCCTGCGCGTCGTGGCCAAAAATCCGCGTCTAGCTGGTTGGGTTGCGGTAAATCATACGCCGCACCGATCCGGTCTTGGAGCGCATCAGGATCGTTTCGGCAGTCACAAAGCCGACCTCGCGCTTGATGCCCGGCACGAGCGATCCGTCGGTCACACCGGTCGCGGCAAAGATCACATCGCCTGTCACCATGTCGTCGCGGGTATAGACGCGGTCGAAATTGGTGATGCCTGCTTTCTTGGCGCGGCCACGTTCGTCATCGTTGCGGAACAGCAAACGGCCAAAGATCTGCCCACCCATGCATTTCAGTGCGGCTGCGGCCAGAACACCTTCTGGCGCCCCGCCGGAACCCATATACATATCAATGCCGGTCACGTCGGGTTCGGCGCAATGCATCACACCGGCCACGTCACCGTCAGTGATCAAACGGATTGCGGCACCGGTGCTGCGGATTTCCGCGATCATGTCTTCGTGGCGCGGGCGTTCCAGTACACAGACGGTGATATCGTTGGTCGAACAGCCTTTGGCGGCGGCGAGCGCCGAGACACGCTCGGAGGGGGACATATCAAGGGTCACAACGCCGGGGCGCAGGCCGGGGCCGACAGCGAGCTTGTCCATATAGACGTCAGGCGCGTGCAGCATCGACCCGCGCGGTCCCATCGCAATCACGGCCAGCGCGTTGGGCATGTCTTTTGCGGTCAGTGTCGTGCCTTCCAGCGGATCAAGGGCGATATCCACGCCGGGGCCGTTGCCAGTGCCCACTTCTTCACCGATGAACAGCATGGGCGCCTCGTCGCGTTCGCCCTCGCCGATGACCACGACGCCTGCGATATCCAGCTTGTTCAACTGGGTGCGCATGGCATCTACCGCGGCCTGATCTGCCGCCTTCTCGTCGCCGCGTCCGATCAGTGGTGTGCAGGCGATAGCCGCAGCCTCGGAGACGCGGGCGAGGCCCAGAGACAGGTTGCGGTCGTTGAAATCAAGTGCGGCGGGCATCAGAAAAGTCCTTTTGTAACTTACCCCACCTAAAGCCTGTCCGCGCGCGGGCTACAAGACTGTTTGCGCTAAACCGCCTCGATGCGGATTGCGACAGGGGTGCCGCTGACCACGCCGGTGGATTTGAAATCGGAAAGCGCCTCTTCCAATGCGGTCCGTGTCGTCTTGTGGGTGACGATCAGAACGGGTGCTGTTGTGTCCGTGTGGTCATACTGGCGCATCCGATCGATCGAAATGCCTGCTTCGCCCAAGGCGTGCGCAACTTTTGCCAACGCCCCCGGTTTGTCGAGCAGTTTCAGGCGCAAGTAATAAGGAGCGGGCACAGCGGCGCGCGCGGCGCGTGCTTTGCGCAGGGTGTTCGCGGGCTGGCCAAAGGTCGAGATGCGGCATCCGCGCGCGATATCCATCACATCGCCCATGACCGCACTTGCAGTGGGGCCTTCGCCCGCGCCAGGGCCGCGCAGAACGATCTGGTTGACCGCGTCACCTTCGAGCACGACCATATTGGTGCCGCCCTGCAACTGGCCAAGGGGTGATGTGTCGGGAACAAGACAGGGTGACATCCGTTGTTCCAGCCCACGTCCGGTCATCTGGGCCACACCCAGGAGTTTGATCTTAAAGCCCATGTCGGCGGCCTGATGGATGTCCTCGATGGTCACCGAACCGATCCCTTCAAGCTCGACCGAGTCGAAATCAACCTGCGTGCCGAAGGCAATAGACGCCAGAAGCGCGAGTTTGTGACCCGCATCAATGCCGCCTACGTCCAATTCGGGATCGGCTTCGAGATAGCCGAGTTGGTTGGCCTCTTCAAAGACCGCCTCATAGCTGAGCCCCGCATCTTCCATGCGGGTCAGGATGTAGTTGCAGCTGCCGTTCATCACGCCCATGACGCGGGTGATTTCATTGCCCGCGAGGCCCTCGGTCAGGGATTTGACTACGGGGATGCCCCCAGCGACAGCCGCTTCAAAGCGGATCACATGGCCCGCGGCCTCGGCCGCTTCAGCGAGCGCCTGGCCGTGGATGGCGAGCAAGGCCTTGTTGGCGCTGACAATATCCTTGCCGCTGGCAATGGCCGCTTCGGTTGCATCTTTGGCAGGGCCTTCGTGGCCGCCCATCACTTCGATGAAAAGATCAATGTCGTCACGTTTTGCAAGGGTAACGGGGTCGTCCTCCCAAGCATAGGCCGACAGATCCACGCCGCGATCCTTGGTTTTGGACCGTGCCGAAACAGCGGTGATTTCAACAGGGCGGCCTGCGCGCAGCGCCAGCAGCGCGCTATGTTTCTGCACAATCCGGACAATGCCTACACCCACGGTGCCAAGTCCCGCGATTCCAAGGCGAAGTGGTGTTGTCATCTGTATGAATCCATCGTTGTGCTGTGTCAGCACGGGTCTAGCGAAAGCGCGCGGCTACTGCAACGCGGCGATATCAATCTGGCGCAGTTGTGCTGCGCGGGCCTGCAATGCCGCGATACGGGCCTGTAAATCTGCGTTTTCGGAACCGGAAACGGGCGGCAGTGAGGGAAGTTGTGTCAATGTGGGATACGGGGCCTGCCTTGCGGCATCATTGACCGTGCCGTCCAGCGCGGGAAATGTGGCGCAGGCGGGGATCAGCAGAAAGGGAAGGAGCCAAAGGTGACGCATGATGGCCACCATACCTGTGGTCGTAGGGCGGGGGCAACTGCCGATGAGGGGTTTCCAAATGAACAAGCGTTCAGTTAAATGGCTGGTATGGCACGCAAGCAAGGTTCCCACTCTGATATTACCGGCCCAAGGGTGCGCGCTGCGGCGTTGCGACTGATT
Organism: Yoonia rosea; assembly: GCF_900156505.1. Classification (NCBI taxonomy): domain Bacteria; kingdom Pseudomonadati; phylum Pseudomonadota; class Alphaproteobacteria; order Rhodobacterales; family Paracoccaceae; genus Yoonia; species Yoonia rosea. The sequence goes on along the minus strand of NZ_FTPR01000001.1, from coordinate 1,547,240 downwards.
GCACGACACGGCTATGCGGCGGTGTCGATGCGCCAGATCGCGGCGGAAGTCGGTATTCAGGCGGGCGCGCTTTACAACTACACGCCCGACAAACAGACGCTTTTGTTCGACCTGATGCAGGGTCATATGACTGATCTACTGGCCGCGCTGGAAGCGGCTGATTTGCAGGGCAACAGTCTTGCGCGGCTGGAAGGGTTCACACGGTTTCATATCCGGTTTCATCTGCCGCGCCCCGATCAGGTGTTTGTGTCCTATATGGAACTCCGCAACCTGACGGATGAGAATTTCGCAGCCGTCGAGGCGCTGCGGCGAGCCTATGAGGATGTACTTGAAAGCATCCTCCGGGATGGCGAAGCAGAGGGCGTTTTCGCCGTGCCTGATCCGCGCATTACCACAATGGCGCTGATTGCGATGCTGACAGGGATCAGCAATTGGTATCGTGCAGGCGGGCGGCTTGAGAGCGACAAAATTGAAGCGATCTACTGGGACATGGTTCGCCGTGCCGTGACAGCCTCTGCAAGGTAGGATAAGGCCTCTGCAGTCACGGAGACAAATCATGTTCGAACCAGATGAAAACGGGGTTCTTGCGGTCGTAGAGGCCTCGCCTGCGCGCCGCATTTTTGCCTATGGTGTCCTGTTCGGCTTAGGGGCGCTGGTGGTCTATCTGACGCTGGTGCACCCTCCTGCGTTTCACTGGATGGTGTTTATGCTGGTGTTCGGCGTGCTGATGCTCTGGCAGGCAGAACGGCTCCGCCGTGCGACCCATGTTACCATCACGCTGACAGAAACAGAGTTGCGCGATAGTACCGGCACCGTTCTTGCGCGGATTGACGACATTCGCAGCGTTGATCGGGGTGTTTTTGCGTTTAAGCCGTCAAACGGGTTTACCTTGGTGCTGCGCAGTAAAAAGCCCCGCGCATGGCTGCCGGGGCTTTGGTGGCGCTTTGGGCGCCGTGTTGGTGTGGGTGGGGTGACGAACGCAGGTCAATCCAAATTCATGGCTGAGCGGATCAGCATGATGATCAAGGATTAACCTGGTCCGCAGAGCGAGTTTCCGTTGTTCTGCTGAAAGCAAAGCCTTACGCCACGTGGGCGGATGATCATGTCGCTCGTGAATGTCAGGTCTTCCAGATTGGTCACAGTGAAAGGGCCCAAACCGATATTGAAAGGCGCGTCATATTCTGTGCGTGTCTCAATATAGATGTTCTGATCAAAATTATCCATCGGCGGCAGGCGGCCTTCTGCTCTGAGAACATCAAGGTCAGCAGTTCTCAAGTTTTCCGCGAAGCCATCGCCGCGTCTGCGCGACCAAACAACTTGGAACTCATCTTCACTCTGGTTGTATGTGTAGACCGTCACCCTGTAATCTGGGTTGCTTTCTTCAAATGTCAGCGTTTGCAGAACACTTCGCGCACTGTTCAAAAAAGTGTTATTGACAGTGTCCTCGCGGCTGAACATTTCGGCGAGCGTGATCGTCGCGCGGACGGAGTTCGTTTCGACACGGAATACGTCAAAGTAGACAAATGTTGACAAAAAGACCCATAGCAGGATCGGGACAACGAGCAGCAGTTCAATCGCCATTGAACCGCGTTCGTCATCGCGAAAAGCCCGGAGAAGTGATGAAATGCTCTTCATGGTTAATCGTTCCGGAAAGGTTCGACGACAAATGCGCCCGTTGCAATCAATGCATAGGATTCACCAGCAGCTGAATCGCCTGCATTCGCTTCGATAAAGGCCTTGCCCAGGGCAGATGATGGCAAGAAGGGGTCAATGCGGATGCAAGCCCGCAAGAACATCAGTTCATTGTTGCCTGTCGGATCAATTGTTCCGCCATAATCCGCGTCAAGATCACCCCGATCGACGCAGCGTACTTCCGCGTCAAGCGCAACCCAAGCAGTCCTTGGGTCACGCTGCTCCAGTTCGATTTCGAGCTGTCGGATGCAGTCCGGCAATATGCGGGCCGCGCTACAGATCCGTGCACGCAGGTTATCCCGGTCCGGGTTTGTGATGACGCCGATGCGTATCTCGCGGACAGTGACGTCAACACCATGTTCTAGCATCACTTGCCGTGCAGAGTAGACCCCTGACTCATATGTCATCAGGAAAAACCCGAAGAACACGGGAAACACCAGCACAATTTCGATCGACGCGGTTCCGCGTTCGTCTTTCAAGAAATGTTGGAGCAGAGTTTTCATCGCGAACGATCCCATTACAATGCCAGACGCAACGCTGTGATCTGCTCTGCAATCTTCCGGAAAATCTCGTCCAGTCCAGGTTCGCCCGGATCATTCGTGATCGTCGACCGGAATGCATTACCCTCTTTGCTGGCGCAATCTGTCATGGTCTCGTTGAAAAGACCCATTGAGATTGTATAGACCTCGGTCACTTGATTTCCGGCCAGTTCACAGATGTCACTCAGTTTTTCATTGAGGTCTTCTTCGCTACCGATCGTTTCCGTGATGTTGTTGGTGTACCAGACGCACGTCCCATTCTGGTAACAGCCATAACTTGCAGTTGTTGTAGGATCGTCGTCAATGCGAGGGTAATAATTTGCCGGAGTTTCGGACAATCCGAGACGTTCGTCATATTCATCATAACGTTCAGGCAGTATCCGTTGCGATGAAACTGTTTCACCATCCGTCATGATCACCACGTATTTCGAGGTTGTACGGTCGGTGTATTCGGCGGGCCTTCTGCCACGGAATGCGTCATCGACGGTCTGAATTCTGCCGATCAGGTCACGCATTGACGGATCCAACAATGAAACGCCCCACTTCATCCCCCGATGAATCGACGTATTTTCAGTCGGATAGTAAGAGTTGATGGCAGCCTGCAATTCGTCAATATCCTGTGACATCAGTATGATCCCGTGCGACTCTTCAGGAGAACACGGCTCTCTTACAAAATCACCCTGCGATTCGCTCTGTAGGCTGGAGTCGAAACGCGATCGTCCAACCGGACGTGAGTAAAAATCCACCCATTCGACTTGTTCGTAAACGCGGGCCGTATCAAAAGTCAGCGTTTCATATTCGTCGTCCTCGAATGTCACGCAGCGGGAAGGGTTTGTGTAAACGTCAAAACCACCAGCCCACTCCACATTCACAGGCTGATCCCAAGGTGCCTGCAGCCTGGCCCCTTCGGTGCCCGCTGGCACTTCATTGCCGTCTGCATCGACCCAAATATACTCTGGCGGGGCCGAGTAACCATCTTCGAGCGAGCTGAACGAACTGCCAATGACGTTATTTTCATTCATCGAGTCAGGCGTCGTTCTTAGCGCCATGTAAAGGTCGTTACCAAGCCGGACATGCTGTGAATAGGCAATCAGATTGATTGAAATGCGGTCCTCATATTCAGGAAGCAAAAGGTCTTCAACAAACTGGTTTGCAGCTTGCTGAAGGAAGAACATCCGTGTCCGCGTTCCTTCAAAGGTCTCGATATTACCATCCGCATCGCGAATAGGGTCACCATCTGCATTTCGGCGATAGATATTTCCGGTCATCGAACTCCCCATGGAGCCGGAAATATCGAGAACGAGAGACACTTCAACGTTGCCGGTCCCTTCGACAGCACTTGCGGTAGCTGGTGCCGTTAAGGTGTCCATACCGATCAGACGCAAATAGAAGGTGTCCATATTGATCGCGGAGGAGAGCCGGATTTCACTTCCGTTTGCAGTTTTCTCGACGAATGGCTCACCGACGATCGCATCCGCATAACCTTCAGCGGTGAAGAAATCGGTCAGAACAGCGCTTGCATCGCGTTGTTGGTTCAGGTTTGCAGCAGCAAGAACGGCGCGGTCCGAAACGCTTTGCAGCTTGGTCCGTTCGGCTTCAAAGCGCATGAAATCGACAGCCATACCACCGACGACCAGCATCGATATCAGCAGCAGAAGCGTCAAGACAATCAGTCCGCCGTCCTCGTCTTTCTTGAACTGTCGGATGAAAGCGAGTTGTTCAACATAGGCGCGGCGCGCCTTTTGCAACTTTTCCAATTTGTTTTCACGGTTCTTAAATTTCAGCATCATCGGATCCCCAGGCGTTCGGCGCAAAAAATGGCGCTGGCAGACTTAAACTCAGAGTTGGTACCATATTCAACATTTTGATGTGGCAAAAAAATGACGTGGTGCCGTGGTGTGGGCAAAGCACCACTTATTTGCTGATACAGTGCTATGTTTCAGAGTGCACTGTAATTTTTTCGGAAACAGTTGGCCAAAGTGTGAAGCCAAAAGACCACAAAATGAGCAATAAATCTACATTGCTTATGGCGCGACTGACCGGGCAGCGAATCGATTTCACCTGAAAATTAGGGGTGTTGGAACCGAGCCTTGCCGGGCGCGGACGTGGTTTTTGCCGTGCCTGCGCTCTGAGGGTCGCGGGTAGATGTTGCTGCGTCGAAAAGAGGATATGCAACCGGTCTGCCCCCTTGTTAGGCTCGTCCAGAACCAGAGAGGATGCGGCATGGGATATTCCGGCTTTCGCGTGATCAAAGAGGGGCTGTTCGGCCAGAAAGGCTGGAAACCCGTTTGGCGCGATCCCGCACCGAAAGCGGCGTATGACGCGGTGATCATCGGTGGTGGCGGGCATGGGCTTTCGACCGCGTTTTATCTGGCCAAAGAGCACGGAATGACCAATATTGCCGTGCTGGAAAAGGGCTATATCGGCGGCGGCAATGTGGGGCGGAATACGACCATTGTGCGCGCGAATTACTTTCTGCCCGGCAACTCCGAGTTCTACTCCCATTCGCTGAAAATGTGGGAAACACTGGAGCAGGAGTTGAACTACAACGTCATGCATTCGCAGCGCGGGTTGATCAATCTGTTCCATTCCGACGGCCAGCGCGATGCCTTTGCGCGCCGGGGCAATGCGATGATCAACCAGGGTGATGATGCGATCCTGCTGGACCAGGACGGCGTGCGCGCACATCTGCCCTATCTTGATTTCGACAACGTGCGTTTCCCGATCTATGGCGGCCTTTACCACCCGCGCGGTGGCACGGCGCGCCATGATGCGGTCGCCTGGGGCTATGCGCGCGGCGCGGATCAGCGGGGCGTGGATATCATCCAGAATTGCGAGGTCACGGGCATTGATATCGAAGGCGGCGTCGTGAAAGGCGTGCAAACCACGCGCGGGGCGATCAGGGCCAAGAAAGTGGGCATTGTAGTGGCCGGACGCTCAAGCCAGGTGGCAGCGATGGCGGGGATGCGATTGCCCATAGAAAGCCATGTTTTACAGGCCTTTGTGACCGAGGGGCTAAAGCCTGTGATCGACCATGTTGTCAGTTTCGGGATGGGCCATTTCTACATCAGCCAGTCGGATAAGGGCGGGTTGGTTTTTGGCGGCGATATTGATTTTTACGCCTCGTATGCCGCACGGGGCAACCTGCCGATGAAAGAGCATGTGATGGATGCGGCGATGACCCTGATGCCGATGATCGGCAAGGCAAAGGTGCTGCGGTCCTGGGGCGGAATCATGGATATGACGCCGGATGGATCGCCCATTATCGACAAGACGCCGACGGAGGGGCTCTTTATCGATTGTGGCTGGTGTTACGGCGGGTTCAAGGCTGTACCCGGATCGGGGTTCAGCTTTGCGCATCTGATGGCGACCGGTCAGCATCACGCGCCTGCGGCAAAGTTCCGGTTGGACCGCTTCCGCACCGGTGCGGGCTTGATGGATGAAGAGGGCACGGGCTCTCAGCACAACCTGCACTAGAGGCTGGCGTGCGAGTTTTGAGTATTTATGGCAAGATGATGGGATGCGCATAGCATGAGGATCACATGTCCCAATTGCGGCGAACGTGACCGCAGGGAATTCTACTATCAGGGTGATGCTGTGGCGTTGTTGCGTCCTGCACCTGATGCGGGGTCGGAAGCCTGGGATGATTATTTGCACAACCGCGATAATACCGCGGGCGATATACGCGACCTGTGGTTTCATGAGGCGGGGTGCGGGGCTTGGGTGGTGGTCACCCGGAACACGGTGACCCATGCGGTGCTTGAGACCGCTTTGGCCGAACGGTCGCCCAGATGAGACTGCAAGCCCCTGAGCACACGGTTGATTTCACCTTCGACGGGCGGCGGATCAGAGGCGTGCCGGGCGAACCTGTCGCGGCGGCGCTCTTGGCCAACGGGATCAAGCTGGTGGCGCGGTCGTTCAAGTATCACCGCCCGCGCGGGGTGATGTCGGCGGGGTCAGAGGAACAGAACGCGTTGGTCACCGTAGGGCGCGGCGCGCAGGCCGAACCGAACGTGCGGGCGACCACGCTGGAGGTGGCCGCGGGGCTCGAGGTCTGGTCCCAGAACGCCTGGCCGTCGCTGCGCTATGATGTGATGGCGGTGAACGACTTTGTCGCGCCGTTCCTAGCTGCGGGCTTTTATTACAAGACTTTCATGTGGCCGCGCAGTTTCTGGGAAAAGCTTTACGAGCCCGTGATCCGGCGTGCCGCCGGACTGGGGGCGTTGAGTGGCGCGCATAATGCGGACACCTACGAGAAGGGCTTTGCCTTTTGTGATGTGCTTGTCATTGGCGCGGGACCGGCGGGGCTGATGGCGGCTTTGACTGCCGCGCGCGCGGGCGCCGATGTGATCCTTGCGGATGAAGATACCGCCATGGGTGGTCGGTTGCTGCGCGAGCACGAGCAGATCGACAGCAGACCCGCCAGGGAGTGGGTGGCCGAGGTGCTGGCGGAACTTGATGCGATGCCGAATGTCCGACTAATGACCCGCACAACGGTCACGGGGGCCTATGACCAGGGTACCTATGGCGCGCTTGAGCATGTCGCGGGGCCGCGTATGCCGGATAAACCGGTGGCGTGTTTTTGGCGCATCGTGGCCAAACGGGCGATCCTGTGCGCTGGTGCTTTGGAGCGTCCAATTGCCTTTCCCAACAACGACCGGCCCGGGATCATGATGGCGAGCGCCGTGCGCTCCTATGTCAATCGCTGGGGCGTAGTTCCCGGCAATGCCGTCGCGGTCTTTGGCAATAATGATGATGTCTACCTTACAGCCCGTGATCTGGTGGTGGCCGGTGTAAAGGTGGTTGCTGTGATTGATAGCCGTGACGGCGAGGCTGTCGTGACGGATAATCGTCACGATGTGACACTTGGCGGTGACTATCCCGTTTACACTAATGCGCAGGTGACCGGGACGCGGGGCCGTCATGCACTGCAAAGCATCACGATCAGCCACAAAGGTGGTACGCGGACGATCAAGGCGGACTGTCTGGCGGTCTCGGGGGGCTGGAACCCGACGGTGCATCTGACCTGTCATATGAACGGGCGGCCCACATGGAATGAAGAGATCGCGTCTTTTGTGCCGACACCTGACAGTGTTCCGGGGCTGGTGACAGCGGGGGCCTGCAACGGGACGTTCAGCACGGCAGGATGTTTGATCGAAGCGGCAGAGGTGGCGGCGCAGGTTGCAGGGGGCCTTGGGTTGAAACCCAAGGTGACGGTCCCTGTTGCTGATGATGTGGCCTATTCTGTCACGCCGCTTTGGGCTGTGCCCGGCAAAGGGCGCAAATGGATTGATTTCCAGAACGATGTTCATGTGAAGGATATCAAGCTGGCCGCGCAGGAGAACTTCCGCTCGGTCGAGCATATGAAGCGCTATACGACGCAAGGGATGGCACCGGATCAGGGCAAGTCGTCGAATGTGGTTGCCCTTGCGGTCCTGGCGGATGCCACCGGCAGGGGCATCCCCGAGACAGGCACGACCACGTTCCGCCCGCCTTATGTGCCTGTGCCGATTGCCGCGATGGGGGCGGGCAGTCAGGGCAAGGGATTTGCGCCGCAGCGGTTCACGACGTCGCATCAGGCCAGTGTCGCGCAGGGTGCGCCGATGATCGCGGCAGGGCTCTGGTATCGTCCGAGCTATTTCCCGTTGAAAGATGAAAGCCATTGGCGACAGTCCTGTGACCGCGAAGTGGGCTATGTGCGCAATGCGGTGGGGGTCTGTGATGTGTCGACCCTTGGCAAGATCGACATTCAGGGACCGGATGCCGCCGCACTTCTGGATTTTGTCTATATCAACACGTTTTCGACCCTGAAGGTCGGGCGTGTGCGCTACGGGTTGATGCTGCGCGAGGACGGTCATGTCATGGATGACGGCACCACGGCGCGCTTGGGCGAGATGCATTTTGTGATGACGACAACCACCGCTGCGGCCGGTCAGGTGATGCGGCATCTGGCGTTTGTCTTGCAGGTTCTGCGTCCTGATCTGGATGCCAAGGTGATCTCGGTCACCGAGCAGTGGGCGCAGTTTGCGGTGGCAGGGCCGCAGGCGCGCACACTTCTCAATACAGTTCTGGATCAAGAGATTGATGATGACAGTTGGCCGTTCATGGCCTGTGGCGCGGTCCGCGTCGGCGGGGTCGCGGGGCGTTTGTTCCGGATCTCGTTTTCGGGCGAACATGCCTATGAGATTGCGGTCCCGGCGCGTTATGGTGAGAGCTTCTTTCGCATCCTCGTGGCGCAGGCAGAAGTGCTGGGTGGCGGGCCCTACGGGATGGAAGCCCTCAATGTGCTGCGCATCGAGAAGGGGTTTATCACGCATGCCGAAATGCACGGGCGCACGACCGCATATGATCTCGGGATGGAACGGATGATCAGCGCCCAAAAGGACTGTATCGGCAAGGCCGCGGCGGCCCGTCCGGGCCTTCTTGGCGCCGAACGGCAGCAATTGGTGGGCTTGCGTGCCAAAGGTGCCGATCACGCGCTAACCGCCGGGGCGCATTTGTTTGCACGCGCGGCCGCCGAGACGCGGGAGAATAGCCAGGGGTATGTGACCTCGGTGTGTTATTCGCCGACGTTTGGCACCTATCTTGCTTTGGGCTTTCTGGAGAATGGCCGTGCCCGCCACGGCGAGGTGATCAAACTGCGTGATCATTTGCGGGGGATCAGTGAAGAGGTGACGGTCTGCGATCCTGTTTTCTTCGATCCAACCGGAGGGCGTGCCCGTGGCTGATCTGATTGCATTGACGCCCTGTGCGGGGCTGTTGCCGCTGGCCCATGGTCGTGTCGAAGCGGTGGAGGTCTTGCCCGTGCGATTGACGTCTGTTGCACCCTTTGCGGGACAGGAGGCGGCGGTATCGGCGCAATTGGAAGCGCAAGCCGGGGCAGGGTTTGCAGCGCCCAACCGCCGAAGTGGGGCCGTGACGTGGTTCGGGCATGGTACTTGGATGGTGGCTGTGGATGTGGTGTTGGGCGGGGCTGCTGTGACGGATCAGAGTGATGCTTTTGCCGTGGTGCAAATGTCAGGGGCGCGGGCCGAGGATGTCCTGGCGCGGCTGGTGCCGGTTGATTTGCGCGGGAAGGTCTTCAAAACAAATCATGTGGCCAAGACGATGTTGGGGCACATGGCGGTGACGGTCATCCGTACGGGTCCTGACAGTTTCGAGATCATGGCGATGCGGTCGATGGCCAAAACTTTGGTGCATGACATTGAGGTGGCGATGCGGGCGGTGGCGTTCCGCTAGGCGCGCCGTTGGAATGCCTCCGGCGGAAGTTTGATTGGACATGGAAAGTCCCGAGGTGTTGGGCCATACTGCGCGCATGAGTCTGCCCCCTGGTTTCCTTGATGAATTGCGCAATCGGCTGTCGCTGGGACAGGTCGTGGGCCGGAAGGTTATGTGGGATACGCGCAAGTCCAATCAGGGCAAGGGCGATCTTTGGGCACCGTGCCCGTTCCATCAGGAAAAATCCGCCAGTTTCCACGTCGATGACCGCAAGGGGTTTTATTACTGCTTTGGCTGCCATGCCAAAGGTGATGCGATTTCCTTTGTGCGTGAAACCGAAAATGTGGACTTCATGGAGGCTGTCAAAATCCTTGCCGCTGAGGCGGGGATGACGATGCCGGAGCGGGATCCGCGCGCGCAGGAAAAGGCGGATGCGCGCACGGTGCTGGTCGATGTGATGGAGCAGGCGGTGCAGTATCACCGGTTGCAGTTGCAGACAGGGGCTGCGGCGGATGCGCGGGATTATCTGGCGCGGCGCGGGCTAAGCCCTGAAGTGCAGGCGCGCTGGGAGATCGGCTTTGCACCTGCCAACGGTGGCGTGCTCGAGCAGCTTTCGGGCAAGGGGATCGACCCGAAACTGATCGTTGATGCGGGGCTTGCGGCGCAGAGTGACCGAGGCAGTGGCCTTTATAACCGGTTCCGCGACCGGATCATGTTTCCGATCCGTGATGCGCGGGGGCGGGCCATTGGTTTTGGCGGTCGTGCGATGGACCCGAACCATCCGGCAAAATATTATAATTCTCCCGAAACCGCGCTTTTTGACAAGGGCCGCAGCCTCTACAACCATGGCCCCGCCCGCGAGGCGGCGGGGAAGGGCAAGCCTTTGGTCGTGGCCGAGGGATATATGGATGTCATTGCGCTATCAGAGGCGGGGTTTACTGCGACGGTCGCGCCGCTTGGCACCGCCATTACCGAAGATCAGTTGCGCCTGATGTGGCGTATGGCGCCCGAGCCGATTATCGCGCTGGATGGTGACACCGCCGGTCTGCGCGCCGCGATGCGCGTGATTGATATCGCATTGCCGCTGCTTGAGGCGGGGCAATCGTTGCGTTTTGCGTTGATGCCAGAGGGGCTGGACCCCGATGATCTGATCAAGGCGCAGGGTGCGGGGGCGATGCAAAAGCTGCTCGATCAGGCGATCCCGATGGTGCAGCTGTTGTGGCAGCGCGAAACCGAGGGCCGCAATTTTGACAGCCCCGAGCGCAAGGCCGCCCTTGATAAGGCGCTGCGCGAAAAGATCATGCTTATCAAGGATCCCTCTATCCGCAGCCACTACGGGCAGGCGATCAAGGACATGCGCTGGGCGCTGTTTTCCAACCGCAGGGCGCCCGTCGCGCGCAAGAGCGGGGGGGGCAGATGGAACCCGCGTCTTGACCCTTGGAAGCGCGATGTCAGCCCTGTGGCCACGTCACGCGCCTCGGCACTCGCGGCAGGGGCCACCGATCAGGACCATTTGCGCGAAGCGGTCATCCTTGCCACGCTGATTGCGGCCCCCGCTGTTGCACCCGAGTTCGAAACGGCACTGGAACAGATGGACAGTCGTGATCCGATGCACCGCGACCTTCAGGGCTGCCTCCTGCGTCATCTTGGCGCAGAGGATTTGCGCCTTTGCATCGTCCAGGAGATGGGAGAGATGCCCCTTGAAAAACTGTTCGCGCAGAACCATGTGGCCATTAGCCCCGCTGTGCGGCGGGGTGGTGACGCAGAGATCGCGCGTTTGTGCCTTGCTGAGGAGTTCGCCAAACTTGCGGCACGCCGCGGACATGCCCGAGAGATCGAAGATGCCGTCGAAGACCTTGGTGGCGTGGCGGATGAAGGGCTGACGTGGCGGCTTGCACAGGCCACCAAAGCGGTGGATCAGGCAGGGCGCGGCGACAACGAAGACAAAGCCGAATACGCGATTGGCGCGAATGGCGCGCGGATGAAGAAAGAAGAGAAAAGCGCATTTGCGCAACTGATTGAGCAAATCTCCTTTGCAAAGGGGCGGGATCGGCCTAAGTCGTAGTTTGCGCAACAGGTACAAAGAACAATAAGTCAACTGCTTGCGAATCACCTCGATGCGAGGTTGATTCGAAATTAACCGAATCAGCCGAATCACTTTGGCACGAAATAACGCATCCGAAAGGGCATTCCGCATGGCCGCGAAAGACAATGATGATCGTAAGGACGCTGACCAGGATGGTGATATCAGCCTTGATATGAGCCAAGCCGCGGTCAAGAAAATGATCTCTGATGCGCGCGAGCGGGGCTATATCACATACGACCAACTGAACGCCGTTCTGCCGCCCGAGCAGGTGTCGTCTGACCAGATCGAAGACGTGATGTCGATGCTGTCCGAAATGGGCATTCAGGTCACCGAAGAAGAAGAAAGCGAAGAGACCGAAGAGAACCAGGGCAACACGGCACTGGCGACCGTTGCAGGTTCACGTGAAGTGACGCTTGGCGGGGCGGAGGCCGAGAAGCTGGACCGCACGGATGATCCGGTGCGGATGTATCTGCGTGAAATGGGTTCGGTCGAGCTTTTGTCACGCGAAGGCGAAATCGCGATTGCCAAGCGGATCGAGGCCGGGCGCAACACGATGATCCTCGGGCTGTGTGAAAGCCCGTTGACCTTTCAGGCGATTACAATCTGGCGCGACGAACTTTTGTCTGAAGACATTTTGCTGCGCGATGTGATTGATCTGGAAACGACATTCGGCAACCAGCTGGGCGAAGAGGGTGAAGAAACCGTCGTTGCCGCAGCCGCGGGCCAGACCGAAGAGAAGAAAGAAGCGAGCCAGGAACTTGACGCCGATGGCAACCCGATTGCCAAGGACGATGACGACGATGAAGACGATCAGGCCAATATGTCGCTGGCGGCAATGGAAGCCGCACTCAAGCCCCGCGTGCTTGAAACGCTGGAACTGATTGCGCGCGACTTTGCGGCCCTGTCCGATATGCAGGACGCGCGGATGTCGGCCACGTTGAACGAGGATTCATCATTCTCGGACAAGCAGGAAAAGAAGTACCAGAAACTGCGGTCGGAAATCGTGGAACTGGTGAATTCACTTCACCTGCACAACAACCGCATCGAAGCGCTGATCGACCAGCTATATGGCATCAACCGCCGGATCATGTCGATCGACAGCTCCATGGTAAAACTGGCCGATCAGGCCCGTATCAACCGCCGTGAATTTGTGGATGCTTATCGCGGCCGCGAACTTGATCCGAACTGGCTTGATGACATGGCGGAAAAATCCGGCCGTGGCTGGCAGATGATGATCGAGAAGTCATCCGGCAAGATCGAAGAACTGCGTGGCGACATGGCGCAGGTCGGTCAGTATGTGGGCGTTGATATCACGGAATTCCGCCGCATCGTGCAGCAGGTCCAGAAGGGCGAGAAAGAGGCGCGTCAGGCCAAGAAAGAAATGGTCGAGGCGAACCTGCGTCTGGTGATCTCGATTGCCAAGAAATACACCAACCGTGGTCTGCAATTCCTTGATCTGATCCAGGAAGGTAACATCGGTCTGATGAAGGCGGTCGATAAGTTCGAATATCGCCGTGGTTACAAATTCTCGACCTATGCGACGTGGTGGATCCGTCAGGCGATTACGCGGTCTATCGCGGATCAGGCCCGCACGATCCGTATTCCGGTCCATATGATCGAGACGATCAATAAGCTGGTCCGCACCGGTCGTCAGATGCTGCACGAGATCGGCCGCGAACCGACACCAGAGGAATTGGCTGAAAAGCTGCAAATGCCTTTGGAAAAAGTTCGCAAGGTGATGAAGATCGCCAAAGAGCCGATTTCGTTGGAAACGCCGATTGGCGACGAGGAAGACAGCCAGCTTGGTGACTTCATCGAGGACAAGAATGCGATCCTGCCTTTGGATTCAGCGATCCAGGAGAACCTGAAAGAAACCACGACGCGGGTACTGGCATCACTGACGCCACGCGAGGAACGTGTGCTGCGGATGCGCTTTGGTATCGGCATGAACACCGACCACACGCTTGAGGAAGTGGGCCAGCAATTCAGCGTGACACGCGAACGTATCCGCCAGATTGAGGCGAAGGCGCTGCGCAAGCTCAAGCACCCGAGCCGGAGCAGGAAACTGCGGTCGTTCCTGGACCAGTAGGGGAGATGGGAAATTTCTACGTCAACCTCTGTGTGAAGACCGATGATGTGTCGGCTTTGCTTGACGTGCTTGGGCGCGGCGTTGGCGAGGGTTTTCTGCTCGATGATCGCAGCGGTTGGCTGGTTGTGACAACTGAGAAGATTGAGTCCCAGGACCAGACTGAGGTCGACAGATTGGGGAATTTGATCACTGCGGCAATGCCTGCCCCGGCGATTTCGTTTATGAACCACGATGATGACATCCTGTCGGTCGATGTGTTTGGCGGCGGCGCGCGCGTTGGTTCTTACAATTCGACACCGGACTACTGGGACGAATATACCGGCGAGGAACACAAGAAGCCTGCACTGACGAACCCTGCCGCATATGCTGCTTTGGCCGAAGGTGTATCCGAAGCTGATGTGATAAGTGTGATGGTCCCAGAGACGGATTTTGTTTTTGCATTTGAGCTTCAACAGAACATCGCCAAGATGCTTGGCTTGCCCAAGGCGTCCGTCGGCCTTGGATATCGCTATGTGTCACAAGGTGATTTGGGCAATCTGCGCGGGATGATCACGGCATTCGGCGGCGCGACGGTTCCCTAAAGCACAAGAGCGAGAGGTCTCATGCCATTCTTCTCCAATCTTTTCGGCGGCAAGGCCGCGCCTGAAGCCGAAACCGAAACCTACAAGGATTTCACCATCACCCCGGCCCCCGAGAGCGCGAGCAATGGCTGGCGGATCGGGGCGCGCATCGAAAGGGACGGGCAGGTGCATGATTTGATCCGCGCCGATGTGCTGCAGTCCAAAGAGCAGGCCGAGGAGGCGTCGGTGGCCAAGGCCAAGCAGATGATCGACGAACAGGGTGATCGGTTGTTTCGGTAAACGTCCCGTAAAAAGCCTGGCAGGGTACAAATGTGCAAGGTCGGCCTTGCGCGGCTTCAGATCACAGATCACGCAGGTGCCCAACGGGTCACGCAGGGCAAGGATGATCCTGCCTTTTGGGGCAGTGATGATGCCCGTAGCCTGCCGATTGCTTCGGTTCTGAAGACCATGCTTGCGCTTTGTGGGGCGCCGCCCGATGCTGACATCATGCAAACGCAACTGATCATCGCAACAAACGGCCCGGGCCTCTACGAGTTTACCCACCAAGTGGCCGATTGGGCCAAGGGGACAGGGCTGCTGACACTCTTTGTCCAGCACACTTCGGCCAGTCTTGTTATTCAGGAAAACGCCGATCCCGAAGTGCAGGTGGATTTGCAGAACTTCTTTGCGCGCTTGGTGCCGCCCACGACCGACCCCAGCATGGCCTATCTGACACATACCTATGAGGGCCCTGATGATATGCCTGCGCATATCAAAGCAGCCATGCTGCCGACCCAGTTGAGCATTCCTGTGACCGATGGCCGGCTGGCCTTGGGCACGTGGCAGGGGATCTATCTTTTTGAGCACCGCGACAGGCCGCACCAGAGGCGCGTGATTGCGCATCTGGGTTGAGCGAACGGGTGCAGCGAGTCGCAAAAGCAACACCTGAGCCCTGCATATTGCGCCTTCATTTCCCCCCTACCCAAAACCTACCTGCGCTCATATAGTGCCTGTGGATAAGTAGGGCCGTGCTACCAGTCGTAGCCCCCCGCAAATGAATGAGGACTGAACATGCGTTGCCCGTTTTGTGGAAATGTTGACACACAGGTCAAAGACAGCCGCCCCGCCGAAGACCACGTGGCGATCCGCCGGCGGCGGTTTTGTCCGGCCTGTGGTGGACGGTTTACCACCTACGAACGGGTGCAATTGCGCGACCTTGTGGTCATCAAGACTAATGGCCGCCGCGAAGATTTCGACCGGCCCAAGCTGGAACGCTCGATCCGGATCGCGTTGCAAAAACGCCCTGTCGAGCCGGAGCGGATTGACCAGATGATCAGCGGCATCGTGCGCCGTCTGGAAAGCCTTGGCGAGACGGATATTCCATCCGGCACAATCGGCGAAATCGTGATGGAAAGCCTCGCGCGGATCGACACCGTGGCGTATGTGCGCTTTGCGAGTGTTTACAAGAACTTCCAAGCGGCAGACGACTTTGACAAATTCGTAAGCGAATTGCGCCCTGATCACAAAGACGATCTGGACGCGTGACCAAGCCCCAAGATGACCGGTTTATGGCGCTCGCCCTGATGTTGGGGCGGCGTGGGATGGGGCGTGTCTGGCCAAACCCCGCTGTGGGCTGCGTGATTGTCAAAGAGGGTCAAATTGTCGGGCGCGGGTGGACGGCTGATGGTGGCAGGCCTCATGCGGAAACGCGCGCGCTGGCACAGGCCGGGGCTGCGGCGGCGGGTGCAACCGCTTATGTCACGCTGGAACCCTGCGCCCACCACGGACAGACACCGCCGTGTTCTCAGGCCCTGATCGGGGCGGGTGTGGCCCGTGTTGTCGTGGCGACGGGTGATCCTGACGCCCGTGTTGCAGGGCGCGGCATTGCGATGTTGCGTGATGCGGGGATAACCGTGGACTGTGGTGTGTGCGAAGCCGAGGCACAGCGCGATCATGCGGGGTTCTTGCTGCGGACCACCCAAAACCGTCCCTTTGTGACGTTGAAAATGGCCGGTACGCTGGACGGGCGCATTGCAACCGCGACCGGTGAAAGCCAATGGATCACCGGCCCCGAGGCGCGCCGCAATGTGCATATGCACCGCGCGCGCCATGACGCGGTGATGGTGGGCGCGGGAACGGTGCGGGCAGATGATCCGTCCTTGACAGTGCGGGGGCTGGGGATTTCGCGCCAACCGGTGCGTGTTGTTGTGTCGCGCGCGATGAAAATCCCCGCCACAGCCCAGCTTGCGCAGACGGCACATGAGGTACCTGTCTGGCTTTGTCACGGGGCCGAAGCGGATGTCACCGAGTGGACGACAAAAGGCGCGCAGAGCCTGCCCTGTGCCACGGCATCGGGCCAGGTGGACCCACGCGCGGTGATGCAAGTACTGGTCGCAAAGGGTGTGACCCGCGTGTTCTGCGAAGGCGGTGGCATGCTGGCCGCGTCGCTGCTGAACGCGGGTCTGGTGGATCAGTTGATTGTCTATTCTGCGGGGGCCGCAATCGGGGCCGAAGGCACGCCGATGCTGGCGGCGATGGGGGTTGATCGGTTGGCCTCTGCGCCGCGTTTTGCATTGGACAGCGTCACGCCTGTGGGACGGGATATCTGCCACATGTGGTCGCGCCTGCCTGCCGTCTAGCGCCACAAAAACGCGTAGCTGGCAAACATACCTTGAAGTTTTGCCAGGCTGCGGTTGAAGATGCTGTGCTTCGGCAAGTCATTGTTTTCAATACGATCGACGATCACCTCGACAGGGCAGGGCAAACCCGTGACGGGATCGCGGTAGCGCGGATAGGTGATCAGTGTGCCATGCACCAAAGCCGCGAGATCCAACCGCGCCTGACGGCGCGGCTCGGGCATGGCGCGGTCATCGGTCAGGCCCCAGCCAGCATAGAAGGGCGTGCCCAGACAGGTGACTTTCTTGCCGCGCAAAAGTGCCTCAAAACCCAAGAGAGAGGTCATGGTCCAAACCTCATCCACCGCGTCGATCGCGTCGATGGGATCGGTGCCCGTCAGCACGACATCAGCCAGCTCCGCCGCATGGGCGACCGCACCGGGGCGCAGGCCTGCTTCGACATCAGGGTGAGGTTTATACAGGATCACGGCGGCGGGATTTGCTTTGCGCACGATCTCAAGCAGGGCCAGATTGGTGTTCACCTCACTGCTGCCATGGATGACGGACGCGTCATCTTCCACCTGACCGGGCACAAGGATGCGGCGGCCTTTGGGCAGATCGGGCAGCGGCTTGGCGGTGAGGTTGTATTTTGACAACCGCGCCTCGGTGATCCGTTCGATCAATGCTGCCGCCCGTGCGCGTTCGTGTTCGCTCAGATCTGCCGCGGCGTTGAGCAGTGTTTCCAACCGGCTAGGCCGCGTGGCGTCGTAATAGATGCCCTGATCATCCAGAACGAGGCTAAGCGGCGCGATCAGATCGGCACCAAGCCCGCGGGAGCGCAGAAAGCCGTCCTCGAGCAACACCGCGTCCTGTGCGCCGGTGCTGGCCCAACGCATCAGACGTCGGTTCTTGGCGTGGGCGTTATGGCTGGCCTTGGGGCCGCGCAGGAACGTCACAGGCTTGGGCCGCCCGAAGAAATCCTGCAGGGTCTTGCGTTTCCACAGCCGCATGTCGGCGGCAACCCAGCCCTGATAATCGTCGCGCCATGCCTGTGCCGCGGCAGTCAGAGTCGCTGCGGCCTCTTCAAAACTGCACAACCGGTCATGGAACGGATCGTACCACGTGGGATAGAGGATCATGGCCGCTGCAAAAAGCTGTGCGCGGGTCAGGTTGCGTTGGCGGCGCTGCAGCGGTTTGCGATCATCTGTAAGCCCCCAGCCCATATAGAACGGTTGGCCGAAGACGACAGGTTTGTGCCCTGCAAGGATGGCTTCAAAGCCAAGTTGCGAGCTGACCGTGTAGACGGCAATCGCCCCTTCCAACAGCGCCCAAGGCGACAGGTTGTCATCAGCAAGCGCAATGCGCGCGTTTGTGTCTTTCTTGGTGAAATACCCCTTGCGGTGCCCTGCCGCGGTTTCCGGATGTGACTTGATCAGGATCTGGGCGTTGGGAAATTCGGTTTGCGCGTAGAACAGCATCTCGCGGAAAGTATTGCTGTCCGCGCCTGATGCTGTGACCGAGGCGTCTTTGCGGCTTTGGTCGATCACCAGAACATAGCCCGGCTCAGGAACGGGCAACGCAGGATCAAAGGCATTGTACTTTGACAGATGTCCCGACTTCAGCATTTCGATCCCGGCGCGCGCGCGGTTCAGCAGGGCGGTATCGTCCAAAGGCTCTTCGGCAAGGATGAGTTCCAGATCAGATTCAGTTGCAGGATCGAAATGCACGCCACGCCGGTCAATATTCAGGCCAATGGGTGGCGCGCCGTCGCGTCCCAGCCCCACAGAGCGCAGAAAACTGTCTTCGACGCGCAGGATTGGTGCATTGCGCTTTGCGGCCACCGCCTCACCGCGCGGGGCTGTCGGGCTGTGTCCCCAGACGCCAACAAGATCCCCGTCACCCGGTGCGCCGATCTTGATGTCATATCCGGCCAGTTCCACAATCCGCCTGACCCGTCCTTTGGTCAGGAAACCGCCATTGTAGACGTAGAGGTTCTGGCGTTTTTCCTGTGTCATTGGCGGCAAACTATTGCAGCGGTCCGCGCTGTACAACGCGCAAAGGCGGGCTTGCCTGCGATTGTCTGGGCAACAGGGCATCGTAAGGATCGGCGTCCTGCAGCATCATATCGACAAGGTGACGCAAGAGTTGCTGGCGGCCTGAGGCGGAATAGAAGCCACCGGGAACCTGGCTGGTTTCAAGCAGGAACTGGCGATAGGTGCGGTAGGCTTTGGCGTCGGGGCGTTCAGGGGCTGCAAAGAACGCAGGCAATAGAAGGTCCGAGACGAATTCGGGCTTGCTGTAAACGGCTGTGCCAAAGGCCTTCAGCGGTATGCCGCGCCAGAGTGCTTGCTGTCCTGCGGTGGAATTCACGGTCACGGCAGAACGGGCATCACCAAGGATTTGCGCCAGTTTACCACCGCGCAGGTAATGCGTCCGCGCATAGATACCGTGGTCTTTTGCCAGTGTGTGGATCATGCGCCGCAAGGGGGATTGCCCGCTTTCCAAAGGATGCGCTTTGAATACCAGATGGTGATGCGCAGGCGCGCCTTTGGCAAAGCCCGCAATCACCTCGGCGATAAAGTCCTGCATGGTCGCAAATGGGGAATGGGCCTGAAAGCTCGCGTCGTGCTCCAGTTGCAGCAAAGCGATATGGTAGGGATAGCCGCCAGCCTTGATAAGTCTTGTGGCCCAACGCCTGTGCAGCCGCAGGAAGGGCATGAGCAGAAGGCGCTTTGTATAAAGCAATGCCTCGCGGTGGACAGGCAGGGCGCGGTGCGGCTTGAACCCCGGGTAGCGGTGATTCCGGAACATCACGAACCAATGATAGAGCGCGCCGTAGAAGATATGTTGCCGCATATCGCCCCAATGCGCAGGCGGGGTAGGCAGGTCGACATCCGATTGCGCGAGCCTGTCGCGCATTTCATCCACGGAGATATCCATCAGACGGGAGTGACCGTTGCTGCCGCCACGTTCATAGGTCACCCAATAGGGGCGCAGATAGCCCTCCTCGAAAACATGCACACGCAGGCCCAGGGCTTTGGCCTGTCGCACCGCCTCTGCGTGGGTGGGGCGGGTGTCACCGTAAAGCACGATATCGGTAATGGCGTGGTCTTGCAGGATCGTGGCCAGTGTTGCGGGCCATGTGCCAAGGTCTTGCTGAAACGGGATGTAACCCGGTGCACGGCCCCAAAAGGCCGCATCCCCTGCGTTAAATCCGACTCGCCAGACATTGGCACCGGCACGGCGCAGCATCCGGCCCAACTGGCGGAAGAACGGGCCATGTGGGCCCTGCAGAAAAAGAAAAGACTTTTGATTTGGCATAACGACGTTGAATGAAAGATATCCTGTGTTTCTTACTGACCTGATAAGGCATCGCTGGCAAGCGTCCGGCTTGCCGTGGCGACCCTGAAACGCTAGGTCAGGGCAGAGCAAAGAGGGGACGCGCAGCAATGTTCACAGGAATTGTTACAGATATCGGCACAGTGCTCGCGCTTGAACAGCGCGGCGACCTGCGGGCGCGGATCGGGACAGGTTATGACGTGGCTGGTATTGATATCGGTGCGTCAATCGCCTGCAACGGGGTTTGCCTGACGGTCATTGCGCTGGGTCGCACGCCGCAGAACTGGTTCGATGTCGAGATCTCCGCCGAAACTGTGGGGGCGACCAATGTCGACGGTTGGTCTGTCGGGACGCGCCTGAACCTTGAGCGGGCCCTGAAGGTCGGCGATGAGCTTGGCGGGCATATCGTGTCGGGGCATGTGGACGGTGTCGCCGAGGTGATTGCGATGCGAGATGAAGGCGACAGCACGCGGGTCACCTTCCGTGCGCCGCAGGATCTGGCGCGGTTTATTGCGCCGAAAGGCTCGGTGGCGCTGGATGGCACATCGCTGACGGTGAATGAAGTAGATGGCGCAGATTTTGGCATCAACTTTATCCCGCACACCAAGGTTGCCACCACTTGGGGTGACACCAAGGTTGGCGACCGGATCAATCTCGAAATTGATACAATGGCCCGTTATGTGGCGCGGTTGCAGGAATACGCGTGATGGCAGGCATCGGTCATAATTCGGGTCGGGTTGATGAGCCCGGCAAAAGCTGGCGGACCCATGTGTGGACGCGGGCGCGCAAAGACCTGATGCCCACCCTCCCGATTGAAGTGGTGCGCCTGCGCGTGCGCCGCGCAGCCGAGTTGGGTTTGCCTTATAAGACCTATGCAGGCATCCGCGCCAGCACCGGCCATGATCTGATCGGCTTTCTATTTTCGAACAATGCCTTGCGGGTTTTGCGCGAAGGGCAGCCGCTTCCGGTGGATCGCGCTGATAAGCTGGCAGGCTTGGTGCGCACGGTGTGCAAGGGCGTTGCGCATAAACCTGTCACGCCCAGACACCTCGGGGCCTTGGCCGGCCTTTCCGGTGCCCATGCGGCACCGGCATACAGTGACAGCTGGGCTGTGATGCGTGACCGGATGCGCGCAATGATCACGGCTGAGGGGCATCCTGCGGACCGTTTTGTGATCGTCGGTGACACCGCGTTCGAGCGCGAATGGGCCGAGGCTGCGCGGACTGCAGGCTATTTGCGGGCGGAGCAGTTCTTTTGCGGGTAAGGTGGATCTTGATCCACCTTACGTTAACGCACCCATAGACGCTTTCCAAAGCGCTGCCTCTGGGCTATCTGCCTCAGGCAAGACGCCTGCGGAGACAGATATGACCCAGCAATTTGAAACACCCGGCCCCGTTGAACGGGATTGGTCCGACGCCATCAGCAAGATCGAAGACATCATTGAAGATGCGCGCAACGGCAAGATGTTCATTCTTGTGGACCATGAGGACCGCGAAAACGAAGGCGATCTGGTGATCCCTGCGCAGATGGCGACGCCGGATGCGATCAACTTTATGGCCAAGCACGGGCGCGGTTTGATCTGCCTCACCTTGCCGGGCGCACGCATTGATGCGCTGGGCCTGCCCTTGATGGCATCGCAGAATTCGTCGCGCCATGAAACTGCCTTTACCGTCAGCATCGAGGCCCGTGAGGGTGTCAGCACCGGTATTTCCGCCCATGACCGCGCGCGCACCGTGGCCACCGCGATTGACGCGTCAAAAGGGGCCGCTGATATCGCAACGCCCGGCCACGTCTTTCCGCTGCGTGCGCGCGACGGCGGCGTTCTGGTGCGTGCAGGCCATACCGAGGCCGCCGTGGATATCAGCCGCCTTGCAGGGCTGAACCCCTCTGGTGTGATCTGCGAGATCATGAAGGAAGATGGTGAGATGGCGCGCCTGCCTGATCTCATTGCCTTTGCGCAGCTGCATAACCTGAAAATCGGGACGATCAGCGATCTGATCGCATATCGCCGCCGCCACGACAATCTGGTGCGTGTGCGTGAAACGAGCACGATCCAGTCTGAGTTCGGCGGTGAGTGGGAATTGCGCATCTACACCGATGAAACCCAAGGGGCGGAACATATCGCCCTGATCAAAGGCGATATAACGACGCCAGAGCCTGTGCTTGTGCGGATGCATGCCATGGACCCATTGCTGGATGTTGTGGGCGCAGGCCCCAAGGGACGGCGCAATGAGTTCGGCGACGCGATGTCACTGATTGCCGAAGAAGGGCGCGGTGTGCTGGTTCTGCTGCGCGATGTGCATATGAAACTGGAAGCGGGCGAAGAAGTGTCGCCACAAACGCTGCGCCAGTACGGGCTTGGTGCGCAAATCCTTAGCTCGCTGGGCTTGCATGAGATCGAATTGCTGACCAATTCACCCAAACCCAAGGTGGTGGGGCTAGACGCCTACGGGTTGGAAATTGTCGGCACACGTAAAATTTCGGAGATCGGATAATGGCCGGACCTTCCCACTACATTATGCCGCTACCGGAATTCGACAAACCCGTGAAAATTCTGATCGTGGCGTCGCCCTATTACAAGGACATCTCTGATAACCAGATTGCGGGTGCCAAGGCTGAAATCGAGAAAGCGGGTGCGACATGGGATATTGTCGAGGTGCCCGGTGCGTTGGAAATCCCCACCGCCATCGGCATTGCCGAGCGGATGAGCAACTTTGACGGTTATGTCGCGCTGGGCTGTGTGATCCGAGGTGAGACAACGCATTATGACACCGTGTGCAATGACAGCAGCCGCGCGATTCAGCTTTTGGGCTTGCAGGGTTTGTGCATCGGCAACGGTATCCTGACGGTCGAAAACCGCGCGCAGGCCGAAGTGCGTGCTGATCCTGCTGAAATGAACAAAGGCGGCGGGGCGGCTGCTGCGGCCTTGCACCTGATTGCGCTGGCCCGTAAGTGGGGCAAGGCCGACAAGGGCGTGGGGTTCACCCGCGACATCCTGATGGCCGGCGATACGGATAGCAAGACCACCATATGACCCTTTCGAACAACCAGCTCCGCAAAATGAAATCCGCCGCACGGCTTTATGCGGTGCAGGCCCTGTTCCAGATGGAGGCCAGTGGTCAGACCGTCGATCAGGTCACGCGCGAGTTCGAGGATCATCGCCTTGGCGCTGTTTATGAGGACGGCGAGATGGCCGAGGGCCACGTGGATACATTCCGCGGGTTGATGGAAAAGGCCGTTGATGATCAGGCCGCGATCGACCAGATGACCGACCGCGCATTGGTGGCGAAATGGCCGATTGCGCGCATTGACCCCACATGGCGCGCGCTCTTCCGTGCGGCCGGTGCGGAAATGATGTTGGGGCAGACACCACCAAAAGTCGTGATCAGCGAGTTCGTTGGCGTGGCTGAGGCGTTTTCGGCAGATGGCAAAGAACCAAAGTTCGTGAATGCCGTGCTCGATCATATGGCCCGCGAAGCCCAGCCGGAGGCATTCGGATCATCATCGTGATTTGCCTTAGCCGAGGTTAGGTCTATCCTGATGTTCAGGAGGACCGCACATGCGCCCCGAGAATGAACCGGATCTGATGCGTCTTTATCTGCGCCACTGCGCTATCGGCTTTGTGCTGTCAGCGGTCTTTGTCGCTCTGATCCTCTGGCATGACGTGGCGGCTCTTGGCAGCCTGATTGCTGGCTCAGATGAGGGCTATCTGGCGGTGTTTCTGCTGTGGTTTTTCAACGGAACGGTCTTTGGCAGCGTTCAGTTTGCAATCGTGGTCATGAGCCAAGCGGATGACAACGACGATGATGACCATCGGGGCCCGCTCATCCCGATCCGCGTTGAAGCGCGCGCATCACGCGGTAGGTAGCGCATTTTGTGGGAAGTGACGGGAACCACGGCAACCGTAGAGGTAACTAATCCCGAGGACCTGTATGTACAGGTGGGCGCCAGGTAATCAGACCAGGGTCAGAACAGAGCCAGCTCCCTCGGATTTGCTTAAGGCCACTGGATTTGTACCTATGGTATACGAGAGGCGCAGAACCCGTCGCCCAACAGGTAGGGTTGTGTGTGACGAAGGGCAAGCCCCTCGAACAGCTTATTCTTCGATGTCACCGCGGATAAGCCAGCCTTTTGCGCCAACCATTTCGGCGGGGGCGTAACCCAGCAACAGTCGCTCTGCGATACCCACAAAGACAAGTGCCATGGAAACTTCAAAAAAGGTGATATTGGCAAACAGTGACATTCTTTACGCTCCTCTTCGGTATCTTCATTGATAAGTAGCAAAGCGGTCGAAAACGTGACGTGGGCAAGGCTTTTACCCCCAGCGATTGGGGCCAATGTGTCCCGTTTCAGTCATAAATGTGACGGGTTTCACTTTTCTTAAAACGCTGAAATTGACTTAATCTCTTGATAACAAATTGGTAAAATTATCCTGCCTGACCAATCTTCCTTTCCGGAGGGTGATTGTTTCGATTTTTTGACTTTGCAGGCCCGCACCACTGAGTCGCATTGCACCGGCGCGGTTTCTCCTTGCGTTATGTTCACCTATTGTTCAGGGTAAAAGGCATGTCCGACCTGTCCCACAGTCCGAGCCTGATGCCCGGCCAGCTTTTGGCGCGGGGGGTCAGCCGCGCGTTGCGGGGCCATGATTTTGTGAGTGTCGAAGAGTTGGTGCCGACATCAGGCTTGCGTGTTGACGTCATGGCGTTGGGGCCAAAGGGCGAGATCTGGATCATCGAATGCAAGTCCAGCCGCGCTGATTTTCAGTCAGACAGCAAATGGCAGGGATATCTGGAATGGTGCGACCGGTTTTTCTGGGCGGTCGACAGCAATTTTCCGACCGAACTATTGCCGGAAGAGACGGGCCTGATTCTCGCGGATGCCTATGATGCTGAAATCATCCGGATGGGGCCTGAAACGAAACTGGCGCCTGCACGGCGCAAGGTGATGGTGCAGAAATTCGCGCGCCATGCAGCGGTGCGCGCGCAGGCCGCGCGCGATCCGGGGTTTGTTACCGCTTTTTGACGGCGCGTGCCGCCATTGCCGCGGCCTTGATCTCTTCTGCGATCTCGTCAGCCTCTTCGGGGTCAAAATCCATGGGGATTTCGACGCCGTCGGCTTCGATGAAGATCCGCACCATGCCCAGATCGGTTGGTCCGATTTGCATGTTCGCTTCAATGTCGCGCTCGTTGTTGATACCCATGGTAGCCCCTTAGATTTGCTGGCTTTGGTCCTACAGCGCAGCATGCTGCGTTGGCAAGGGGATGAAGCTTTCAGCCCCGACAGTTTCCTTGCGTAGGGACTTGCAATCGTGATCTCATCCCGCTAGATCACCCCTGTTGCCGCCTTAGCTCAGTTGGTTAGAGCACTGGTTTGTGGAACCAGGGGTCCCCCGTTCAAGCCGGGGAGGCGGTACCATCCCCCCCAAAGGTTTGCGCGTTTTGAGATGTCGGAGCCTCCGGCGGGAGTTTATTGGGCAAGATGATGGAGCAGTCGCGTGTCTGAGATCATTCAGTTTGTGATTGCAGCGTCCCCGCCGCCGCGCCTTGACAAGGCCCTGGGCCGCGACGTGCCTGAGGCAGCATCATTAAGCCGGTCGCGGTTGGCCAAGCTGATTGCCGACGGGGCTGTAACGGTTGATGGCGTTGTCATCAGTGATCCTCGGTTCCGGATTGCGGAAGGCGCTGTCGTGGCTGTGACTGTCGCTGTTGCCGAGGAAAGCCACATCGGTGCGGAAGACATCGCGCTGGATGTTGTGTTTGAAGATGAGGACCTGATTGTCGTCAATAAACCCAGCGGGATGGTTGTGCATCCGGCGCCAGGCACCCCGGGCGGGACCTTGGTCAATGCCCTGATCCATCACTGTGGTGATACGCTTTCGGGTGTGGGGGGCATGAAGCGGCCGGGTATCGTGCACCGCATTGATAAAGAAACCACAGGGTTGCTGGTGGCGGCAAAATCGGACCGCGCACATCATCATCTGGCCGACCAGTTTGCCGCCCATACAGTCGAGCGGCGTTATCTGGCAGTGTGCTATGGACTGCCGGATCAGAACGATCCGCGATTGCGCGGGATCAAGGGGACGTCGTTTGAGCCGGGCAATATTCTGAAGATCCAGACGTTTCTGGGCCGACACCGCACAGACAGGCAGCGGCAGGCGGTGTCTTTCAGCAGTGGCCGCCACGCCGTGACGCGGTCGCGCATTGTGGAGCCGCTGGGCACGCCGCCTTGTGCGGCTCTGGTCGAATGTTGGCTGGAAACGGGCCGGACCCATCAGATCAGGGTGCATATGGCGCATTGTGGTCATGCGTTGATTGGTGATCCGGTTTATGGCGGGCGGCGCAAGCTGTCGCCCAAAGCGATTGGTGAGGCGGGTGTCGCCGCTGTGGCCGCGTTTCCGCGTCAGGCGCTACACGCGGCAACGTTGGGGTTTGAGCACCCTGTTTCGGGTGATTTTCTGCAGTTTGAGGCGGAAATCCCCCAAGATATGCGCGATCTTTTGCGCGCTCTCGGCGCTCAGGGCTGAAATAATCGATCCCATGTGCGTGAATGCACGGAAACATGGGTCGCAAAACTGAACTGATTAGTTCATATTCTTTTTAATGGAATCGGATATGACCGCTCTTGAAACCAATTGTTAGCGTTCCCATATCCATGTTAAGCCTTTATACATAGGAGGGCAGATACAGTGAGTAACTACAAGAATCTACCAGCGCCGACGCCGGAAGGTGGCCTGAACCGCTATATGCAGGAAATCCGCAAGTTTCCGATGCTGGAGCCTGAAGAAGAATATATGCTCGCCAAGAGGTGGGTTGACCATGAAGATACGGAAGCTGCGCATAAGATGGTGACATCGCATCTGCGTCTGGCGGCTAAAATCGCCATGGGCTATCGCGGCTATGGTCTGCCGCAGGCTGAGGTGATTTCAGAGGCGAATGTCGGCCTGATGCAGGCGGTGAAGCGCTTTGATCCTGAAAAGGGCTTCCGTCTGGCAACCTATGCCATGTGGTGGATCCGTGCCTCGATCCAGGAATACATCCTGCGGTCATGGTCTTTGGTGAAGCTGGGCACGACATCAGCGCAGAAGAAGCTCTTTTTCAACCTGCGCAAGGCGAAGAACCGCATTGGTGCGCTTGAAGACGGTGATCTACGCCCTGAAAACGTCCAGCGGATTGCGACCGATCTTGGTGTGACCGAGGACGAAGTGATTTCCATGAACCGCCGTCTGTCCGGTGGGGACGCATCGTTGAACGCCACGGTCAGTGCCGATGGTGAAGGTGCCGCGCAATGGCAGGACTGGCTTGAGGACGAGAGCGCGAATACAGCGGCCGAGTATGAAGCGCATGATGAACTTGATGCGCGCCGCGAACTCTTGGCCGATGCCATGTCGGTTCTAAACGAGCGTGAGAAAGACATTCTGATGCAGCGTCGTCTGTCCGAGGAGACCGTCACGCTTGAAGATCTGAGCAGCCAGTATGACGTCAGCCGCGAACGTATCCGCCAGATCGAGGTGCGTGCATTTGAAAAGCTGCAGGCAAAGATGCAGGAGCTGGCGCGCCAGAAGGGCATGTTGGCTGACGCGTAAAGCCGTATCGCTTTCGCAATAATCATCCCCGTCAGCGCTGCTGGCGGGGATTTTTCGTTTCTGCGCGTATTTCCTTTTGGTCCTTGGTGGCGCTAACATCGCGCCAAAGGGGAAACGATGATGAAATCACTGCGCTGGGGCATTCTGGGTGCCGCGAACTTTGCTGAAAAACACATGGGGCCTGCGATACACGCGGCCAAAGGCGCCGAACTGGTAGCCCTTGCCACATCCAGCCCTGAAAAAGCCGCCGGTTTTCAGGCCTTTGCGCCGGGCATTCAGGTCCATGACGGCTATGATGCGCTTTTGGCTGATCCGGCGATTGATGCGGTCTATATTCCGCTGCCAAATCACATGCATGTGGAATGGTCGCTCAAGGCGATGGCGGCGGGCAAGCATGTGTTATGCGAAAAGCCCATGACGCTCGCAGAAGCGGAGTTTGATCAGTTGATCGCCGCACGGGATGCGGCGGGTGTCCTGGCCGCCGAGGCCTATATGATCGTGCATCATCCGCAATTCATCCGCGCGCGCGAACTGGTGCAAGGCGGCGCAATTGGTACCTTGGTGCATGTGGATGCGGCGTTCAGTTTCTTTAATGATGACGCGCGCAATATCCGCAATCAGCCTGCCGCGGGTGGTGGCGGTTTGCGTGATATCGGGGTCTATACCTTCGGGTCCGCGCGTTTTGTTTCCGGAGAAGAGCCACTTGCGGTTCCCTATGCCAAGCTGCGGTTCGACAATGATGTCGATATCTTTGCGCAGGTCGCGGCGGATTTTCCAAGCTTCAGCTATGCAGCGATGGTTTCGATCCGCATGTTCCCGCGTCAGGAAATCACCTTTCACGGCGACAAGGGCGTGCTCAGATTGACCTGTCCTTACAATGCCAATGTCTTTGATGCGGCTGTTCTGACGATGACAACCGATGGCCAGACCGTCACGACCGAGCGTTGGCCGGGGGTGAACCAATATGTCCTGCAGGTGGAAAATTTCTGTCAATCGGTGCAGACTGGTGCCGCCTATCCATGCCCGCTTGAGTTTTCGCGCGGAACGCAGAAGATGATCGATATGGTTTTTGCGGCTGGTGGACGGCCCGCTTAGGAGATGACGATGCCCAATGATGATGACCGCTCCGACATAAATGTGGACGACTACGAAAACATCTGGCTGCGCTTGGTGCATATGGTGATCATTGCCGTGCTGATGAGCATGGCCAGCACATTGCTCGGGATCATGACCGTGGCGCAGTTCCTGATTATGTTGGTCAATCAGCGTCAGCCGAATGATCAACTGGCCGAAATGGGCACAACGATGGGTGTCTGGATGGCCAAAGCCGCGCGCTATCAGACCGCCGCGAGCGAAGTAAAGCCGTGGCCATGGACCGAGCTGGATTGAGGCCGCTGTGCGGTCCCGGACTTGATCCGGGACTGCGTCGCACTTAGTCCTCTAACGCTTCCAATTCGTCAATGAAGCCTTCGATCATCGACAGGCCCTTGTCCCAGAACTTTGGGTCGGACGCGTCGAGGCCAAAGGGTGCGAGCAGCTCCTTGTGGTGCTTGGACCCGCCAGCGCGCAGCATGTCGAAATATTTCTCGCGGAAATCGGGATCGCCCTCGGCATAGACCGCGTAAAGCGCATTCACCAACCCGTCGCCGAACGCATAGGCGTAGACGTAGAAGGGCGAGTGCACAAAGTGCGGGATATAGGCCCAGAAGGTTTCATAGCCATCCGCGAAATCGAACACAGGACCAAGGCTTTCGGCCTGCACCGACATCCAGAGCGCGTTGATATCATCCGGCGTCAATTCGCCCTCGGCGCGGGCGGCGTGGAGTTTGCATTCAAAATCATAGAACGCGATCTGGCGCACGACGGTGTTGATCATGTCTTCGACCTTGCCCGCGAGCAGGATCTTGCGTTCTGCTTTCGTCTTCGCCCCGTCCAGCAGTTTCTGGAACGTCAGCATTTCGCCAAAGACCGACGCGGTTTCGGCCAGTGTCAGCGGGGTTGAGGACAACAACTCGCCTTGTTCTGCCGCCAGCACCTGATGCACGCCGTGCCCAAGCTCATGGGCGAGGGTCATGACATCACGCGGTTTGCCAAGATAGTTGAGCATCACATATGGGTGGACAGAAGTCACTGTGGGGTGCGCGAAAGCGCCCGGCGCTTTGCCGGGTTTGACGGCTGCATCGATCCAACCCTCAGAAAAGAATGGCTTGGCGATTTCGGCCATTTTGGGATCAAACCCTGCGTAGGCGTCCATCACGGTGGCTGTCGCCTCGTCCCAGTTGACGATCTTGTCGCTTTCCATCGGCAAAGGCGCGTTGCGGTCCCAGACCTGCATCCGGTCCAGCCCCAGCCATTTGGCTTTGAGCGCATAATAGCGGTGCGACAGACGCGGATAGGCGGCGACAACAGCGTTGCGCAGCGCCTCGACCACCTCGGCCTCAACATGGTTGGACAGGTGCCGTCCGGTTTGCGGCGTTGGCATTTTGCGCCAACGGTCCTCGATCTCTTTTTCTTTGGCCAGCGTATTATGCACACGGGCAAAGATCTTGATGTTCTCGCGGAACACGGCTGCCAGTGCATGGGTCGCAGCCTCGCGCTTGGCGCGGTCCTGTTCGGTCAGCAGGTTCAGCGTCGCTTCGAGGCTCAGCACCTCGTCATCCACCACGAATTCGAGCGCTGCCATGGTTTCATCAAAAAGCCGGTTCCATGCTGCGGCACCGACCGTGGATTGATCATGCAGGAATTTTTCCAGCTCATCCGAGAGCTGATGCGGCTTCATCGCGCGCATGCGGTCAAAGACAGGTTTGTACCGCGCAAGGTCCGTATTGGCGGAAAGCAGATCGGCAAGGTGATCGTCATCAAGGCGATTGAATTCCAGACCATAAAAGACCAGCGGCGTGGTGGCCGTTGTCATCTTGTCCTGACAATCCGACATGAATTTCGCGCGGCCGCTATCGGTTGTGCATTGATAATAGCGCAAGCCGGCAAAGGACATGATCCGCCCCGCGATCACGTCAATCTGTTCGTAGCGTTGAACGGCTTCCAAGAGCCCGCCCGCGTCCAGTGTTGCCAGTTTGCCTTCATAGCTTGCCGCGAAATCCGCACACTCTTTTTCCAGCCATGCCATGTCGCGCGCCAGTTCGGGGCTGTCCTCGGCAGTGTAAAGATCGCTCAGATCCCACTCGGGCAGATTGCCAAGATCCTTTCCACCGCTGGTGTTGGCATCAAAGACGGGCTGGGGGAATGGCATGGGATTACCTCTGTTTTTCATGTGTTGGGGCTTACATAGGCATTGTTGCGAAAAGTGTTAAGGGCGTTCAGCCGTAGGTGGCCAGCATCTCTTTGAGATCGTCCAGCGTATTGGCCTCATCCACGGGTTTGTCGCGCCGCCAGCGCAACATACGTGGAAAACGCAAAGCAACACCGGATTTATGGCGCGGGCTGGCCTGGATGCCCTCAAAGGCGATTTCAAACACATGTTCGGCGGGCACTTGGCGCACGGGACCAAAGCGTTGCAGCGTGTTCTTGCGCACCCATGCAGTGATTTCGCGGAATTCTTTGTCGGTCAGGCCGGAATAGGCCTTGGTAAAGGGCACCAGATCATTGCCATCGCGGACAGCAAATGTGTAGTCGGTGAACAGGTTCGCGCGGCGTCCATGCCCAGCCTGCGCATAGATCATCACCGCGTCGATGGTCAGCGGATCAATCTTCCATTTCCACCAGTCGCCCCGTTTGCGCCCGGCAAGGTAAGGGCTGTCTAGGCGTTTGAGCATCAGACCTTCGGCGCCCAGATCGCGGGATTGGTCGCGTGCGGTGTGCAGATCATCCCATGTCTGGAAACGGACGGAGGCGGACAGCCGCAGGGGGGCTGTCACAGGGGCATCCTTGATCAGATCTTCTAATGCCGCGCGGCGGTCTTTCAGAGGTTGATCGCGTACATCCGCCCCCTGATGTTCCAGGAGGTCATAGGCCATCAGGATCACAGGGGCTTCGGCCAGCAATTTCTTTGGCACCGTTTTGCGGCCGATCCGTTTTTGTAGCGCATTGAACGACAGGGGTTTTTCATCGGCAAAGGCCAGCACCTCGCCATCTATCACCGTACCATCTGGCAGGTAATCGCGCAGTTGCGCCAGTTCGGGGAAACGGTCGGTCATCAGGTCTTCGCCGCGCGACCATAGGTGGTGTTCGCCGCCGCGGACAATCAGCTGACCGCGGATGCCGTCCCATTTGCGTTCGGCGTTCCAATCGGCCGGCGGGCCAAGATCGTCAAAACCGTCGAGCTGGTAGGCAAGATAGAAAGGGTAGGGGCGTGACAGGTCCGCCGTCGGGTCATCGGCCTCAATCAGTGCGTCCCATGTGGTGCTGTCCGGCGTCCAATTGCCCATCAGCTTGTGCGTGAGCTCTGCTTCGGGCTGGCCGGTCGCCTGTGCCAGCGCGCGGGTGATCAGTTTGGCGCTGACGCCAATGCGGAAACCGCCTGTCAGAAGTTTGGTAAACAGGAACCTTTCGGTAGGGGGCAAGCTGTTCCATGCCTCCAGAATGCCTGCTTTGCGTACGTCGTCTTCGAGGGTCGCGAGCGTTTTGATATAGCCGATCCAGTGGGTCAGCGTGTGGTCTTGGCTTTGCGTGGCGGGTGGCAGGACCAGTGCGATCGTCTCGGCCAGATCACCCACGATGCTATAGCTTTCCTCGAACAGCCAGTCCGGCAAGCCCGCGACCTCTGCTGCCCATTCCCGCAACTTTGTCGCCGTGATCGTGCGTTTGGGGCGACGACCTGTGAAAAGTGCGATGGTCCAAAGCCGGTCTTCGGGCGTTGCGGTACGGAAATAGTCGGCAAGTGCGGCTGTCTTGACGCTGGTCTTGGTGCTTTCGTCGATGCGGGTAAAGAGGGCGGCGAAATCCTTCATGCCTCGGCCTCGTCGGCTTGGTCAAACCCTTCGCCTTGGTAATCCGTGCTGACGATATGCGCGTCATAGCCTTGGCTGGACAGCCATTTTTGGAACGCTCCCGTGTAGCCGTGTGTGGCGAAAACCTTGGTTGCGCCGGTTGCCTTGATCGCAGTGTTCAGCCCCTCCCAATCGGCATGGTCAGAAACGATAAAACCCCTGTCAGCCGCGCGTCTGCGCCGTACGCCGCGCAGGGCCATCCAGCCGCTGGCGAAGGCCGTCGAAGCCGTGCCGAATTTGCGCGCCCAAGACGTGCCAAGCGCGCTGGGCGTGGCCAGCACAAGCGCGCCGGGGTGGGTTTTGTGGGTGGTGTCGGCGCTGACGCGGATGGTGTCGGGCAGAGTGACCCCTTGGGCGCGCAGCACGTCATTGGTGTTTTCAATCGCACCATGGGTCAGGATCGGGCCGATATCGGGGTTCACAGTGCTGAGCAGGCGTTGCGCTTTGCCCAAGGCATAGGCCCCAAGGATTGATATACGTCCTGCGGCGGCATTGGCCGCCCACCAGTCGTTGATCTGGCGGGTCAAGATATCCTCGGGTGTCCATTTGAAAATCGGGAGGCCAAAGGTGCATTCGGTGATGAACGCGTGGCAGGGGACCGGTTCGAAAGGTTCCGACAACCCGTCGGCCACCGTCTTGTAGTCACCCGAGACGACCCAGACCTCACCCTTCACCGCCACCCTGATCTGCGCTGAACCGGGCACGTGACCTGCGGGGTGGAAAGAGACGGTTGCGTCCCCGATGCGGGTCTCAACGTCGTAATCCGTGGTTTCAAGCGTGATATCGCCCAAGCGGTGCCGCATAACAGGCGCTGTGCCTGTTGTTGCCAAATACCGCTGCATCCCCCAGCGCGCATGGTCGCTATGGCCGTGGGTGATCAGAGCGCGGTCCACGGGGCGCCACGGATCGATATAGAAATCGCCCGCAGGACAATAAATGCCCCTGTCGGTGAAGGTAAGTACATCTGCCATCAACCGACTATAGAGCGCCAACACGGCGGGCCAATGGTGGGGGGTGGGTTTCACCCACCTTACGGTGTAGGGCTATGGGTGATTTATCTTGAACGAGGTGGCCCGATGGCCCTTGATCCTGCACTGATTACAAAAACCTATGAGGCGATCAAATCGGCCACGATGCGCACGCCGACTGTCCATGCCGCGCGTTTGTCGCTGCAATTGGGCTTTGATCTGTACCTCAAGCTTGAGAACCTCCAGCACACCAACGCGTTCAAGGCGCGGGGTGCCTTGGCCAAGCTTTTGACGCTCAGCGATGCGGAGCGCGCCGCCGGTGTAATCGCCTGCAGTGCCGGAAACCATGCGCAGGGCGTGGCCTATCATGCCAGTCGCTTGGGTATCCCTGCTGTCATTGTGATGCCCGAGGGCACGCCCTTTAACAAAGTCAAACGGACAAAGGATTTCGGCGCGGATGTGGTTCTACATGGCAAGGGCTTTGATGCAAGCGTACAGTTCACGCTGGATTTGGCTGCGGAAAAGGGCATGACCTTTGTGCATCCCTTTGATGATCCGGTCGTCGCTGCAGGGCAGGGCAGCGTCGCGCTCGAAATGTTAGAGCAGCAGCCGGATCTGGATGTCATTGTTGTCCCGATTGGTGGCGGTGGTTTGATCGCCGGTATGGCCGTTGCGGCGAAATCGGTGAACCCTGACGTGCAGGTCATCGGCGCGCAGGCTGCGAATTTTGATGCGGTGAAAGCGCAGTTTGATGCTGTCGGCACCAATTTTGGCGGCGCAACACTGGCCGAAGGGATCGCGGTGCGCGAACCTGCCCCTGCCAATCTGGACATCATTAAGCGCTACGTCGACCGTGTGGAAACCGCCACGGAATCAGAAATCGAAGCGGCGGTCTTTGATCTGCTGTCTCAGGAAAAGATCGTCGCCGAAGGGGCGGCGGGCGCTGGTCTTGCCGTCATCGAAAAGCATGCCGCGGATTTTGCAGGCAAAAAGGTCGGGCTTGTTGTCTGCGGCGGCAATATTGACTCACGCCTGCTCTCGACGCTGATCTTGCGCGGTCTGGTGCGTGACGGCCGGATTACCCGTCTGACCTTCGAGATTGACGACACCCCCGGCCAGCTTTCGGATATCTCGCGCATTATTGGTGCGGCGGGGGCCAATGTGATCGAGGTGATCCACCAGCGGATGATGCAGAGCGTGTCGCTGAAACAAGCCGAGCTTGAGATCGTGATCGAAGCCCGCGACCGGCAACA
This sequence comes from Yoonia rosea, assembly GCF_900156505.1. NCBI lineage: Bacteria > Pseudomonadati > Pseudomonadota > Alphaproteobacteria > Rhodobacterales > Paracoccaceae > Yoonia > Yoonia rosea. The sequence continues at coordinate 1,512,350 of NZ_FTPR01000001.1, read as the reverse complement.
TGTGACAGAGGTGGTCAGTGAGTTGCGTGGCGCGGGTTTTCAGGTGCGCACGGATAGCGATCTTGCCTAGGCCACAGGCGCCAGTTGTTCGTCAAAAAACGCGGCCGTCTCATCAAAAATCATGTCGCGCATTTCGGGCATGTCCATCAGCATCTCGTGCTTGCCGCCTTCAATGACGCGCAACACGCCATTTGGCCATTTCTCCATCCGTTCGCGGATACGCGAGGGATCAACGATCACTTCGTCGGTGCCCAGATAGGTCAGGCAGGGTATCTGTGGCGAGGGGGCGGTGCAGAGATTATGCATTTCACGCAATGAGGCGTTCAGCCAGCGCAAAGACGGCCCGCCAAGGCCCAGATCGGGCTGTTGGCGAAGCTGCGTGCCGAAATGCGCCCACATCTCGGGATCATTGGTCAGTGTGTTGGCCTCAAAGCTCTCGCGCAGGGGATAGCTTTCTTCGGACTGACCGGGGACAATTTTTTCGTCAAACCCCAAGGATGTGCTCATCGCGGAGAGCCCCCACGCGACGGGGCGTAACAGGGTCGCCATCTGGACGCCCCACATCGGCGCCGAGAACATCGCAGCCTGAACGTCCAGACCTTCGATCAACGCGCGCAGACCGATACATCCCCCCATCGAGTGCCCCAGCAGGAAATAGGGACGCGGAAGACCGACTTCTTGTGCGTAGGCGAGCGTCGCGATCACATCTTTTTGATAGTCTGAAAATGCACCGACATGCCCGATCGCCCGTTTGGGTGTCATGCGGTCGGCAATGCCTTGGCCGCGCCAGTCAATCGCCAGACTGGCATAGCCGCGGTCCTGCAGGGCCTGCGCGGTATTGCCGTATTTTTCAACAAATTCGGTGCGGCCCGGAAAGATCAGCACGGTGCCTTTGGCATTGGCCAGCGGCCAATGGCCCACGCGGATGCGCAGCCCGTCAGATGTTGTCAGCCAATGGGCGACCCCTCCGGCAGGACCGCCTGCGATATCTTCGAAAAGAGGGGCCGCTTCCAGCATTAGCTCAGAACGCCGGCCAGTTTCATGGCTTGACCCATGTCACCGTCAACGCCGAGTTTGCCTGTCATAAAGGCGGTCGTCGGGTTCATTTCGCCGTCGAGGATCGCTTTGAACGTTTCGGTGGTGGCGGTCAGGGTCACGTCTGCGTCGTCTTCACTGGCATGTGCGCCATTCTGGTCGATGATGATGCTTCCCTCACCCTCGATGTCGAATTTTGCGCTGCCGTCAAAACCGGCCCCACCCAGCTTGGCGTTCAGGGCGGCGACGGCCTCTGCTACAACATCACTCATTTTTTCGTCCTCTATTGTTTGATATGACACTACGACCTCTGGTGTTGGCCGCATAGTGCGCTACATTACGACTATGGTTATGCACGCACATCGCTTCAAATGTATCGTTACGGCACTTTGCCTGACGGTTGGGTTTTCCTTACCCGGTTACGCGCAGCAAACGCCGTTGGATGAACTTTTTCAAGAGCTCGCCGCCGCGGATGAAGGCACGTCCGCGCGTATCGAACGGCAAATCATCGCGCAGTGGGAAAACAGCGGCTCGCCTGCGATGGACCTGCTGTTGCGCCGCGGCAAGGAGGCGCTGGAAGACGGTACGCCCGAAGTGGCCGTAGAACATTTCACGGCTTTGGTCGATCATGCGCCGGATTTTGCCGAAGGCTATTATGGGCGCGCGTCGGCTTATTATTTGCTCGGGCGGATTGGCCCAGCCCTGAACGATGTGCGTCAGGTGCTGGCACTGAACCCGCGTCACTTTGAGGCGATGCGCGGACTTGCCTTGATGATGGAAGAATTAGAGCGCCCCGAAGATGCGCTTGAAGTCTATGAAATGGTTCTTGCGATCCACCCCAATGCGCGCGAAGCGTTGGATGCGGTCGATCGGTTGGAACTGCAGCTTGAGGGTCAGGCGCTCTAGGCACTGGCGCTCCGATTGGTTCGGGGAAGAATATGACGGTGTCCCGGATCACGGCCGTGCTTGGGCCGACGAATACTGGCAAAACGCATTACGCAATTGAGCGGATGCTATCATACCGCACCGGTGTGATCGGTTTGCCGCTGCGGCTTCTGGCACGCGAGGTTTACGACCGGATTGTGGCTGTGCGTGGACCGGGTGTCGTGGCGCTTGTCACAGGCGAAGAGCGGATCGTGCCGCCGCGTGCGGCCTATTGGGTCTGTACGGTTGAGGCGATGCCGGAAGGCATGGGGTGCGATTTTCTGGCCGTTGATGAAATCCAGCTCTGCGCAGATCCCGAGCGGGGCCATATCTTTACCGACCGTTTGCTGAATGCGCGCGGCCTGCATGAGACGCTGTTTCTGGGTGCGGAAACGATGCGTGATGCGATCTCGGCCTTGGTGCCTGATGCGTCCTTCATGCGCCGTGAGCGGATGTCGCAGCTGACCTATTCAGGGTCCAAGAAACTGAGCCGGATGCCTGCACGCTCGGCAATCGTGGGGTTTTCGGTCGAGAACGTTTATGCCATCGCAGAACTCTTGCGCCGTACCAAAGGCGGTGCGGCTGTCGTGATGGGCGCGCTGAGCCCCCGCACGCGGAATGCGCAGGTGGAAATGTATCAAAACGGCGATGTCGATTACCTCGTCGCGACCGATGCGATTGGTATGGGGCTCAACCTTGATATCAGCCATGTGGCGTTTTCCTCGCTGACGAAATTTGACGGCCGCCGAATGCGGCTTTTGCAACCTGACGAGTTGAGTCAGATCGCGGGTCGTGCGGGGCGGCACGTTGACAATGGCACTTTTGGCGTCACCGGTGAGGCGCCGCCGCTGGACGAAGGTGTCGCGCAGGCGATTTGCGATCACCGCTTTGCCCCGATCAAGAAACTGCAATGGCGCAACAGCCGTTTGCAGTTCGGATCGGTCAAGCGTCTGATTGCCACGCTGGAAGACCGCACCGAGGACCCGTGGTTGACCCGTGTACGCGAAAGTGATGATCTGGCCGCACTAAAAGCACTGGCGTTGGATACTGAGGTGGCGGTGCGTGCCACGGATGGTCCATCGGTCAAACTGCTTTGGGATGTGTGCCGCGTGCCTGATTTTCGCGGTATCAGCAAAGGTGAACACGCAGCCCTTTTGACGCATATCTACAACGATCTGCACCAACTTGGGCATGTGTCCGCCAACTGGTTCGCGCTGCAGGTCAAACGCATTGACCGCACCGACGGAGACATTGATACGCTCTCCAAGCGGCTCGCGTATATCCGTACGTGGACATATGTGGCACAAAGGAAAGGGTGGCTGGTTGACGAATCTCATTGGCGAGATGCAACCCGCGCGGTAGAAGACCGATTATCAGATGCGCTGCATGGCGCGTTGACACAAAGATTTGTGGACCGGCGGACCAGCATTCTGCTTCGCCGGCTCAAACAGAAGGAGAGCCTTTTGGCTGACGTGAATGACAAGGGTGAAGTGACCGTCGAGGGCGAATTCGTCGGACGGTTGGAAGGGTTCCGTTTCCGGATGGACAAAGCGGGCAGCCCCGATGAGGCCAAGACGTTGCGTCAGGCTTCGGTGCAGGCGCTGGTGCCACAGTTCCATTTGCTGGCGGACCGTTTCTATAACGCCCCCGATCCCGAGATTGATTTCACCGAACAGGGCGGCCTGATGTGGGGCAGCCAGGCGGTTGGCAAATTGGTCAAAGGTGACGATCCGTTCAAGCCGGGTGTCGAGGCCTTTGTCGATGAAGAGGCGGGCGCCGATGTCGCCACCAAAGTGCAGCGCCGCTTGCAGCATTTCATCGACCGTAAGATCGCCGCCGGATTCGAGCCGATTATCGCGCTCAAGAATGATGAGGCGCTGACAGGGGCCGCGAAGGGGTTTGCCTATCGCATGGCCGAAGAATTCGGGATCATCCCGCGCGGTGAAGTCGCCGACGAGGTCAAGGCGCTGGATCAGGACGCCCGTGGCGCGTTGCGCAAACACGGTGTGCGTTTCGGCCAGTTCACGATTTTCATGCCGCTGCTGCTCAAGCCTGCACCGACACGTTTGCGTCTTGTGCTGTGGTCGCTGTCCAAGGGTTTGGGCGAATTCCCTGAAAGCCCGCCCCCCGGTCTGGTCACTGTGCCCACGGCTCAGGATGCTGTGGCAGGGTATTATGCGATGGCCGGCTACCGCGCTGCTGGCGACCGCGCGATCCGCATTGATATGCTGGAACGCCTCGCCGATATGCTGCGCGACAAGGATAGTCGTGGGGGGTTCGAAGCGAACCCCGACATGCTATCGATCACCGGCATGACGCTGGAACAGTTCGCCGATCTGATGACAGGTCTTGGTTACAAGGCCGAAAAAGGTGAACGCGCGAAGGTGAAAGCGGCACAGCCGCCGCAAACGTCCGATGCGCCGGATGCGCCACAAGAGATGCCGGATACGCCGCTTGTGGAAACGCCGCCGGACGCACCGCAAGAGACACCTGCGGATGCCCCTCAGGAAATACCTGCGCAGACGCCGGAAGCGCGCGCCGAAAGCGAAGTAGAGGTGTTCTATACCTTTACATGGGGTGGTCGCGCGGCACGTCCTGCACGCCCCCAAGGTGATGCCCGCCCCCGTGGCAAAGGCAAGCCGAAGGGCAAAGGCAAACCACAGGGTGGCGGCAACAACAAACCGCAAACCTTCCAAGCCAAACCCAAGCGCGAAAAGCAGATTGATCCTGACAATCCGTTCGCTGCCGCTTTGGCAGGTTTCAAGAAGGATTGAGCGACCCCCGCCCGACAATCCGGCTGGATAAATGGCTCTGGCATGCGCGGTTCTTCAAATCGCGCAGCCTTGCCGCCGGTGTTGTCACCGCGGGCAAGGTCCGTGTGGATAGCCAGCCTGTCAGCAAACCCGCCCGCGCGATCGGACCAGGGAATGTGCTGACTTTTGTGCAGGCCCAAGAAACCAAGGTGGTGCGGGTTGTGGCCTGTGGCGAACGCCGCGGGCCTGCGCCCGAAGCGCGAGCGCTCTACGAAGACCTCACGCCTGCACCCAAACCGCGCCCTACCGAGACGCAGGGCGCGAACCCGCGCTATGAAAAGGGCGGTCGTCCGACAAAGAAAGACCGCCGCGATATGGGGCTAGACTAGTTATAGAGCCGGGGTGCGTTGAGGCTGTCGTGGATCGCGTTTGCCGTTTGCGGGGCAATTTCGAGGGCGCTGGCCAGTTCATGCAAATATTGTGCTTCGGCCTGGTTGTCGGGTGTGATCGCGTTCACTGACATTGTGTAGACCTGTGTTTCCAAGCCCTTTGGTGTGTCCGCTGCCAAATCGGCCGCGCTGACGGGGGCAGACAGGATGTTCTGCAGGGTCTCGACGGTGCCGGGGTCACTGTCGGCCAGAAGGGCGGACAGTTTCGCCTTTTCGCCTTGATCCAGATCACCGTCGGCACGTGCGGCTTGGGTCATTGCGCGCAGCATCAGTTTTGCGATTTCGTCTTCATCGGGTTCATCGGCTGGGTTGTCCTGATTCAGCAGCGCCTCAAGTCCCGCGCCCGAGGCCCCGCCGCGTGCGCCGGCCAAACCACCCAAAAGCGCGCCCAAGCCGCCAAGTCCGCCTGCCGCCGCGGCACTGCTGCTGCTGCCCCCAAGCTGGCCCAGCAAACCGCCCAGACCGCCGCTCGCGCCTGCGCCGCCGCCTGTCAATTGACCCAGCATACCGCCAAGCCCGCCAGAGGATTGTGCCGCACTGCCGCCGCCCAACTGGCCCAACATGTCACCCAAACCGCCCATGCCGCTGGCTTGTTTCTGTGTGCCGCCCCCTGTGAGGCCGCCGAGCAGCCCACCGAGGCCACCGTTTTTCTGTACTGATTCCATGCCCTTGGCGACGGCAAAGCCGACCGCCATTTTCGCAACTGTATTCATAAGTGACATTGTATGTTCGCTCCCGAGGTCAAAATTCTTTGTTGTGAATTCGCGAGTGACAGGATGGTTGGTAGATTTCGTGCTGTCCAGCATCTTGAGGCGCCGCAGCAATTTCGCGCATCTTGTCGCAATCTTGGACTTCGCCGCCTTCGTTGGACTGTTGGACCTTGAACGCGCGGCCAGTCTATTCTAGCTAGGCTGCGTGAACTGATCGGAACCGCGCCTTATGACCTACATCGTCAACGACAACTGCATCGCCTGCAAATACACGGACTGCGTCGAAGTCTGCCCCGTAGATTGTTTTTACGAAGGTGAAAACATGCTGGTGATCCATCCTGACGAATGTATTGACTGCGGTGTTTGCGAGCCTGAATGCCCTGCCGATGCGATCCGTCCGGACACCGAGCCGGACATGGAAAAATGGGTTGAATTCAACCGCAAGTATTCCGAGATGTGGCCGGTGATCATCACGAAGAAGGACCCGCTGCCGACTGCCGAAGAAATGGACGGCAAAGAAGGCAAGATGGAGCTCTTTTCGGAAGCCGCCGGTGAAGGTGGCTGATTCGCACTGAGTTGATGCAAAAGACCTTTGTTTACAAGTGGTTCGTGCGTTGACTCGGGAAGCTTCCGCTGGGCCTATTTTTATGGTATACTAAGTGGAATGTTGCGAACGACGTGATCCAGATCATTAGACGATAGCTCCGGCGGAGGCGAAGTGCCCCCGGCGGTTTTTTTGTCGTCATCAGCTGGCCGTCATGAAAGGACGATCATGAGCAAGAAGAAATACGACTTTAGCCCCAACGAGTTTGTCGTTTACCCCGCCCACGGGGTCGGCAAAATTGTGTCGATCGAGACGCAAGAGATTGCTGGCTTCGAGCTTGAGATGTTTGTCATCTCGTTCGAGAAAGACAAAATGACCCTGCGGGTGCCGACTGACAAAGCCACCGACGTGGGCATGCGTGCCTTGGCGACACCTGATGTGGTCAGCCATGCAATGAAGACACTGCGCGGCAAGGCAAAGGTCAAAAAGGCCATGTGGTCGCGCCGTGCGCAAGAGTACGAGCAAAAGATCAATTCGGGTGATCTGATTGCCATCGCAGAGGTCGTGCGCGACCTGCACCGCCAGGACGACCAGCGCGAGCAGAGCTATTCTGAGCGTCAGCTTTATGAAGCCGCACTCGAGCGCCTGACCCGCGAAATCGCTGCTGTGGCGGGTAACGATGAGAATGCTGCCGCGGCAGAGATCGATTCTGTTCTGGTCGGCCGCGCCGCATAAGCGCTTCGACATTTAGAGATAGAAAAGGCCACGCTTGGCATCAAGCGTGGCCTTTTTTTGTACGACTACAGTGCCCGCCAGCCGATGTCGGACCGGTAAAACCCGTCGGGCCAGTCGATCGTCTGAGCCATGGCATAGGCCTTTTCATGTGCCTCGGCCAAGGTTGCCCCCCGTGCTGTCACGTTCAAAACGCGTCCGCCTGCGGCGGTGATTTGCCCGTCTTTCAGCGCGGTGCCCGCGTGAAATACCATGTGGAAGCTGTCTTCGGGTTGACTGTCCAGCCCGCCAATCACACTGCCCTTGGCATAGTTTCCGGGATACCCCTTTGCTGCCATGACAATGTTCAGCGCGTGATCATCCGCCCAGTTGACCTGCATCTCGTCCAAACGCTCTTCGGCGCATGCCTGCAACAGATCAAGGATCTGCCCGCCCAGACGCATCATCAGGCACTGGCATTCGGGATCGCCAAAGCGGACGTTGTATTCCACCAGACGCGGCTGGCCATTCTGGATCATCAGGCCGACAAAAAGAACACCTTGGAAAGGGGTGCCGCGCTTGCGCATCTCATCCATCGTGGGGGTGATGATTTCGTCCAGCGCTTTTTGTGTAATCGCATCGGTCATCACAGGGGCGGGGGAGTAAGCGCCCATGCCGCCTGTGTTCGGGCCCGTATCGCCGTCAAAAGCGCGTTTATGGTCTTGGGCGGTGCCCACGGGCAGGATGGTTTTGCCGTCACAGAGCACAAAGAATGAAGCTTCTTCACCGTCCATGAACTCTTCGATCACCACCTCGGCACCTGCCGCGCCAAAGCTGCCGTCGAACATATCGTCGATCGCGGCAAGTGCTTCGCCTTCCGTCATGGCAACGATCACGCCTTTGCCGGCGGCAAGCCCGTCAGCCTTGACCACAATCGGCGCACCTTTGGCGCGGATATAGGCGCGGGCGGCATCCGCGTCAGTGAAATGCGCATAGGCAGCTGTCGGCGCGCCTGCCGCGTTACAGATCGCTTTGGTAAAAGACTTCGAGGCTTCAAGCTGGGCCGCCGCCTGACTTGGACCAAAGACCAGAAATCCGGCGCTGCGCAGCCGGTCGGCCACACCGGCCGCAAGGGGGGCTTCGGGGCCGATAATGACGAAATCAATCGCGTTCTCTTCGGCGAATGTCGCTACTGCACCACCGTCGAGAATGTTGATGTCTGCACATTCCGCATGGGCCGCGATCCCCGCATTTCCGGGGGCAACAATCAGGCGATCACATTTGGGGTTCTGTTTGACGGCCCAAGCCAGACTATGTTCGCGCCCGCCACTGCCCAAAATGAGAATGTTCATATTCGTCCCTGCAAGAATTGAAGTGCCACGGTTCTAAGACGGGGATGGCGTGACCACAAGTGTCACCCAAATCAAAGGTTTTTTAGTCTCTGGTGCTTGGCGCGCGTGCCGCATCAGACTAGTGTCGTAAGCGAGACAACCAATGCGAGCATAGACGCAAAGATGAAACCGATCAAAAAGGACCGGAAGCTTTGGCACCGCCTTGAAGGCTATAGCTTTCACGAGCGTCCACTGACGCGTTCACTGGTCGACCGTCTGCACGAGGAAACCGGCCATTCGATTGATGTGTGCTACACTCTCGTCGAAGAATATCGCCGCTTTATGTATCTGGTGGGCAGTACCGGTGAAACGCTTGTGCCATCACCCATCGTGGATGTCGTCTGGAAGATGCATGTGCAGGATGAAAAGGCGTATTTCGAAGACTTTTGTCCCCGTATCATTGGCCGCATCATTTATCGCCCTGACGATCTTGTGCAGTTTGCGGATGATCCGGCCTATGGGCGCACTCTGGATCACTATGCAGAAGAATTTGGCCGTGCGCAGGTACAGTTCTGGCCGGATCCCGATTTTGCAACGGTGCGGATTTCGCGCATTCTCTTGTTCGCCAGCGGTGGCTTGGCCCTGATGTTGGCGCTGCTTTTTAAAACCTTTCTTTTTGTCGTGCTGGCGGGAGTGTTATGCCTGACAGCCTTTTTCCTGAAGTGGCAGTTCTCGTCCTTGCCATTAGAGGCGCATGGAAAAGGTGAAGCAATATAATGGACCTCTTCGACGATGGGCCCGCCGATAACACCCCCGAGTTTTCGGTGTCCGAGATTTCGGGCGCAGTCAAAAAGGCGATCGAGGGCGGGTTTTCCCATGTGCGCGTGCGCGGAGAAGTGGGGCGCGTGTCGCGGCCTGCATCGGGCCATATTTATATGGACCTCAAGGATGATCGCTCGGTTCTGGCCGGTGTGATCTGGAAAGGCCGTGCGCAGGGGCTGGCGCACCGTCCGGAAGAGGGGATGGAGGTGATTGCCACGGGCAAGCTCACCACATTCCCCGGTCAGTCGAAATACCAGATGGTGATTGAGGATATCGCCCCTGCCGGTGCCGGTGCGCTGATGGCGATGCTGGAAAAGCGCAAGGCGGCACTTGCGGCCGAGGGGCTCTTCGCGCCCGAGCGCAAGAAACCCTTGCCCTATCTGCCCGAAATTATCGGGGTGGTCACATCACCATCGGGGGCTGTGATCCGCGATATTCTACACCGCTTGCGTGATCGTTTTCCGCGTAAAGTTCTGGTTTGGCCTGTGGCGGTGCAAGGAGCCAAATGCGCGCCCGAAGTAGCTGCCGCGATTGCAGGGTTTAATGCGCTCACACCGGGGGGCGCATTGCCGCGCCCGGATTTGCTGATTGTGGCGCGCGGCGGTGGCTCGCTTGAAGATCTGTGGGGGTTCAACGAAGAGATTGTCGCGCGGGCGGCTGCGGCATCGGATATTCCGCTGATTTCCGCTGTGGGGCATGAAACCGATACGACGCTGATTGATTTTGTCTCGGACATGCGTGCCCCGACACCGACGGCAGCGGCGGAACTGGCTGTGCCGGTGCGGATGGAGTTGCTCGCTTGGGCCGACCAGCAAGGCGCGCGGCTGAGCCGTGCTTTGACAACGGGTCTTGGCCAGCGCCAGCAACGCGTGCGCGATCTGGGGCGGGCCTTGCCGCAGGTGGATGCATTGGTCGAAGGGCCGCGCCAGCGGCTGGATTACCTGAGTGAGCGACTGCCATCCGCGCTGAAGGGTGCCGCTGCCAAGAAGCGTCTGCAGATGAGCGAGGCGGCGTTGCGTCCGGGTATTCTGTCACGCCGGCTGGCCGAGGATCAGCGGCGTTTGGCGGGGTTGTCCGAACGGCTGGCGCCTGCGTTGAAACGCAGGACACGGGACGGGCGTACAGCGCTTGAGCAGACAGCGCGCGGTTTGCGCGGCACGGTTCTGCAAGACCGCGTCGCACGTCATACTGAACGGCTAGAAGTGCTGCTGCGCCGTCTGTCAGACCGCGCCTCGCGCCAGCAGGCCGAACGTTTGGCGCGGCTGGATGCGCTGGACCGGTTGCGCGAGACGCTGGGCTATGTCGAAACCCTCAAACGCGGATATGCCGTGGTGCGTGGTGACGGCGCAGTGGTGACAACCGAGGCCGCGGCAGCCGGAGCAACCGCGCTCGAGATCGAGTTTGCAGATGGCAAATTGCAGGTTGGCTCAGGACGATAGATCGTTGCAGATGAGCGGTGCGTCGCTTTCGGGGACCTCAAAGATCACGGTTGTATTTGGCCGCGTGGTATACACCCCGCGCAGGCCTTCCGGTTCCGCATAGATTTCCCAGCACTTGTGTTCCGGATCACCGTCATAACGGAAACAGATATCGCCTTTGCTCTCGAACCAGACCCCGTATTGGCAGGTGCCGTCGAAATCTGACCACATGACGCGTTTGTCTTCCAGATAGCGCTCGATTCCGAAAAGCGGATTGGTTGCTGTGCGGAATGTGATGGTCCGGCCCGTGACATAGGCGTCAAATTCGGGGCCGCTCATGGTGTCTTGCGCCACCGCAGGGGTTGCGAGCAGGAGCCATATCGCCAGACTACGCATTGCGCCACCTTTCAACCCGCGGGTCCATGATCCGCCGCCAAAGCGGGGGGACCAGCGCGATACTGGCCATCAGCGGGAGCGGACGGGGCAGCATAGGGGCGTCATCAGGGATGTTCAGTTCAGGATAAGGCCGCGCAGGGTGCGCGTGGTGATCAGAGTGCCGCGTGGCGTTCAGGAGCATCATGGAAGAGAACCAATGCGGGCTGTTCCAGCTGTGTCTGGCAGTGACAGGCTCGGGTTTGCCGTTGTCGCGGAGAGCACGGACAAGCCCGTAGTGCTGCACATAGTCAGACATCAAGAGTTGCGACTGCGCGTATAGCGAAAGTGCGCCATAGGCGACAAGCGCCTGCCATCCGCCCAGCAGGAACGCCGATGTCAGACAAAGAAGACTACCACCCACATAGACCGCGTAGGGGTTGCGCCATGCGGGGCGTCCGACGCGGTCCAGACGCGCCTTTTCGGCGCGGTAGCCTGCACGGAATGAGCCAGTCCACGCGCGGATCATATAGCGATAGAGGCTTTCGCCTTTGCGCGATGTGTTGGGGTCTGCAGGGGTGGCTACATGCGGGTGATGTACCAGCACATGCGCAGAGGTATGGTGCCCGAACATCAGCGTGATGTAGCACCACATCCCAAGCCTGTGCAGGCCGCGGGTGGGACGGTGGATCAGCTCATGCGCATTGGCGTTGCTGATCTGGCCGAACCAAAGCCCCGCAGCAAAGAAGATGCCGGTTTTCGCCAGTGGCGTGATGTCAGCCTTCGCGAGGGACCATACAACGACGGGCAGCAGGCAAAAATGGGTCAGCGCAATTGCAACCGATAAAACGGCATCCTGCGACGCCGCGCCGGCCGCGGGTTCTTTCCTGATCAGCCGGTCCAGCAGGCTTGTCATTGCTGTCAGATAAACAACCGCAGCAATCACCCAGCCGCCGCCCAGAAAGGCGCCGGCGCCGATCAGCGCAGCGGGGGTCAGGGTGGCAAGGCCGAAATGCAAAAGACGTGGTTCCATGTTTCGGATAGTTAGCACGGGTTTCCGCATGGTGTAGAGGAAATTGCATTGCTGCGCGGTTTGGCCGTCTTGGGTGTCGCTTTTGCGTGGTTTGGCGGCGCGCGGAGACGTATGTTGGCCCTAACGAGATGAGGAAAGGCGTGATGGCTTTGGACAACCGCAAAGGTGTTTGGAAATCCGGCAAGGGCAAAGGGCGGCACCGTACCAAGGGGCGTGCGCTTGATGACGCCGCATGGGACGAGGTCCGCACGCTCTTGGGTGATCGCCCGCGTCGGCGTGATCTGCTGATCGAGTTTCTGCATCTGATCCAGGATACCTACGGCCACCTTTCTGCCGCGCATCTGCGCGCCTTGGCCGAGGAAATACGCCTGAGCCAGGCCGAGGTTTACGAGGTCGCGACCTTCTATGCCCATTTTGATGTGGTGAAAGAAGGCGAAGCGGCCCCGCCGGCGCTGACCATTCGGGTCTGCGATAGCCTGTCATGCGAATTGGCGGGCGCCCAGCAGTTGAAAGCGGCCCTCGAAGAGGGTTTGGACCCCGCCGAAGTCCGCGTCTTGCGTGCGCCCTGCATGGGGCGTTGTGACACCGCGCCGGTGTTGGAGTTGGGGCATAACCATATCGACCATGCGACGGTCGAAAAGGTGCAAGCGGCCATTGCGGCGGGTGAAACGCACGCGCATCTGCCCGATTATCAAGGCTATGCGGATTACGCGGCGACAGGTGGCTATGCAGAGCTTCAGTCATTGCGCGACAGCGGCAATTGGGAGGACGTCCAGGACAAAGTGCTGGCCTCTGGCCTGCGCGGTTTGGGTGGTGCCGGTTTTCCATCGGGCAAGAAATGGGGTTTTGTGCGCGGCAACGCGGGGCCGCGCTATCTGGCCGTGAACGGGGACGAGGGCGAACCGGGGACGTTCAAGGACCGTTACTATCTGGAACGCACCCCGCATGTGTTCCTTGAAGGCATGCTGATCGCCGCCTGGGCGGTCGAGGCAGAGACCTGCTTTATCTATATGCGCGACGAATATCCAGCAGTGCTGGACATTCTGGCGCGCGAGATCAGGGCGCTTGAGGAGGCAGGCCTTGTCGCGGAAGGCTATATCGACCTGCGGCGCGGTGCGGGCGCTTATATCTGCGGCGAAGAATCCGCGATGATCGAAAGCATCGAAGGCAAACGCGGCATTCCGCGCCACCGGCCACCCTTTGTGGCACAGGTCGGCATCTTTGATCGCCCCACTTTGGTGCACAACGTTGAAACGCTTTATTGGGTTGCGCGGATTTGCCGTGAAGGGCCTGAAATTCTGAGCAGTGTGGAAAAGAACGGGCGCAAAGGGCTGCGGTCCTACTCTGTCTCTGGCCGGGTTGCCGCGCCTGGAGTGTATCTGTTGCCTGCGGGATCAACGATCATGGATGTTATCGACGCCGCTGGCGGCATGGCCGACGGGCATGTGTTCAAAGCCTATCAGCCGGGTGGCCCCTCATCAGGTCTATTGCCTGCGTCGATCAATGATGTGCCGCTGGATTTCGACACATTGCAGCCTTTGGGCACCTTCATCGGCTCTGCCGCTGTTGTCGTGCTGTCCGATCAGGACCGCGCCCGTGATGCGGCGCTGAACATGCTGCGGTTTTTCGAGGATGAAAGCTGCGGGCAATGCACGCCTTGCCGTGTGGGCTGCGAAAAGGCCGTGAAGCTGATGCAGGCGGATACGTGGGATCAACCCTTGCTGACCGATCTGTGCACGGCGATGGCCGATGCATCAATCTGCGGTCTGGGGCAGGCGGCGCCCAATCCGATCAAGCTGGTGATGCAGCATTTCAAGGAAGAGGTATCGGGTTAAACCGCGTTGAGGCTTTCCAAACCTGTCCTGCATCATTAGGTGATAGGAAAGGCTGCTGCGGTTGATCGAGATGTCATTTTTCAAAAAACTCAAATCCCGGATGTTCAAATCCTCGTCCAAGATCGACGAGGGGCTGGACGCTATCGTGCAGGATGGCGGCGAGGAAGAGGAAATTGTTGAAGAATCGGTTGCGCCGGTTCCCCCCGTAGCCGACCCAATTCCTGAGCCTGAGCCTGAGCCTGAGCCTGAGCCTGAGCCTGAGCCTGAGCCTGAGCCTGAGCCTGAGCCTGAGCCTGAGCCTGAGCCTGAGCCTGAGCCTGAGCCTGAGCCTGAGCCTGAGCCTGAAGTCTATGATCAGGTGGAAGATGCGACACCCGCTGCGCCTGTCGAACCCGAGGCGGCACCGAACCCTGTGCAGTTTGATGTCGACCTGACGGCGCCTCTCACCGAGCAGGCCGCATCCGAGCCAGAAAAAAAGGGCTTGCTCGGGCGCTTCTTCGGTGGCGGCGCTACGGCCAAGACGGTTGTCAAACGCACCCTTGACGATGACATGCTGGAACAGCTCGAAGAGCTGCTGATCTCGGCGGATATGGGTGTTGATACGGCCCTGCGTGTGACCGCGAATATGGCCGAGGGACGTCTGGGCCGGCGGCTCTCTGTGCAAGAGATCAAGGAACTGATGGCCCAAGAGATCGCGCGGATCATGGAACCTGTCGCCCGTCCGATGCCGCTTTACGCCAAAACGCCACAAGTGGTGCTGGTGGTCGGAGTCAACGGATCGGGGAAAACGACGACAATTGGCAAACTGGCCAGCCAGTTCAAGGCGGCTGGAAAATCGGTTGTGATCGCCGCGGGCGATACCTTCCGTGCGGCTGCTGTCGAACAGCTGCAGGTCTGGGGTGATCGCGCGGGCGTCCCTGTGCTGACGGCGCCCGAAGGGTCCGACCCTGCCAGTCTGGCCTTTGACGCGATGACCAAGGCACAGGCGGATGGGGCGGATCTCTTGATGATTGACACGGCCGGCCGTTTGCAAAACCGTGCTGATCTGATGGAAGAACTGGCCAAAATCGTGCGGGTCATTAGCAAGAAAGACCCCGACGCGCCACATAATACGCTGCTGGTGCTGGATGCCACCACCGGACAGAACGCGGTGCAGCAGGTCAAGGTGTTCCAAGAGTTGGCGGATGTATCCGGCCTTGTGATGACCAAACTTGACGGCACCGCCAAGGGCGGCGTTCTGGTCGCTTTGGCTGATAAATTTGGCTTACCCATCCATGCAATCGGCGTCGGGGAACAGATTGATGATCTGGCCCCCTTTGATCCGGATGATTTCGCGGCGGCGCTGGTGGGTCTGGACCGGTGAGACGGTTGCTTGCGGCATCGCTTTTTGCGCTTCTGCCGTTACCGGCGCTGGCCGACACGGATTGCGCGAGGGCCTGGGCAGAAATCCGCACCTTTGCGGCATCCTTTGGGGTTGCGAACCTGACCGGGTCGGTCACATCCGGCGCAGAAGGCTGGTGCCGTTTTACGGATTCTAATGCGACATCATTCCGGCCCGCAAATGCCGAGGGCAGGGTGCGGTTTTCCGCGCGCGAAGACACGCGATCCGTTGAAATGTTCTTCAGTGAAGGCGACACCCCTTTGGGGCCGCTCGACGGACGGTTCGCGGCAACACAAGACATTCAGACCGGCTCAGTGCAGGTAAATGACTTGCAGATACAGGGTGGGGACGGGCGTGGCCTGCGTATGTCAGGGCAGTTGCGTGCCACCCCGTTTGCAGATGCGGCGCAGGCACAAGAGGCGCTCGCGGCGATGACTTTCACAACTCTTTCTTTTGATTTCACTGTCACGCCTGATGTGTTGGCTGATTTGCAGATCGACTTCTCCGAAGTCACGCGTTCTGCGGTCGATACGGCTTTGCGCGGGGTTGGTGAGGCGCAAGTGAACAGTCGCACCAAGCGGGAGTTTCTGCGGTTTATCGGCGCTGCCCCGAATGCGCGCGGGACGCTACGGGTGACGATGGACGCGTCCGAAGCGCGGCCGATTGCGGCACTTGTCGCGCCATTCCTCGCGTTGGGTCATGCGCCCAGTGAGGCCGCACTTGCCAAAGCATTCGCTGCGGCACTGGAGGACACGACGCTGGCAGTCATCTGGAATCCGGGGCGCATGTGAACGAGCTGGGCGCTTGGCTGGTTGCGATCTCGGGCACGCCGGAGGGGGCGCAGCTGGCCACCGTGTTTGCGCTGGTTTCGGCGCTGGCCCATGCAATTTTCGGGGCGTTGCAGAAGGGGCGCTATGATCCGTGGCTGACGCGGGGGGCAATTGATGGGTGGCTGTTCGTGCTCTCTGCACCAATTGCGCTTTTTGTCGTGCCCTGGCCGAACCTGACCACGGCTGTCATCCTCGTGGGCGCGATCGTGATCCATTTTGCCTATAAGGTGACAATGGCCATGGCCTATGAACGGGCGGCCTATACGGTGGTTTATCCGGTCGTGCGTGGCACGGGGCCCTTGGTGACGGTGCTGGCGGCGTCGCTGTTTTTTGGAGAGTATTTTACACCTATGCAGTGGGTCGGGGTGGCGTGTCTCAGCGGGGGTATTTTGCTGCTGGCGGCACGGAATATAATCGAAGAGGTGCTGGACCCGCGGGCGCTGAAACTGGGCTTGCTGTGGGCCTTGGCGGGCGGGATCTTGGTGGCAATATATACAACCTATGATGCCTACGGGATCCGCCAAAGCCCTGATCCCTTTACCTTTCTGGCATGGTTCTTCTTTGTGACGGCCATTGATTTTCCGCTCCTCGCGGCGTGGCGCTATCGGCGGATGGCGCAGCAACCGGTACTGGGGCCACTCATTTGGCGCGGTTTCATCGGTGCGTTGATCGCATGGGTCAGCTTTGGTGGCGTTCTTTTGGCGACACGGTTGGACCAAGTCGGTGAAGCGGCCGTGCTGCGCGAAACATCCGTGGTTTTTGCCGCATTGATCGGCTGGTTTATCATGGGCGAAAAAGTAGGTCCGCGCCGCCTGTTCTTGATGACGTTGGTTGCACTTGGCGCCGTCATCGTGGAAATGGGGGGTTAAAGGAGACATCTATGGCTGAGAAAACCATCAATCCAATTCTGAAACAGGTCTTGGAACTTGGGCCGACGCTTGCGTTTTTCCTGATTTATCTGCGGATCAGGGATGAGACATTTACGTTTGGTGGCACCGAGTATACCGGTTTTATCGTCTCTGCCCTGATCTTTATCCCGATCCTTCTGGCGGCAATGGCCGTGCTCTGGATGCTGACAGGCAAGCTGAGCCGGATGCAGGTTTTCACCGCATTTATGGTCATCTTCTTTGGCGGTCTGACGGCCTATTTCAACGATGAGCGGTTTTTCAAAATGAAAACCACGATCGTTTACGGCGTCATGGCTGGCCTGCTGGGAATCGGTCTGCTGCGGGGGCAGAGCTATTTGCAGTACGTCATGGAAGAGTTCTTGCCGATGGAGAAAGAGGGCTGGATGATCTTTACCCGCCGGCTTTGCTATATGTTTGCGGCTCTGGGAATTGCGAATGAAATTATCTGGCGCACACAGACGACTGACCTGTGGGTCAAGCTAGAGACTTTTGCGTTCCCTGCGGTGCTAATGGTGTTCCTGTGGGTGCAGATCTACAGACTGCAGCAATATTTTATTGAGCCTGCAGAGGCTGCAAAAGACTAACGCATTTCGCGATAGTGCATGCCGCCGGCGCGGTGCTGGTGATAATTGGCTCTGTCGCGGCGATAGCGTAGTGTATCGACTTGGATATCGCTCAGGTGCGGGCGAAATGTAATGCCTGCACGTGTTCCTGACACCCAGCGGACAATTGCCTCTGCCTTGTGGTTGAGAACCTGAAACGCAACCTTGTCACCGCGTGTCAACTGGCCCGCACCTGCAAGACGTGCACCGGTATTGTTTACGTCGATCACCGAACACTCGAATACACCTGCCGGTGTGGAGAGTTTGATCGGAAACTGTGTTGCATAGCGATGTTGGCGGTACTGCATGATGGGGCCCCAATCTAAAGGTTGGGACCCTTTCTAAACCTGCGTTACTAACAAATCGTTACGTCTGCTTGCGAAAAAGGACGTTCTGTGCGCCGGTGTCTTTGCGGAAATCACCGCGCTTTTCCGCTGCAACCGCACGGCCACGCTGAACACCGGGGCGCGCAGCCATCGTCTCGAGCCAGCGCGCCATATGCGGTTTGTCATCCAAAGTTTGCTGCTGGCCTTCCCAAAGCGACGCCCAGCCCCAGATCGACATATCCGCGATCGAATAGAAATCGCCCGCTACAAATTCATGCTTGGCCAACTGTCTGTCCAGCACCCCATAGAGGCGTGCGGTTTCATTGCGGTAGCGGTCTTTGGCATAGGGCAGGTCATTGGGTGGGTCCATCGCGGGCGCGTATTTCAGAAAGTGATGCGCTTGGCCCGCCATCGGACCCAGCCCGCCCATTTGCCACATCAGCCATTGATCTACGCTGATGCGGTCGCGTTCGGTTGCGCCATAGAACTGGCCGGTCTTGCGGGCGAGGTATTGCAGGATCGCGCCGGATTCGAAAATCGAAATCGGGGCGCCGTCCGACCCATCTGGATCGACAATCGCTGGCATCCGGTTGTTGGGCGAAATCGCCAGAAAGTCTGGTTTGAACTGATCGCCCGCCCCGATATCCACCAGGTGGAGCGTATAGGGCAGCCCCATCTCCTCGAGTGCAATCGTGGCCTTCCATCCGTTGGGTGTGGGCCAGAAATAAAGATCAATCGGTTGGGTCATGGGTCTGTCCTTGGTTCTTGTCCGACAGCATCGCAGGAAGCTGGGAAAGGGCAAGAGCGGAGCGCTTGACGCAAGCCAGATCGCGGCGTAATGGTGGCAGCGTGGCGATTTGTTACCGGATTGCGGGCCACGTTAAACATGCCGCTAAAGAGGACTCTAGGTTGTTCAACCTCGATGCCCCTTATCCGGTATCGGGGTTTTTTATTGCGTGCGGCATGCGCGAGGAAGAAAAGATGGATACGTGGAAAAAGCGCACCAAGGCGGTGCATTCAGGGATCAGACGCAGCCAGTATAATGAGGTCAGCGAAGCAATCTATCTGACCCAGGGCTTTGTCTATGACACAGCCGAAGACGCCGAGGCGCGGTTCATCAAGGCGGGCGCGGACGAATTCATCTATGCGCGTTACGGAAACCCCACCGTGGCGATGTTCGAAGACCGGATTGCGGCCCTTGAAGGGGCCGAGGACGGGTTTGCCACGGCCTCGGGTATGGCGGCGGTCAACGGGGCGCTGACGTCTATGCTCAAGGCCGGTGATCATGTCGTATCTGCCCGCGCACTTTTCGGTTCGTGCCTTTATATTCTCGAAGAAATCCTGCCGCGCTATGGCGTTGAGGTGACCTTTGTCGACGGCACCGATCTTGCTGCCTGGGAGGCCGCGATCCGGCCCGATACCAAGGTGGTGTTCTTTGAAAGCATCTCGAACCCGACACTGGAAGTGACTGATATTGCTGCCGTATCCAAGCTTGCCCACGCCGTGGATGCGACCGTGATCGTGGATAACGTCTTTGCAACGCCAGTCTTTTCGAATGCGTTGGAACAGGGGGCGGATGTGGTTGTCTATTCGGCGACAAAGCATATCGACGGACAGGGCCGTGCGCTGGGCGGGGTGATCCTCGGGACGCGCGAGTTTATCCGTGGTACGGTAGAGCCCTACATGAAGCACACCGGTGGTTCGATGTCGCCGTTTACTGCGTGGATGATGCTCAAAGGGCTTGAAACAATCGACCTGCGGGTGCGCGCGCAGGCGGCGACGGCGCTGTATCTGGCAGAACAGCTTGAGGCGGACGGCAAACTTGCCAATGTCATCTACCCCAGTCTTGCCAGCCATGCGCAATTCGCGTTGACCATGGCGCAGATGCAGGCGGGTGGCACCGTGCTTGCGATTGATGCAGGTTCGCAAAAGGCGGCCTTTGCGCTGTTGAACGCGCTAGAAATCTGGACAATTTCCAACAACCTTGGTGATGCGAAATCCATCGCGACACATCCCGCGACGACAACGCACCAAAGGCTGACGCCGGAAACCAAGGCGATCTTGGGGATTACTCCGGGTCTGATCCGGATGAGTGTCGGTCTGGAAGACCCAGATGATCTGCTGGCTGACCTGCGCGCGGCAATCGCGTCCTTGTGATGAGGTGACGTGCAACCTGAATTATGCTTAAATCGCACAGGTGAAGGGGTCAGAAAGGCCAGGCTCATGACTGATCCACGCGCGGATTTGCAACGTATCTACAAAGATATCATTGGAAAATCCGATGCGCAGCCCCATGTTGGGGTGTCGATAGCACCAACGGGGAGCACAGACATGAATATCCACTCTCGTGATATGGATCGCGAACCTACACGGGCCGAGGCCGAGGCCGCTTTGGCGCTTTTGCGCCGCTGGGCGGTCGATGTGACAGCCGAGGAAGTGGCGACACTCGATCCGCTGGTCTCACGTTTGATCCCCGGGCAAGAGGTGTCGAACTATCCTGCTTTGGCGCGGGCCTATCCTGAAGACTTCGAGGTGGACGAGGCCTATAAGGCGTCGATGCCTGATTTGCAGAACGGGCCATCCAGCCTGATCCGTGGGGCGCAGCAGCAGATCCAGCATGTGGGCATTTCCAATTTCCGCTTGCCGATCCGGTTCCATACCCGCGACAACGGAGATCTGACCCTGGAAACCTCTGTAACCGGCACCGTATCGCTTGAGGCGGAGAAGAAGGGCATCAACATGTCCCGCATCATGCGGACCTTCTACAAGCACGCGGGCGAGACCTTTAGCTTTGAAGTGATCGAGAAAGCGCTGGATGCCTATAAGACCGATCTGGAAAGCTTTGACGCGCGCATCCAGATGCGGTTCAGCTTTCCAATGAAGGTGGAAAGCCTGCGGTCCGGTCTGTCTGGCTATCAGTATTACGATATCGCACTGGAACTGGTGGAAAGCGCAGGGGTGCGCAAAAAGATCGTGCACCTTGATTATGTCTATTCGTCGACGTGCCCGTGTTCGCTGGAATTGTCCGAACATGCCCGCCAATTCCGCGGACAACTGGCGACACCACATTCACAGCGTTCGGTCGCGCGCATTTCGGTGCTTTTGGAAAATGGTGCCGATGTGCTGTGGTTCGAGGATTTGATTGACCGCGCGCGCGCGGCAGTGCCGACCGAAACGCAAGTGATGGTCAAGCGCGAGGATGAGCAGGCCTTTGCCGAACTCAATGCCGCCAATCCGATCTTTGTCGAGGATGCGGCGCGGCTCTTTACGGAGCAATTACAGTTGGATACGCGGATTTCCGATTTCCGCGTGATTGCAAGCCATCAAGAAAGCCTGCACAGCCATGACGCGGTGTCAGTGCTGACAGAGGGCGACACATTCGCGGCAGAAAGTCTTGATCCAAGGCTTTTCGCGTCACTGTTCCACGTTGGCTGAATGTAAGGTGGGTCAAGACCCACCTTACGCCCCGGCGCCGTTAACCATACTTACGTCGCCTCAGCCCTTGAAGCCCCTGACGCCCAACACTAGAGTCAGCCCTGATAATGGAACGCGGACCCTTCGTCCGAATATGAGGCAGTAGTTATGCAAGACCCCGTCGAGACCTATATGAACCTTGTCCCAATGGTGGTCGAACAGACCGCACGGGGTGAGCGCGCCTACGACATCTTCTCGCGCCTGTTGAAAGAGCGCATCATTTTTGTGAATGGCCCTGTCCATGACGGCATGAGCCAGCTGATCGTCGCGCAGCTTCTGCACCTTGAATCGGAAAACCCGAAAAAAGAAATCAGCATGTATATCAACAGCCCCGGCGGCGTGGTGACATCCGGTTTGTCAATCTATGATACGATGCAATACATCCGCCCCAAGGTCAGCACGCTGGTGATCGGGCAGGCCGCCTCCATGGGCTCGCTCTTGCTGACCGCAGGGCATGAAGGCATGCGTTTCTCCCTGCCCAACAGCCGCGTCATGGTGCACCAGCCATCGGGTGGCTATCAGGGACAGGCGACGGACATCATGATCCACGCCGCAGAAACCCAGAAGCTGAAAACCCGTCTGAATGAGATCTACGTCAAGCACACCGGCAACACCCTGAAAAAGGTTGAGGCCGCTTTGGAGCGTGACAATTTCATGTCGCCTGAAGAGGCAAAAGAGTGGGGTTTGATTGACGAGATCGTCGAAAACCGCGTCAAAGCCGAGGATTAAGGCCTTTTCGCAACGCTGCGGCAAACAAACGCGGTTTCGGCCGCGTTTGTCTTTTTTCTGACGAATTATGGTTCCATGGCTGATTTGCCAGCGCATTAGTGTGTTGTTAACGACGATGTGCGCATGGTCATTTTGACATTGTGGACCTTGGCGGGCTGTCCTAGTGTTGTTGCAGAAGCAGTCCGAATGATGTTTGAATGACCTGACCGGTCAAGAGGTTTGAAATGGCGAATACGAGCGGCACCGAAAGCAAGAACACGCTGTACTGCAGCTTTTGCGGCAAAAGCCAGCATGAGGTGCGTAAGCTGATTGCCGGTCCGACCGTCTTTATCTGTGACGAATGTGTCGAACTTTGCATGGATATTATCCGCGAAGAGACCAAGACCGCAGGCCTGAAAGCAGGCGACGGCGTTCCGACACCTTCCGAGATTTGTGGCGTATTGGATGATTATGTCATTGGCCAGATGCACGCCAAGCGTGTGCTGTCCGTGGCGGTGCATAACCATTACAAGCGCCTGAACCACGCCGATAAGACCGATATCGAATTGGCAAAATCGAACATTATGCTGATCGGGCCGACAGGCTGTGGTAAGACACTCTTGGCGCAAACGCTGGCGCGGATTCTGGATGTGCCCTTCACCATGGCCGATGCAACGACCCTGACCGAAGCGGGTTATGTGGGCGAGGATGTGGAAAACATCATCCTCAAACTGCTGCAGGCCTCTGAATACAATGTGGAACGCGCACAGCGCGGCATCGTTTATATTGACGAGGTCGACAAGATTACGCGCAAGTCCGACAACCCCTCGATCACACGTGATGTGTCGGGCGAGGGTGTGCAGCAGGCGCTGCTGAAGATCATGGAAGGCACGGTTGCCTCTGTGCCGCCGCAGGGCGGGCGCAAGCATCCGCAGCAGGAATTCCTGCAGGTGGACACAACGAACATTCTGTTCATCTGCGGCGGTGCGTTTGCAGGCCTTGATAAAATCATCGCACAGCGCGGCAAAGGGTCCGGCATGGGCTTTGGTGCGGATGTCCGTGAGCAAGACGACCGCGGCGTTGGCGAGATTTTCAAGGATCTGGAGCCTGAGGATCTGTTGAAGTTTGGTCTGATCCCGGAATTCGTCGGTCGTTTGCCAGTGATTGCAACGCTGACGGATCTGGACGAGGACGCGCTGATCACGATCCTGACCCAGCCAAAGAACGCTTTGGTGAAACAGTACCAGCGCTTGTTCGAGCTTGAGGACACAAAGCTGAGCTTTACCGAGGATGCCCTGAGCGCGATTGCCAAACGCGCGATCGAGCGCAAGACGGGGGCACGCGGATTGCGGTCAATTATGGAAGATATTCTGCTGGATACCATGTTTGATTTGCCCGGCATGGATACTGTGACCGAAGTGGTCGTCAACGAAGAGGCGGTCACATCTGATGTCGCCCCCTTGATGATCCATGATGATGGCAGAAAGAAAGAATCTGCGACCGCAAGCTAAGACCGTGAGCGTCCGTCACATCAGCACTGGATCCCCTTTCGAAGCCCAAATCGGCTATAGCCGTGCTGTTGTTGCTGATGGCTGGGTTTTTGTGGCGGGCACCACGGGATACGATTATACCCTTATGGTCATGCCCGAGACCATTGAAGAGCAATGCACAAACGCGCTCGCAACGATCGCCAAAGCGTTGAAAGAGGCGGGCAGCGGGCTCGATCATGTGGTGCGGGTCAATTATATTGTGCCGGACAAATCTGAATGGCCCAAGTGCTGGCCCATCACATCGCAGGCATTCGCGCAGGCAAGGCCTGCCGCGACGATGATTTCGGCGGACCTGCAAGCGCCGGAAATGAAGATCGAAATCGAGGTGACTGCGCGGGTTGCCGCCTGAACCCACTGGACCTTTCTGCGTCATTCGTGCATGAAAGGGCGATCAATCGGAGACGTGATATGAGCCTCGGTCACAACATCAAACGTATTTTCACATGGTGGGACGGCCAGTCTTTTGGCACCCAGCTTTGGACAAGCCGCAATGGCAACAAGGTCGGTGAAGATGCCGAGGGTAATATCTATTACCGCAACAAGGACGATAGCCGCCGCTGGGTGATTTACAACGGCGACAATGAAGCCACACGCGTGACCCCCGAATGGCATGGTTGGCTCCACCACACATGGGACCAGCCACCGACCGAAGTGCCCGTTGCGCACAAAGCTTGGGAAAAACCGCATCAGGAAAACCAGACCGGCACGATGGCGGCCTATGCTCCTGCGGGGTCCATCCGCAGGAAAGCACCCGTTGCACGCTCGGACTATGAGGCGTGGACGCCAGAATAGGCGCGCTGTCATGCGGTCATTTTTTGCATCTTCTCTTCTTGGCCTGTCCCTGATCGCAGCACCGCTTGGCGCGCAGGACATTGTGACAACCCCGATTGAGCAGATCCCGCTTGATGAATTGATTGGTCAGCTGACGACAGTTCCCAATGAGGAAGAAGAAGAGCTGCTGACGACCGTCAGAGAGGCCATCACGTTGCAGGTGGCCAGTGCCACATCCGGCGAGCTGCGCGTGTTGGACAAGCTGACCGGTTACGTCACCGACCTTACCCTTGGGACAGGCGAAACCGCCAGTCTTGGCTTTCTTACGGTCACGATGAACGACTGCCGTTATCCTGTCGAAAACCCGTCGGGCGATGCATTTGCGGAACTTCTGGTGCGGGATACGCGCGAAACCACGCCGCTTTTCAGCGGCTGGATGCTGGCCTCATCCCCCGCACTGAACGCGATGGACCACCCCCGCTATGACGTTTGGGCGTTGCGCTGTATCACGTCCTGAGCTTTCGGAACGGAACTCTTTGCATCAAAAGAAACGTCCTGTGATAGGACTTGCGCCAAGAGCGCATGATAGTGCTCGCGCGGAATTTCAACAGCACCCAGACTGGCCAGATGCGGTGTAATGAACTGCGTATCAAAAAGCTGAAACCCCGAGAGACGCAGCCGGTCCACCAGATAGGCGAGGGCGATTTTTGATGCGTCTGTGGCACGGCTGAACATGCTTTCGCCAAAGAACGCCGCCCCGATGGTCACACCGTAAACCCCGCCGACAAGCCGCTCCTTGTCCCAAACCTCAATGGAATGGGCAAAGCCGGTTGCGTGCAATTCGCAGTAAAGCTCAAAGATCGTGGCGTTAATCCATGTCTCATCGCGGTCCGCACATCCGCGCACAACATCGGCAAAAGCCGAATCAAATGTGACAGTATAGGTGCTTTGCCGCATCCGCCGCGCCAGACTGCGGGAAATGCGGAAACCGTCCAAAGGGAACACGCCGCGCATGCGTGGATCGACCCAGAAGACCTCGGGGTCGTCGCGCCCCTCTGACATCGGAAATACGCCCACCTGATAGGCCTGCAAAAGCAGATCGGCGGTCAGGGTGGGCGCATTATCTTTCATGGCGCGCTAGTGGAGGTGGTCTTCAAGCCAGTGTTCAAGCCAGTGGATGTTATAGTCACCGGTTTGAACGGCTTTTTCGGCCAAGAGCGCGTGGAAGAGCGGGATGGTGGTATCGACGCCGTCAACGATCAACTCTCCCAACGCACGCTCCAATCGCGCAAGCGCCTCCGGGCGGTCGCGGCCATGCACGATCAGCTTGCCGATCAGACTGTCGTAGTAGGGCGGGATGCGATAGCCGTCATAAAGCGCTGAATCCATCCGCACACCCAAGCCACCGGGCGCGTGATATTGCGTAATCGTGCCGGGGCAGGGCGAAAAGTTTGGCAGTTTTTCCGCGTTGATCCGCACTTCAATGGCATGCCCGTTGATTTGCAAATCGTCCTGCGTGAACGACATAGGCAGACCTGACGCCACGCGCAGCTGTTCACGCACCAGATCGACGCCAAAGATGGCTTCGGTCACAGGATGTTCCACCTGCAAACGCGTGTTCATTTCGATGAAGTAGAACTCGTCGTTTTCAAAGAGAAACTCGATCGTGCCCGCGCCGATATAGTTGATCTTGGCGACAGCATCGGCACAGACCTTACCGATCCGTGCGCGCAACTCGGGTGTGATGCAAGGGCCCGGGGCCTCTTCAAAGACTTTCTGGTGGCGGCGCTGGAGCGAGCAATCACGTTCACCAAGGTGGACTGCGTTGCCTTTCCCGTCGCCAAAGACCTGAATTTCGATGTGGCGCGGCGTGGTCAGATATTTCTCGATATAGACTTCGTCATTGCCGAAAGCGGCTTTGCCTTCGGCGCGGGCCGAATGGAACGCCTGCTCCATGTCAGCAGCGGTTTGCGCCACTTTCATGCCGCGGCCACCGCCGCCAGCGGTGGCTTTGATGATGACCGGATAGCCGACTTCCTCGCCGATGCGCTTGGCATCAGCCAAAGTTGGCACGCCGCCGTCTGAGCCGGGCACACAAGGCACGCCTAATGCTTTCATCGTGTCTTTGGCGGTGATTTTATCGCCCATGACGCGGATATGTTCGGCTGTAGGGCCGATGAATGTCAGGTCGTGGTCTTCGACCGCCTGCACAAAGGCCGCGTTTTCGGACAGAAAGCCGTAACCGGGGTGAATGGCCTGCGCGCCGGTTATTTCACACGCAGAAATGATGGCGGGAAATGACAGATAGCTTTGCGCGGAAGAAGGGGGGCCGATGCAGATCGCCTCATCCGCCATGCGCACGTGCATGGCGTCAGCGTCAGCGGTGGAATGCACTGCAACGGATTTGACGCCCATTTCGCGGCAGGCGCGCACGACGCGCAAGGCGATTTCGCCCCGGTTCGCGATAAGGATTTTATCGAACATGGGTCTGCCCTTATTCGATGATCACAAGAGGTGCGCCGAATTCGACCGGACCACCATCTTCGACCAGAATGCGCTTGATCGTGCCGGCGCGTGGCGCAGGAATGTGGTTCATCGTTTTCATGGCTTCGATAATCAGGATTGTATCGCCTTCCTTGACTGTCGCGCCGACTGTCGCAAAAGGGGCCGCTCCTGGCTCGGGGGCCATGTAGACTGTGCCGACCATGGGGGATGTCACCGCACCGGGGTGATTAGATGGGTCGGACATATCAGCCGCGGGCGCTGCAGGCGCAGTCGGTGCCGCAGGGGCGAGGGCTGCTGGTGCTGCGGCCGCAGGCGCACTGGCTTGCACGATTGTCTGGGTCTGGCGACTGACGCGCACGTTCAGGCTGTCGTTTTCGCCATAGTCCCTTTTAACTTGCAGTTCAGTCAGATCATTTTCGCGCAACAGCTCGGCCAATGCCGCAATAAAGCTGACGTCGCTATCGTGAGAAGTTTTGTTGCCCATGTTTTCCTCGGCCGGTTGCCCATATTATTCTGGCTTTAGCGACGTTACGTCACAAAGCATCAGCGTTCTTATAGGGCAAGCCAACGAAGGTGGAAAGCGCAGCGATCTCGAAAAACGCTTATGCTGTCGTTTCGTCACCATCATCCGCTGCGGTCGTTGCGTCTGCTGCGGTTGGTAGGTTGGTCTCGCTCTCGCCCTCATACGGGAGCATGGGCACGTCATAAGGGCGCAACGTCCGCTCTGGTGGGGCTATTTCCGACGGATTATTAGGATATTCCGCACCGGATAGCCGCGCCGTCACAACCTGCGCCACATAGTGTTTGTTGTCAGGCAGTGTCGCGCTGGGGTCTGTTGGTTCAATGGCCTGCACTTTGGTCGTGATTGCGCGGGGAAGGATAGGACCAACGGCAGTGGCGGCGGCAGGCGCAGGAAAAGAAAGTGGTATTTCCATAATCAAGGCTCCGAAAAGCGTGAAGTTGACACCTCAAGAATCGCTTTTCCGGATTACTGAAACCTTAATCGCAGAGATAAATATCTCTGCGATTTAAGATTAACGCTGGATCAAATGGCGAGGTATTGCTCGCGCAGCGCGGTATTTTCGAGAACTTCTTTGGCAGAGCCGTCAAAAACGACCTTGCCAATGTCGAGGATCACCGCGCGGTCCGCCAGTTTGAGCGCGGCAACCGCGTTTTGTTCCACGATCACGGTCGTGATGCCCTGATCACGGATCACGCCCAGTGTTTTGGCGATTTCCTGCACGATGACCGGGGCGAGACCCTCATAGGGTTCGTCCAGCAGCAGCACCTTGATGTCACGGGCAAGCGCACGGGCAATCGCCAACATCTGCTGCTCACCACCCGACAGGGTGACACCCTCTTGCTTGCGGCGCTCACCCAGACGCGGGAACAGCTCGTAAATCCGTTCCAAAGACCAGCCTTTGGGCGGGGCGATCTGGGCCAGTTGCAGGTTTTCTTCCACCGTCAGGCCGGGGATGATGCGGCGGTCCTCTGGCACAAGGGAAATACCGTGTTGCGCCGCCTGATGGGATTTCATCTCGTGCAGGGGTTTATGATCCAGCCAGATTTCACCATGGGTCAATGCCGGATCATCCAGACGGGCGATGGTCCGCAGCGTTGAAGTCTTGCCAGCGCCGTTACGCCCTAAAAGCGCGAGGATCTCGCCCTCGTGGACGTTGAAGCTGACGTTCTGGACGATGTAGCTTTCGCCGTAATAGGCCTCGACCTCCCATAGGCTCAGGAAAGCAGGGTGGGTGGCGGCGTTATTGGCGTTCTTGTTGAAAGGTGCGTTCATGTTTGTAACTCCGGTATTGGGCTCGCCGGGCCCTATTGCTAGGACCCGCTGGTATTAGACTTGCGCCTCGCCCAGATATGCCTCGCGCACCTTTGGGTGCCCTTTGATGTTGTCAGGGGTGTCTTCCACAAGCGGGGTGCCCTGCGCGAGCACGGTGATCCGCTCGGCCAATGAGAACACCACATTCATGTCATGCTCGATGATGGCCATCGTGATCCCGCGCTTTTCGCGGATTTCTTTCAGCAGAGCGATCGTGTTCTGCGTATCCGCCCGCGCCATGCCCGCAGTGGGTTCGTCCAAGAGCAAGAGTTTGGGATCCTGCACCAGACACATCGCCATTTCTAGGCGCCGCTTGTCGCCGCGTGACAGGCTCGATGCCAGCATATCGCGTTTCTCAAGCATGTTGACGTCATCAAGGATCGCTTCGGCCTGCTGCTGGATCCCTTTTTCCGCGAAGATGCTTTCGATCGCATGCAGCCGGAACGCGCCATCGCGTTTGGCAAAGCAGGGGATCATCACGTTTTCAAATACGCTCAGATCGCTGAAGATCTCCGGTGTCTGGAACACGCGGCTGATGCCCATCTGGTTAATCTCATGCGGGGCGCGCCCCAGCACGGATTGACCGTCAAACATCACCGATCCGCTATCGGGGATCAGCTTGCCCACCAGCACGTTCAGCAGGGTCGATTTGCCCGCACCGTTGGGCCCGATGATCGCGTGGGTGGTGTTTTCCTTGATGCTCAGGTTCACGTCACCCAGCGCTTGCAAACCACCAAACCGCTTGTTGATGCCTTTTACTTCTAACAAACCCATCGTCTGTCTCCTTATTCGGCCGGTTCAGTGGCGTTTGGCTTGGTCTCTGCGGGTTTCTTGCGGCTGAAGAGAGCCCCGATTTTCTGGCCACCTTGCACAAGGCCACCGGGCAGGAAGATCACGACCAGCATGAACATGATACCCAGGGTCAGGTGCCAGCCTTTGCCGATGAACGGATAGATCATCGCGACAACCACATCCTCAAGACCATCCGGCAGGAAGGCAAACCACCCGTGCAGGATCGTTTCGTTGATCTTGGAGAAGATGTTTTCAAAGTACTTGATCATACCCGCGCCAAGCACCGGACCGATCAAGGTCCCTGCGCCGCCGAGGATCGTCATCAGAACGACTTCGCCCGATGCTGTCCACTGCATCCGCTCGGCCCCTGCAAGAGGGTCCATTGATGCCATCAGACCACCGGCCAGACCCGCATACATGCCGGAGATCACAAAGGCCGCAAGCGTATAGGGACGGGCGTTCAGACCTGTATAGCTCATCCGGGTCTGGTTGGACTTGATCGCACGCAGCATCATGCCAAAGGGTGACCGGAAAATCCGGATCGAGATATAGAAGGCGATGATCATGAAGAATGCAGCCAGATAGTAGCCCGCATTGAACGTGAACAGCCATGCACCCACGTTCCACTCAAAGCTTGAGCGCATCTCGAGCCCGAAGAGAGCAGGGACAGGGATGTTGCCTGTCGCTGTCTGCGCGGCACCAAAGATCCGTGGATCGTTTAATGCCAGCTGCAGGCCTGTCTCGCCGCCTGTGATCGGTGTCAGCACCGAATAGGCCAGCGCAAAGGACATTTGCGCAAAGGCCAGTGTCAGGATTGAGAAATAGATGCCTGAACGCCGCAACGAGATATAGCCAATCAGCAGCGAGAAGAGGCCCGCAATCACAACACTGATCGCGATCGCCGGCAGCACGTTCATGCTGAGCAGTTTGAACATCCAGACCGCCCCGTATGACCCCGCGCCCAAAAAGGCGGCGTGGCCAAATGAGAGATAGCCGGTCAGACCAAACAGGATGTTGAAACCGATGGCGAAGATACCAAAGATCACAAAACGCTGCATCAGGTCAGGGTAGCCTGCGTTGAATTGTGCCAAATCCGAGCCTTCGGGGAAGGGATTAAGCAGGAATGGGGCGAACGCCGTCAGACCGATGACGATCAGGAGCAGCCGGAAGTCTTTCTTTTCGAGACCAAGCATTGCTTATTCCTCCATCACGCCTTTGCGACCCATCAGGCCTCGCGGACGTGTCAACAAAATGATAATTGCGACCAGGTAGATGATGATCTGGTTGATGCCTGGCAGCAGGTCGATGACCGCCGACATAGAGGCAAAGCTTTCCAGAATACCCAGCATGAACCCGGCTGCGACCGCACCGGGCAAAGAGCCCATGCCGCCCACAACGACCACCACAAAGCTCAGCACAAGAAAGTCCATGCCCATGTGGTAGTTGGGTGAATTGATTGGTGCATACATGACGCCCGCCAGCCCCGCGACGGCCGCCGCAATGCCGAACATGATCGTAAAGCGCTTGTCGATATCAATCCCGAGGATACCCACGGTTTCGCGGTCGGCCATGCCGGCCCGCACAACCATGCCGAAGGTGGTGAACTGCAAGAAGGCAAAAACTGCACCGATCACGACGACCGAGAAGAAGAAATAGACCAGACGCCAGTAGGGATAGATGATCGCGTTCGGATCAAATCCAAGCACAACACCGAAATCGAAACTGCCGACAAAGGCCTCAGGTGCCGGGGTCGGGATCGGGTTTGCACCGTAGAAATACTTGACGATCTCTTGGATCACGATGGCAAGACCAAAGGTCACAAGGATCTGGTCCGCATGCGGACGCTTGTAGAAGTACTTGATCAGGCCGCGCTCCATGGCGAAACCGATAGCGACCATGATCGGGATGGCGACAAGGATCGAGATCGGGACAGCCCAATCAATGATCGTATCACCGGCGGCCTGTCCGAAGATGTCGTAAAGATAGGGCACATCGACTTGCAGCGGGTTGCCCAGAAAGTCTGTCCGCGTCTCGTCCACCACTTTATGGCTCAGCGTCAGCAGATTGCTCATCGTGACGGCCACAAAGGCGCCAAGCATGAAAAGTGCGCCGTGGGCAAAGTTCACGACACCAAGTGTGCCGAAGATAAGCGTCAAACCAAGCGCGATCAGCGCATATGCCGAGCCTTTGTCCAACCCGTTGAGAATTTGAAGAATGAACTGGTCCATCGTGTGACCTCTGATCAGTTATTGGGGGTGAGCTGCGGGTGCTCTTTGCCATTCCACTGCCAGCAGATGGCGTGAATTGACCCGGATGGGTTCAGGCCACCCCGAAGGGTGACCTGATCATGTGTATGGCTTATGCGCCTGGGTTACATGTACCCAATGCGCCACCAGCAAACTGCGGGTGGTCTGCAGGGTATGTGACCTGAGCGACTGGTGTAACTTCAACGATCTCGAGAAGGTCGAATTCGTTTTCTGGGTTTTCTTTACCCTTCACGACCAGCACGTCCTTGAAGCACTGGTGGTCTTCGCCACGGTACAGCGTTGGGCCGTTGCCCAAGCCGTCAAACTCGAAGTCCTCGAGGGCTTCAACAACCGCACATGGGTTGAACGACCCTGCACGTGTTACGGCGTCTGCATAAAGCAGGGTCTGCACGTAGCATGTGTGCGCCGCCTGAGATGGCGGGAAGCCGTACTTTGTGCCGAACGAACGCACGAAGGCTTGCGATGCTGCGTCCTGCAGCGACCAGTGCCAGTTTGTCGAACCGAAGATGCCTGCAACCGCAGAACCCGCACCACGTGCCATCAGACGCGAGTAGAGCGGAACAACGATTTCAAAGTTCTTGCCGTTGGCTTGTGCTTCACGCAGACCGAACTGAACAGCGTTCGTCAGCGAGTTCACCATGTTCCCGCCGTAGTGGTTCAGAACCAGAACGTCGGCACCCGAGTTCAGAACTGGTGCGATGTAGGACGAAAAGTCGGTCTGTGTCAGCGGTGTCAGGACCGTGTTCACAGTTTCCCAACCCATGGCTTCTGTGGATGTGCGCACAGCTTCTTCTGTGGTGTAACCCCAGTTGTAGTCCGCTGTCAGGTGATAGGCTTTACGGTCGCTGCCGTATGCTGCCTGCAACACAGGCGCGAGTGCCGCACCGGACATGTATGAGTTAAAGAAGTGGCGGAAACCGTTGGCCCGCTTGTCTTTACCTGTTGTGTCGTTGGAGTGCGTCAGACCAGCCATAAAGATAACGCCAGCCTCTTGGCAAAGCGCCTGCACAGCCACGGCCACACCAGAGGAAGAACCACCGGTGATCATGATTGCGCCGTCTTTTTCGATCATCGAACGGGCAGATGCGCGGGCGGCGTCAGACTTGGTCTGCGTGTCACCTGTCACATAGCCGACACGACGGCCGAGAATACCCGCACCTTCAAGCGCCTTGGACGAGAACGTGCTCAACATGCCGCCGTCGCCTTCACCGTTCAGGTGCTCGACTGCAAGTTCATAGGCGCGCAGTTCGTCTGCACCCTCGTCTGCATATGGACCCGTCTGGGGCACGTTGAAGCCAAGAATGACTTCGCTTGCGCCCGGCGCATTGGTGAAACCTGACTCTTGTGCACGCAAATACTGCGGCAAAGCGAGACCGGCACTGGCAACCATGCCAGTTTTCAGCACGCCACGACGCGAGAAACTATTGTTGGACATAAATATCCTCCCTTAAAGGTTGAAGCTGGTCGATCCACTTCTCCCAGCCGTCGAGCACTTTACAGTACTTGCGACAGTGTCAGAGACGATGCCCCGTTTCGACAATAAGGCATTCTTGGGGCTGGACTTATTTGTAAATTCATGAACAGATAATCGTGAAATTCTGTCAATGACTTTTCTTGCGCGCGCAGAAACCATCTGAAACCTATGGGAGAATTCCGAGTGTCCAGTGATAGCCTTGTCGGGTCCCGTATACGTGAGAAGCGGTTGGATCGCGGATTGCGGCAGGCTGCTGTTGCAGAAACAGTCGGTATTTCCCCATCTTATTTGAACTTGATTGAACACAATAGGCGCAGAATCGGTGGAAAACTCCTTGCCGACCTTGCGCGCGTGCTGGAAGTGGACACAGCGCTTCTGGCTGATGGTGCCGAGCGGGAGATGCTGGATGAAATGCGCAGTGCGGCGGCCAGCATGGGCGATCGTGTCGAGGTTGAACGCACCGAAGAGCTTGCCGCGCGGTACCCGGGGTGGGGGGCACTGATCGCCACGCAGGCACGCAGGATCGCTGCACTCGAGGAAAAAAGCCGGATCCTGACGGATCGCATCTCTTATGATCCGCAACTTGCAGGCTCGCTGCACGAGGTGATCTCGGCCGTGTCCGCGATCCGTTCAACCGCGTCCATTCTGGTCGGTCCCGAAGATATCGACCGGGACTGGCAACGCAGGTTTCACGAAAATATCCACAGTGACAGCTTGCGGCTGGCCGACAGCAGTGAAGCCCTGATCACCTACCTTGAGGCGCCCGAGGCGGTGCTGGAACATTCCGGTTCGCCCTTTGAGGCGGTCGAGGCTTATCTGGCAAAGTCGGGTTTTCATGTGGCGTCACTCGAGAGCGGTGCCGATCCCTTGGTCGTCGCAAAAGAGGCAGGCTTGCCAGGCCCTGCGGAAAAAGTGCTGCTTCGCATACTTGAGATCTATGCCGACGATGCCGCCGCGCTGCCGCTGGCAGCCTTTGAGAAGACAGCGCGCACCCTGAACTATGATCCCGCCGCCATTGCCCAAAGCCTTGACGCGCGCTTGCCACAGGTGATGCGGCGTTTGGCACAGCTTCCGCCCCAACAGGGACACCCGCCGATGGCGCTTGTGGTGTGCGATGCATCCGGGGCGCTGATATTCATTAAATCCGTGCCAGGTTTCACCATGCCGCGCACAGGTGGGGCCTGTCCGCTCTGGCCGCTTTACGGGGCGCTCAGCCGGCCGCATCAGCCGATCCGGATGGAGGTGCAATTGCCGGCCCCCAACGCGACAAGGTTTTTGTGTTTTGCCTTGGCGGAACCTATAGGGCCTGTTGTTTTCGATGTGCCATCTGCGTTGCAAAGCGTGATGCTTCTTTTGCCGGATCCGCCTGAATCTGGCTCAGAACCGCATGGCGTCGGTTTGTCATGCCGGATTTGCCCGCGTACGGCATGTCGCAGCCGCCGTGAACCTGCAATCGGGGGCGTCGGACCGAAATCAGAACTTTGACAGTTGCCGTGTTTGCCGTGATAGTTTCAACCAAGGGGCTCTTTGCAAAAAGAGAATATCGCAAGGGGAGGCGATGAGATGGGCAAACGTGTCCTGCTGATCGAGGATGAGCCGAACATCATCGAGGCAATCAGCTTCATATTGTCACGCGATGGGTGGACTGTGCATACACATGAAGATGGCACATCCGCGATGGCCAAGGTGCTGGCCTTGCCACCCGATATGATCATCCTGGATGTCATGCTGCCCGGGCGCAGCGGCTTTGATATTCTGCGCGACCTGCGCGGCAACGAAGTGACCAAGGCAACGCCGGTGATGATGTTGACGGCGCGGGGGCAGGATAAGGATCGCGAACTTGCCATGCGCCTTGGCGCATCGCTGTTTATGACGAAGCCGTTTTCAAATGAAGAGGTGCGCAACCAGGTGCGTAACCTGATGGAGGCATGAGCCAACGCCCCCAAACGCCCGTTGTCTTTCAAAAGGCCAGTTATCGCCAGCGGCGGGTGCGTGACGCGGCCAAGCTTGTTCCTGTGTTTGGCGCGGTCTTGCTGATGATACCGCTGACTTGGCAGGACGATGCACAAGGTGCCACAACAAACGCGTCTGCCTTGGTCTATATCTTCGGGGTCTGGATCGTTTTGATCGGGTTGACGGCGGTGCTGTCTGGTCTGATCCGGTCAAACCCGCAGCAGGTTGATAAGGAAACATCAGAGGAATGATGTCCTTCAACGCCCTGATTGTCATTGCTTTAGCTTACGTGCTGTTGCTCTTTACGATCGCCTTTATGGCGGAACGCCGCGCGGCCAGAGGGCATTCCAATTGGCTGACCTCGCCTTGGATCTACACACTCTCGCTCAGCATCTATTGTACCGGCTGGACGTTTTATGGCGCCGTTGGCTATGCCGCGCGTTCCGGACTTGAGTTTGTCACCATCTACCTTGGCCCCACTTTGGTTATGGTTGGCTGGTGGTGGGTCTTGCGCCGCCTGGTGCGGATCGGGCGGGCGCAGCGGATTACATCAATCGCGGATATGGTGTCATCGCGGTTCGGCAAATCAACGCAATTGGGTGTGATCGTAACCGTGATCTCGGTGATCGCGGCCATGCCTTATATTGCGCTGCAATTGCAGTCCGTCACCTTGTCCTTTGCCGTTTTTGCGCAGACCGAAGGAGTCGGCTGGGAGCGAAACGACTTTAACTTTGCGGCCTTTTGGGTCGCGATCGGTCTTGCTGTCTTTACCGTAATCTTTGGCACCCGCAACCTTGATGCCAACGAGCGCCACCACGGCGTTGTCATCGCCATCGCGGTTGAGGCGGTGGTCAAGCTCTGCGCGCTGGTTGCTGTCGGCATTTTTGTCGTCTGGGGTATCGCGGGTGGACCAAGCGAGATGCTGACGCGGATTGATCAGTCCGACATTGTGCTCTGGAATCAGGAAAGCGGGCGCTGGATCAGCCTTATTTTTCTCTCAGGCGCTGCGTTCCTGTGCCTGCCGCGCATGTTCCAGGTCTTGGTGATCGAGAATGCGGATGAACGCCACCTGCATATCGCAAGCTGGGCCTTTCCACTTTATCTTTTTATGATGAGCCTTTTCGTGGTGCCCATCGCTGTCATCGGTCTTGATCTGATGCCTGCCGGAAGCAACCCCGACCTTTTTGTTCTGACTGTTCCGCTCAGCGAAGGGCGCGGCGGTTTGGCGGTGCTGTCGTTCCTTGGGGGGTTCTCTTCGGCCACATCCATGGTCATCGTGGCGACGATTGCCTTGGCGACAATGGTCTCTAACCATATGGTCGTACCCTTCTGGCTATATTTGCAAGGTAACCAGCAGGCAGTCATGTCTGGTGACGTGCGCCACGTGATCTTGTTGTCTCGGCGGCTTTCGGTTGCGGGTATTCTGCTGCTGGGGTTTGTCTACTACCGTCTCTCCGGTGGCGGTGCAGCGCTTGCGGCGATTGGTTTGATTTCTTTTACCGGGTCGGTGCAGATGCTGCCCGCGATGATCGGGGGCATCTTCTGGCGCGGTGCAACGGGCATCGGCGCTGCAGCGGGGCTGATCACCGGCTTGGTGATCTGGATGTGGACCCTTTTCCTGCCAAGCTTTGGTGTTGATGCTTTTATCAGCCAGACGGTGATGGAGCAGGGCCCATACGGGTTGTCGTGGCTGAGACCACAAGCGCTTTTTGGCGCGAACGGTCTTGATCCGCTGGTCCACGGGATCGTCTGGTCCATGCTGTTGAATACTGCCGCCTTTATCCTGTTTTCACTGGTCACGTTCCCCGCCCCGCTGGAACGCTTGCAGGGCGCGCAATTCGTGAATGTGTTTGATCACTCTTCCGCCGCGCCGGCCTGGACTGGTGCCGCAACAGGAGCCGAGGATCTGTTGATCATGTCCCAGCGCATTCTTGGCGGCGCAGAAGCGCAGGCGATCTTTGAGGCAGAGGCACTGCGCCAAGGCAAGGTCGGATATTTGCCCGAGGTGACCTCGGATTTCATCGAAAGGCTCGAGCGAAGTCTTGCAGGCTCTGTGGGGGCGGCGACCGCCCACGCAATGATCGGCCAATTGATTGGTGGCAGCAGCGTGTCCGTGGAAGACCTGATCGCAGTGGCAGATGAGGCTGCGCAAATTCTGGAATATTCGAACCGGCTTGAGGCCAAATCCAAAGAGCAGGAACGCACCGCGCGCGCCCTTCGCGCAGCGAACGACAAGCTGACGGCGCTGTCGATCCAGAAGGATTCGTTTCTCAGCCAGATCAGCCATGAACTGCGTACGCCCATGACTTCGATCCGGTCTTTTTCGGACATTCTGCGTGATGGGGTCACAAGTGATGCAGAGCATGAGAAATATGCAGGCATTATCTATGACGAGGCCGTGCGCCTGACACGGCTACTGGATGATTTGCTCGATCTGTCGGTGCTTGAGAATGGGCAGGTCGAACTGCGCGAGCAGACAGGGCATTTGTCGGATTTGCTTGACCGTGCGGTGCGGGCGGCAGGGCTGCATGAAGGCCCTTTGAAAGTAAGTCGTGACCCTGCGTCCGAGGATGTGACCCTGACCACAGATATCGACCGGCTGGGGCAGGTCTTTATTAATTTGATCGCGAATGCGCAAAAATACTGTGATGCAAAGGCCCCGCATTTGACGATCAAGGTCAGCGAGGATGACACCGGTTACCTCATTGATTTCATCGACAACGGAAGCGGCATTGCGCCTGACAAGCAGGACCTGATCTTTGAGAAATTCTCGCGGGTGGCGGATGGGTCCAAGGCGGGCGGTGCGGGGCTTGGGCTCGCGATTTGCCGCGAAATCATGCAGCGCTTGGGTGGCGAAGTGCTCTATCTTGCCCAAAGCCGCGGCGCCGCGTTTCGGGTTCGGTTGCCGCAAGCGAAAACAACGGCGGCGTTAGAAAAGACGTAACCAATTTTGCCTATCAGAGAGTTTCAATATCTGTGGCAGGCAAATGACGACAGGCACACAAGTGACATTGCTGCGGCGGATGACCCGTCCGCAAGGGCAGGGGGAGACTGAAAACCCGCTGACCTCTTCGCGGGCTGTGCGACTGGCGCTAACAAAGGCCGCGAATGACAGTGTGGGTCTGGTGCTCACGGTCGAAAGCGTGGGCGAAGAGGTGATCGCACTGGATGATATGCTGGCGACCCTGGGGGCGGATCTAATGCTTGTGGGGCTGGAACGCGACGGGGCGCTGTCCGGTCTGATTGCGCTTGATATGGAAATGCGCGCGGCCGTGCTTGAAATGGAAACCATCGGGGCGGTCCTGACACGGCCAGCGGATACGCGGGCCCCCACGCAGACGGACAAGGCGCTTTGCGATCCTGTGCTGCAGAGTTTTCTTGGCGCTTTTCCACAGGCTGTTCTTGGAACCCCGCTGGAAGGCTGGATGGATGGTATCGCTATTGGCGCAAAGGTGGAAAGCGCGCGTGCCGCCGGGCTTGTTTTGGTGGACTGCACTTATCGGGTTGTCAGGATGAGCGTTGATCTTGGGGTTGCGGACCGTCGCGCGCAATTGGTGATCGCGCTGCCGCTAGTCGAAGTTGCGGCCGTGCCAGAGGCGGCACCGCCTGTGCCCGTTGATTGGCATCAGATCTTTCGCGAAAATGTCCATGATGCGCCCGCCTGTCTTGAAGCGCTTTTGTATCGCGCGCCGATTTCACTGGCGACCGCACAGGCGTTGAAGGTGGGTACTGTGCTGCCGCTGCCCGGATGTACGGTGAACTCGGTCCGGCTTTTGTCCCCTGACGGGCATGAGGTGGCGCAGGCAAAGCTGGGTCAAATCGGCGGCTATCGTGCTGTGCGGCTCGAAGCCGCCCCTTCGCCTCAGCTTTCAGAACTACCGCATCAAACAACCGCAGCGCATCTCGGGATGCCCGATGTCATGGATGTTGACGCAATGACGCTTCCGGCAGATTTACCAGAAACGTCATCAGAAATGCTTGATCTGCCGAACGCAGCAGAGGCGCTTGATGTTACGGGTGCGGATATGCCGGATTTCCCGGATGTGTCTTTCGATCCAGACCCGCTTTAATTGCCTGCAAGCGCATTCAACTGTGGCCGCATCCCGCCAAGATCATAGCCTGCCGCCGATGCGGCAGACAGAATGTCGTCTGCCGACATCTCGCTGGCCTGTCCCAGCGCCCAAACAATCGTCGACCGCGTGCCCGACGCGCAGTAGGCAAGGGTAGGACCGCTTGATGCGTCCATCGCGGCCTTCTGCGCGGCGACCATATCCATGTTCAGCGTTTGATGCGTCACTTCGTTGATCACAAAGTTCAGCCCTGCGGCCTTGGCCGCGGCCTCAATCACACTGGCGTGGTGGGATGGCGGGATTTCTGCATCCGGCCGGTTGCAGATAATTGTTTGAAAGCCGGCTTCGGCAATCGCAGGGATATCCTCCACTGCGATTTGTGGCGTGACGGCGTAGGTCGGGCTGATCTGGCGAATATCCATAAGCGTTCTTTAAACCGCCACAGCCCGCTGGTCCATACGTGCGCGCAAGGAAGGTGCCGCCAACATGCCAGCAATCATCGCACCGACAAAGAGCCAACCGCCAGGACCTGCGAAACCCAGCGAGGCGATGGCCGGTCCAGGGCATAGTCCTGCAAGCCCCCAGCCCATGCCGAAGAGTGTTGAGCCCAGCACAAGGTTCCGCCCCAGCTTCTGCTCGGGCGCGGGCGGGAAGGCTTCGGCCAGCACCGGTTTGCGCCCGATTGTGAACCGCCATGCGACGGCCATCGGAATGATCGCGCCGCCCATCACGAAGGCAAGCGTCGGGTCCCAATCGCCAAAGATATCAAGCCAACCTTGCACTTTGGCCGTGTTTGTCATGCCGGAAATCAACAGGCCAAGGCCGAAGAGTGACCCGACAAGGAAAGAAACGAAGGTGCGCATCAGATCACTCCCAGAATATGTTTGAAGAGAACGACGGTCAGGCCGCCGGCACCGATGTAGAAGGCGGTTGCGACGATGCCGCGCAAAGACAGCCGCGAAATCCCGCAGACGCCGTGGCCCGAGGTGCAGCCATTGGCAAAACGCGTCCCAACGCCCACCAGAAGGCCGGCCACGATGATGATGGCCCAGTTGCCGGTCAGGTTTGTTTCTGATCCGCCCATCGCCAGTGCCGCGACGCCGGGAACGACAAACAGCCCCGCAATCAGCGCCGCACGCTCTTGCCAGTCACTGCGCCCGCTGCCATCGACGAGGCCGCCGATGATACCCGATGCGCCCATGATCCGCCCGTTCACAAGCAGGAAAATCGCAGCGGCCGTCCCGATAAGCACGCCACCGACAAGCCCCATGATCCAATCTATTGGCATGTTTAGTCCTATTCCATTCCGTGGTTTTACAGTGTGTTGATGGGCACTTTGAAGTAGCGTTGCCCGTTGTCTTCCGGCTCGGGAAGGTTCCCCGCGCGCATATTTGTCTGCAATGACGGCAAGATCAGCCGTGGCATGCCAAGTTTTGCATCCCGTTCCTGCCGCATGGATACGAACTCTTCCATCGGGCGGCCTGCACCGATGTGGACGTTCAGCGCCTTTTGCTCGCCGACAGTCGTTTCCCACGCAAATTCATCACGCCCCGGCGCCTTATAATCGTGGCCCACAAAAATGCGGGTCTCATCAGGCAGGGACAGGATTTTCTGGATCGAGGTGTAGAGATCCTTGGCAGAGCCACCGGGGAAGTCGCAACGGGCGGTGCCAAAATCAGGCATAAAGAGTGTATCACCCACAAAGGCCGCGTCGC
Organism: Yoonia rosea; assembly: GCF_900156505.1. Taxonomy (NCBI): domain Bacteria; kingdom Pseudomonadati; phylum Pseudomonadota; class Alphaproteobacteria; order Rhodobacterales; family Paracoccaceae; genus Yoonia; species Yoonia rosea. Next base: position 1,471,253 of record NZ_FTPR01000001.1, on the reverse strand, counting down.
CGATGACATAGGTCAGGCAAGCAGGTGTGTGGCCGGGTGTATGCAGCACGTCAGCACGCATTTGTCCGATGTGGAAACTGTCACCATCTTCAAACAGCGCATCGAACTGCGACCCATCCCGCTGGAATTCGGTGCCTTCGTTGAAGACCTTGCCGAATGTGTCCTGCACGATGGTGATATTCGCACCAATCCCGATCTTGCCGCCCAAATGCTCTTGCAGATAAGGCGCCGCCGAAAGGTGATCGGCGTGGACATGGCTTTCCAGAATCCATGCAACCTGCAGGTCCTCGGCCTTCACCCAAGCGATGATCTCATCGGCGGATTTCATGTTGGTGCGCCCAGAGGCGGGATCATAATCCAACACGCTATCAATAATCGCACAGGTGCGACCTTCCGGCTCGCGGACGACATATGACACTGTGTTGGTTGCGTCGTCGAAGAATGCTTTTACATGAGGGGTCATATCGAATCTCCTTTGGAGTACAAAATAGGGAGTTCGAAACACATTTCAATGTTGAAATGTATTTAACGATGAGGTATTTTATTTCGCATGACAAATCCGGTTCAAGAACTCGCAGACCCAATGGACGAGGCAGCAGCGGAAGCGGCTGACCTTTTCAAGTCGCTTTCCAATCCTGGCCGATTGCGCATTCTATGTGCGCTAGTTCCGCGTGATCTGAGTGTAAGCGAATTGGAAACAGCGCTTGGCGCGAGCCAGTCGTATGTCTCTGGGCAACTTTTGCGTCTGCGCAACGAGGGGCTTGTGTCCTGTCAGCGCAACGGCCGTAGCATGCGGTATAGCCTTTCCGACCCGCGCATCCGCCCTCTGCTTGAACGGGTTTACGAGCTGTTCTGCCCCACCGAGTAACGGGCCAGTTCGGCCCGTGCGACCTGCCTGCGATGTACTGCATCCGGCCCATCCGCAAGCCGCAAGGTGCGCAGATGGGTCCATTGCCGTGCCAGCGGGGTATCTTGTGACACGCCGGCTGCCCCGTACATCTGCACGGCCTTATCCGTGATATCGAGTGCGATTTGCGGGGCGACCACCTTGATCTGGCTGATCCAAGGGGCCGCGGCGCGTTTGTCGCCCTGATCCATCATCCAAGCGGCTTTCAGGCACAAAAGCCGTGCCTGTTCGATATCCATGCGCGCCTTGGCGATGATGTCGAAGTTCTCGCCAAGTTGCGCCAATGGTTTGCCGAAGGCCTCGCGTGCCAATGACCGTTCACACATCAATTGCAGCGCCTTCTCGGCCTGTCCGATCGCGCGCATACAGTGGTGAATACGTCCTGGTCCAAGCCGCCCTTGCGCAATCTCGAAACCGCGCCCTTCACCAAGCAGCATATTCTCAGCAGGCACACGCACATCGTCATAGCGGAAATGCATATGGCCGTGGGGGGCATCGTCATGGCCGTAAACCTCCATCGGGCGCAGTTTCGTGATGCCGTGGGTATCGGCAGGCACGACAATCATGGAGTGTTGCTGATGCTTTGGTCCTTCATAGGCGGTGCGTACCATCACGATATGCACGGCACAGCGCGGATCACCTGCACCCGTCGCCCACCATTTCTGGCCATTCAAGACATAGCTGTCCCCGTCGCGCTCACAGCGCATGGCGATGTTTGTGGCATCCGAACTCGCGATATCCGGCTCTGTCATCAGATAGGCCGAGCGGATCCTGCCCGCCATCAGCGGTTTCAACCACTGTTCTTTCATGGCGTCAGTGCCGTAGCGGGCAAAGACCTCCATATTGCCGGTATCAGGCGCGTTGCAGTTAAAGACCTCGGCGGCCAGATGGCTCTTGCCCATTTCCTCGGCCAGATAGGCATATTCAACTGTATTCAGCTGCGGTCCATCGCGGAAAGTGTCCCAGAAATTCCAAAGCCCGCGTTCCTTTGCCTTGGCCTTGAGGCCTTCAAGAATTTCGGTCTGGCGTGGCGTGAATGTCCAACGGTCGCCGATGCTGACTTCGGACAGGAACTCTTCGTCCAAAGGGGCGATCTCATCGGTGATCATCGCTTTCACTGCCGCAAGTACCGGCAAAAGCCGCTCGGTATGTCCAAGGTCCATTTTCGCGCCCCGTATTTGTGTTACGCTATCGTGCACCGTGGGGGCGGGGTGTCAATCAAAGGCTTGCAGTTTCGCAAGCGGCCAGCCCTAATGCGGTCATGAAAGAAGCCGCAAAAAACCTTGGGATCAGCCTGCCTGATCTGGATGTATATCTAAGCAATGCGATCCCCGAATTTGCGGGACTGACGGCGGTGACGAAATTCGGCACAGGCCAGTCAAACCCGACCTATCAGCTCACTGCCGACAGCGGCACCTATGTCTTGCGCAGCAAACCGCCTGGGCGGCTTTTACCCTCGGCCCATGCTGTGGACCGTGAATTTCGTGTGATGCAGGCCTTGGCAGACACGGATGTGCCGGTCCCTGCGGTGCTGCATCTTGCAGAGGCCGAGATGTCGCCCAGCAGACGCGCGTTTTTCGTCATGCGCTATCTGCCGGGCCGAATCTTTTGGGATCCGGCCTTGCCCGAGAGTGACCGCAATGAACGCGCGGCGATCTATGACGCGATGAATGCGGCCTTGGCGGCTTTGCATGATATCGATCCCGCGGCAGTTGGTCTGGCTGATTTCGGCAAGCCGGGCAATTACTTCGCCCGCCAGCTGGATCGCTGGAGCCAGCAATATCTAGCCTCAACCGACACCCCATCAGAGGCAATGACAGATATCATGGCATGGCTTGGCGCCCATATGCCGCCCGATGACGGACAGGTGGCGCTGGTGCATGGGGACTACCGGCTCGACAATATCATGTTTGCGCCTGATACGCCGCAAATCATCGGCGTGCTGGATTGGGAACTGTCAACGCTGGGCCATCCGATGGCTGATCTGGCCTATCAATGCATGCAGTGGCGGCTGCCCAACGCGGGCGACATGCGCGGGTTGGCCGGGATCGACCGCGCAGCTTGCGGCCTGCCGGATGAGGCGCAATATGTGGCCGCCTATGCGGCACGGCGCGGCTTGGGTGCTATCGACAACTGGCCTTTCTATCTGGTGTTCGCCTTCTTCCGGCTGGCGGCAATTCTGGCGGGGGTTGCGGCACGTGCCGCGGCTGGCAATGCTTCAAACCCTGCAATGGCGCGCAAATACGGGGCAGCGGTTCCGGCGCTGGCGGCAATGGCCACGATTGTCATGCACGAAGGGGCAGACCTTTAGCCCAGCATCACCCCGATCACGACAGCCATCAGGCCAATGACGGAAATCAGTAGCGCCCCAAGGTTGACCGGCAAGACCTTTGCGATGCGCGCGCGCAGTTCCTCATCGGGCAGGTTCGCGCGTTTGGCCCGTGTGACAGCCACAATGCTATAGACGATCCCGCATAGCCCGATGACCGAAAGACCCGCACCAATCCAAACAACGATTTCCATGATCAATACCTCTTTTTGCCGGACCTAGCGTGCCACAGGTGTCGGCGCAAGGGTTGCGGGTTTCGGGGGCAGGGGCTAGTGAAAGGCAACTTTTCAGGAGAGCTTTGATGAACGATTCAGTGACCGATACCGCAAGCACCGTCGCAGGCCAGGAAATCCGGCAGTTTGTTGAGCGCTACGAGCGGCTTGAGGCGGAAAAGAAAGACATCGCAGACGCGCAAAAAGAGGTGATGGCCGAAGCCAAAGGCCGTGGCTATGACACCAAAGTCCTGCGCAAGATCGTCGCCATCCGCAAGCGCGACGCCAATGATCTGGCCGAAGAAGAAGCTGTTATGGAAATGTATCTGGCCGCTTTGGGCATGTAGGCCTCAATCGAAGGGGAGGATCAGCGCCACCCCTTCCATCTGGCCAATCAGATCAAGATCGGCCTCATAGGACGCCGTCATGGCCTGAACCACCGCGTCGTTCAGTTCGGGCAGGTCGATGCGATCTTCCACCTGCTCGGGCAGGGCGTGGGTTTCCAGTATATCGGCAATCAGGTCCTGCCGCGCGTCAACATCGTTATGGTCCAGCGCTGCGATCCCTGATGTCAGCAGCTCAAGTCCTTCGGCAGTGACGATGCCGGACAGCACATCGAACTGGCCCGCAACCGGCATATCCGCGGGAACGCCGGAAAACAGCCGGATCAGCTCTTCCCAGATCAATGGCGTGTCTTCGTTGCACCAGACATAAAGCGGGATCTGCGGTGCGGCCCTTTTGATCCTGCGGATCACGTCTGACCAGCGCAAGTCAAGCGGCGCAAGCAGGCCAAGATACTCCCCCAGATTTGTCACACCGGCACGCGTTGCGGTTTCCTGCAGAAAGCTTGCAGGGTGCCGCATCCCCATGAAGAGCGAGATGTCATCATCCGGAAAGAGACTGTGCAGACCGCGCACCTTCTTTTCGGCCTGATGATAAAAGACGCCGTGATCGAAAATCCGGCGTGGAATCGTCAGGAAATTGTCGTTGCTCAAAACAAGGCGAGTGATCTTGTCGTCCTCGACAATCGCATCCAGCAGCACATCGCGGGCGTCAGATGTTGGGCGCGCGCCATCCAGACCGTCGATGGCCTCGCGCAGCAGTTTGCGATACCGCCCCGGGCCCGGAACCGCGATACCTTGCTGCAGCAAGGCATCGGCATTCCTGAAAACAGATTTCAGAAGCCGGTCTTCATCCGTGCAATTCGCGCCGATATGAAATGCGATTTGCATAAAGGGTCCTTTTGCGGGTTCGGGGTGGCGCCATCATAGGGCGATTTGCCCTGCGCGAAAGCAGGTATCATAGCATCAGTGGTGCGGACGTCGCCTGAGGACAATTTTTTCTGCGGGCGATGCGAAAACACCATTGCACACCGCCGTTTGTCCCTGCTATACGCCGCGCATTCGGACGATCCGATGCGCCACCGACGGTGCACCAGTGCCCCTATAGCTCAGCTGGTAGAGCAACTGATTTGTAATCAGTAGGTCCGCGGTTCGAGTCCGTGTGGGGGCACCAATTTATCATTTAAAAACAATGCTTTAGTTTGAAGGCCTGAGTGCGGCATCTTTGAGCGATCCGTCAGGACGTACATAGGACGCGTAAATCTAAGGGACGCAGTCGTTCCTATAAAGGAATTGCAACCGTACCTGCAACTATCGTAGCAATCTCGCATACTTGCGCAGATAAATGTGTTGACGCAATGCTGGGAGCATTAGGGATGAATGAACAGACTGAGGCTGATTTGGTGGGAGGCGGAAACGAAGCAGTAACAGAGCCCAAAATTAACCTGAGAGACCTTTACGAAAATCTCGGAGGAAGTGGTACAAGTGATAGTGGCCGGAACCAGTTAACGGACAGCCAAAGAGACGCGTTTGCTGGGCCCCTCGCGAAAGCAGTTGGCATACCTCGAAATCATATCAGTATCCGTGCACTCAATGATGACAAACAGACTGGAAGGGCTGCAAGTGAAACAATCGCTGAGCGAGTCCGGTCTGATGTCGAAATGCTTGATTGGGTGTTTGTCGGTAGATGTACTGGTGAGACCGAAACCTACTCAAAAATCCTCAGCTACATGGATCGAAACGCGTATATTTTAGGTGGCATTTCCGTTTTTATTGGCGCCAAACCAGATTGGCGGGTCATTGGGGTCTACTTCGACAAAGATCAACGTAAAACTGCTCAAGGTATTTGTGAATTCTTAGACTACGATTTTTCAAAAGCAAAAGAAGTAAAAGTCCGTGATCGGAGGAACCTAACAAAGAATCTCAGTGACTACGATGATCCAGTGGCCGATGGAGTATTTCTTTTAGAGAAAACAAGACGGACTATTCGATCAGAGTTGATGCGCAAAAAGTGCATCTGTCTCCAAGGCCCGCCCGGCACTGGCAAGACTGTGGTCGGGAAAAGCATTTCAAATGAAACGGCACTTGATCAAAGTCGGGTTCTAAATTTACAGTTTCATCAGGCTTACTCGTATGAAGATTTTGTTGTCGGTTGGAGGCCCTCAAGTGAGGGCAATCTCCGCGTCTTGGAGGGGGCCTTCTTAAAGTTTTGTGATATAGCCAGAGAAAACCAAGGCGACCCATATGTTGTGTTCATCGATGAAATCAATAGGGCGAATGTCTCACAAGTTTTTGGCGAAGTCTTGTCACTAATTGAAGCTACAAAAAGAGATGGCGAGTTTGCCGTCTCTTTAGCTTACACGGACCCTGAAAACGAGCGAACGTTCTTTGTACCGAAGAACGTATTCGTTGTGGCTACTATGAACACTGCGGATCGGTCACTTTCGATTATCGACTATGCGTTGCGCCGCCGTTTCTCTTTTATTGATCTAGAGCCCGCATACGGGACTGCTGAGTTTCATGAATTCTTGTCCCGCAATTGTGTGCCCTCTGGACTAATAGACGAAGTGTCGGAGCGATTTTTGAATCTGAACAGAGTAATTACGGAAGATACGCGAGCGCTGGGCCCGGGGTTTGAATTGGGTCATAGCTATTTCTGTGGTTTTATACCCAAGGATCAGTCGCCAGAGGACTGGTACTCCAACATAGTCAAACATGAAATAGAACCGCTTCTGCGCGATTATTGGATGGATGATGAAGAAAGAGTAACTGAACAACTGGCATTGCTAAAAGAACCGTTAGTAATTGTTCCAGAGTCGCCATTAGGCGAAGAAAGCGACCCGCAGGTTTAACGCGGATGGCTGTTCAAATCCCAGTTCTCAATTTCTTTCACATGTTTGTTTATGCATGGGGAGAGTTTCGACCGGGCAGCCTCAAGACACTTCAAGCGTCTGACATTGAGGCCCCGGTTGACTTCCTTGCATCCATGCTGTGCGAGGCGACACAAGAAATTCTTCGTGAATCTCTAGCTAAGAAGCACGGTTTTAGGACTGAGCGCATGCATGGAGTACGTGGCAAAATTGACGTAACGCGGTCCACTCTACTCCCGGATTTCAGAGCTGGGATGCTGATTTGTCATTATCCAAGCATGGAAGTGGATGGTATAGAAAACCAAATAATTAAAGCAACATTCAAGGCCCTTGTGTCCAATCGATCAATCGATCAGGGCATCCGAGAACAGGCCGCTAAAATATTCAAAATGCTCAAAGTTGTTGCTGATGTTCCGCTTTCAAAGCGCCGGTTTGCGGCAATTAACCTAGATCGTTCTATGCGACGCTATCGGTTTCCTTTGGCGCTATGTGAGCTTCTATTTGACCAAATGTACGTGTCCGATGGTAAAGGATTGCGTTGGTTTAGCGACTACATAAATGATGAATTGGCGATGCGGAGACTGTTTGAGGCATTTGTTCGAAATTTTTTGAAGGCAAAGTTAGGGTCGAGATATTCGATTGCATCCAAGCGTTTTGCACCTGTGGGGTTGGAGGTTCTACCTCGGCTTCGAAGTCTGATTCCGTCAATGCAAACGGATGTTTCCGTTTTCGGCGACCACTGCGTACTGATTATAGATACAAAGTTTTCAGGGTCAATTTTCCAGAAAAGATTTGGCTCAAAACGTATTAGATCAGATCACTTTTATCAGATCCAGGCTTATGTATCGCATCAAAGTACGCTTAGTTCCGATCTTTCAGTTTCTGGAATGTTGCTTTACCCAAGGATTGATGAGGATTTGAGGTTAGATTTCTCAACTCTTGGGCACCACTTTTCCGTCTGTACAATCAACCTAAACAAAAAATGGAACGAAATAGAAGGCGAGCTACTACTATTAGTCAATGGCCGCATGAATCGTAGCCAAGCCAACATAATATGCGAATAGCGGTGGGACTGCATTTCCGATCATCTTTGCGTATTTTGACCGTATCTGTGTTCCAAATTTGAAGTAGTCAGGAAATGTCTGTAACCGAGCGCCTTCATGAGGGGTTAAGGTCCTTCGTTTTGTGGGGTGAATGAAACGTCCCTGTCCCATGACCAAGAAGCCCGTCGTGATCGTTGGTGCCAATCCTTCCGCATACATCCTGCCGTAAACTGAGTTATAGCTATGGGATTTCAAACGATGACAGTCCGGTCGAAGTCGATCGGGCAACTCATGCTCATCGTTTTCAAAAAGCCAGTCTACCCGCATTTTGCTTTCTGCTGAGAGCTTGGATGGGGCCCGAAAGCCTTGGCTCTCTGTGTATTCCGAAATATCGGAAATAGCCCAAAGCGGGTTTCGCAGATTGCTACTTTTGAGTTCTTCAATTGACCTTCGCCAGTTGGTAGCTTGCTCAACTGATCGTGCAGCAAACAAGAATGTTCTTTTCCTGCTTTGAGGAACTCCAAAACTAGATGCATTGAGGGTGATAGTTTCAATTTTGTAGCCAAGCGCAATTAGATTTGAGATCGTAGACTGATAGCTCCCTGTCCGATCCTTCAAGACGCCCGGAACATTTTCAATTAGAAGTGCCTTTGGTTTCAAAAGCTCGGCGGCGCGAGCCATTAAGAAATAAAGTGAGTTCCTTGGATCGTCGCGGCGAGTATAATTGTTTAGGTCAGAATAACCTTGGCAAGGAGGCCCTCCACAAAGCAAGTCAACGCTACCTACGTGACTAATAAAATGATTTTCTGCGGAGGTCGGGCGCTCTCCTATAACACCGTCGATAAGTTCCGATATGTCACCAACATGCCCGTTCAACGTGGAGAAATTCTCTGAGAAGACGTCTGCAATCTTGCTATCAATCTCGGAAAAGAACTGGTGCTGGGGTCTAAAACCGCACGCTTTTGCGGCTTCATCAATTCCAAGTGAAAGCCCTCCGCAACCAGCAAAAAGATCAACTATTCGCATTGCCCCCCGTTGAGGATTGCTTTCGATTGGATTCTTGAGGCGCAACCAATGCTGGTAAAACAACCCTGAAAGCTCTAGTTGAGTTTTCCCTTCCAAAGAGCAGTTTAACCCGACAGCGCTTCGAGAAAGTTCGTTTCCATCCGTATCGTGAACTCTCCGAAAGATACGTTGGCCGTCGGTAGTGAATGACTCTTTCAGAACGCCGGGTTTTTCTGTAGCAAAGTCCCGTTTACTTTCGTAATTCATAAGAACGACCCGTCATTCTGCCGCAGTACGGGCAGCTACATAATTTTTCTGAGACATTGTGTTAGCATGCTGCTCTACTGCGTCTAAGAAGCCATCCTTGAACCGAAGCTTTCCTTCTCTAGCTCGCTTGAGAAATCCTAGGGATGCGCGCTCTGAAAGCTCCTTAACTGGGAAGCAAAGAAATTTGCTGAGCCCTTCGCATTGGTGTTTTTCTGGAAACTCACCAATGTCTACCTTCATGACACCATCGCCGACGTCGTATGCAGCATTCGGCCAGATCCTACTTTTCCAAACTTTAACTCGATCATCCAGCAAGAATGTCCCTGGGCTAACAAGTTGCCGAGCGACCCAATCAGCGATTCCCACAGGTATGGCGTTTCCCACCAGTTTCCATCGGGCTCCAAGTTGCCCTTTCGGGCCTGTTGCAGCTTTTGTCCAATGCGCATCAAAACCCTGAAGCCTTTCTGCGTCTTCAATGGATGGTGTGCCAATCAGGCCAGTATCTCGAAACCAAATCGCGGGAGGAGAAGGCACTCCTATCCTCGAACCGCCTTTGATTGTTGGCACACCATTAGGAGCCCACCCTAGACCATACCGACCCTCGGTCCATGAGAAACCGCAAGGAACTTTGCCATCATCTTCAATCCATGAAGGCGAGTCGCAGTCCGTGGAAAAAAGAACATCTCTTGGGTCGTGTTTTTTCGAAGCAACAATTACTACTCTCCTCCTGCGCTGAGGTATCCCAAATGACCTAGCATCGACCACTCGGTATGCCCATTTGTAGCCCAAACTGGATAGTTTTTCTGTTACAAAACGAATAGCTTCGCCTTTTCTCTGCCAGAGCATGAAAGGAACGTTTTCAAGAACTAACCATTCATGATCTGGTGACTTCGCAACAAGCGAAAACATGTCGAAGACGATTTTGGTATCACGCCCCTGAATGCCACTATTATCGCCAACCAAGCTCAAGTTTTGACACGGAAATCCAGCGGTAACAGCAAATGCGGATGGGATGGACTTCAGCTCGGACACGTCGTCATAGATCCGAGTATTGGCAATGTGAGACTTCAGCACAAGTTGCGCAGTGGGTTCAATCTCGCAGGCCAAAGAGGTTGGAATACCACTTTTCGCAAATCCTACTTCGAACCCACCGATGCCGGAAAACAAGCTGACGATAGTTCTGTTCTGGTTCATTTTGGCCCTCAGGTCAAAGTACGTGTGTAGCGGCGAACGCCCGTCATAAGGTACTTGCCATATTTATGATAGCTAGATGTTGCGCGGTTGACCACGGTTAAACGTTAGGAACGGTAATATTGTTCCATCTTTGTTCCCCTTTGTGCGTTGGGATCAGCTCATGTCTAAAGCAATTCCGATTGCTAGGAGTCTAATGTTACCGCCTTCCGAGCTGTAGCCTTGTTTGACAATCCAACCTAGCGGTTTGTGCTCCGCGGCCATCATGGGAATAGTTGGCAACCTGGAGAGCCGTCTCGTGGGCTTTGGCGATGCTAGGGTGCTTCGGTCGCCGAGCATTGATTTTGGTGCCGGTTTCCGCAGAACGGGTGGTGTTTGGATTAGAGAAGGCGGCATATAGCAGTTCAGTTGTCGGATGAAACCTATCGATAAAGCCGAAGGCTGGCCAAAGCGTCGCGATATTCGTCTGTAACCACGCAAATTCGGCTGCGTGGGATACGAGGGCGAAGAATCGGGACTTTGAGTTCTTTTAATTTCTTGATCGCGTGACGGATCGGATCGTTATTGTAAGGTGCGATACGGCCAAACGTTACAAGGGACGCGATGATCGTCTCGGAGACGTGTGGATCGTCAGATGCACGGAGAATTTGGTGCATCAGCTCGACTGCTGTAAAACTGCCCCGCGGTTGAGGCTCCGCTGCAATCGATTGCAGGACTGGTCGCAGTCTTTTTGCTGCCTCCTGAGCGAGTGGAGCAATCATGGATAAAACGCCGTCGATACTGTCATGCGTTCGTCGACCAGCCGTATTGTTTATCGCATTTTCTTTCAGTTTGACTTCGAATCGAACTCGTCTATTGGTTTTGGCGTATACCTTTATCCTGATGAATTGTGTCATCCGGAGTGTGAAACAAGGGCTTTGATTTTGGGTTTGTAAGGAAGGGTGTGTCGTCTGATACATATCCTCGCCGAAGCTTTCGCTTTGCTGCGCGAGTATTTCCCTCATTGAAAGCACCCAATCAATTGGCGCATCGGAATCGAACTCCCAATAAAACTCAATTTCCTTGAGCGATAAGTAGGGGATGTGGGTAGCGGTTGCTCTGGACCCATCAAATGCCTCCAACATCACATTCGATAAAGTGTCACATGCAACGGTTAAATAGTGTTCGAGTTGTTGTGTCATCGACTGGCTAAGTGCAAATGCATACTTTTTATTGGGACCAATAATCAGGTTGGTTGCCGGTCTCAGTGGGGTTTCGGTTTCATACCAGCTTTCTTCTGGAGAAATCGCAAGTATATACTCTGATGCAAGTTTTGGCCGATCAAGTCGGGTTATTCGCTTCAGTCGCTGAGCTTGAATGAAACGGGTTAGGTTTAATTGGGTTTCAAAAACGATACGAGCTTGCTCGCCGGGTTGGCGGCTCACAGGTCGATATTGCCACATTGCTAGGTCAACTTTTCCAGACAGCAGCGGAGCATTTTGCGCTAAATTGTCTCTGTTTGGGTTGGAGTTGAATTTTAGCCCTCGGACATTCCAAATCGCTTCAATGATATGATTGTTGAAAAGCTGTACGCACTCACCATTAGCCGTATAGGTTTCAGCTTCTCGAAGATTTGTGAGAGCATCACATATTTGATCTGTATCACCGGAAAGCGCCCAATCACCCACATCAAGGCGGATGCGATCAATAAAAGCATTTTCAGCTGTGATCTGGGTTTGGGCGGACAGTGATCGAACAAAACTGTCTCTTCTTACTATAGGATTTGACATGGGGGGCTGGGGGTTTTCCCGATGGTTATAGAATTGCGACTAGTGTAACGCTTCCATACCCGTTGAACTGTAGAAGAGTACCACTTTCCACCATTGTAAGACGGCACCTTGTCGAAATTAAGCCTTTTCGCAATTTTTCTAACCGACAGCCCGTCAATCTTGTGTTGTTTGATCAAAGGCCCCAGCTTATCGCTAAAATCATCGGCATCTGCAATTTTGCGATCCGCAAGTGCTTGGCATGATCTGCCAAGTTTAACACCCCTAGCTTTTGCTGCTGCCAAGGCTGCTTTGGTACGTTCCGAGATTGCCCTGCCTTCGTGTTCAGCAACTGCGGCCATGATATGGAGAACAAAGCGGTTTGCTTCGGGCATATCCACAGCACGGAAGGGAACGCCACTTTCGATCAAACCGGATATAAAGTAGACGTTGCGGGCAAGCAGGTCTAGCTTGGCGATGATGAGAGTGGCGTGTTTGTGCTTGCATTCTTCGAGAGCGGCTTGGAGTTGTGCCCGTGAATTGCGCTTGCCGCTTTCTACTTCGACATACTCATTAATTAGTTGACCTCCAGATTGTTCTACAAATCCGTCGACAACCGCTTTTTGTGCTTCTAGCCCAAGGCCGCTTTTTCCTTGTCGGTCAGTCGAGACACGAATGTAAGAAATATATTTGTCCGAAAAATCCATGCTGTGCTCCTACGAATGTTGGTTCGCTTGTGTACAGAACATCTGGGAATCTGCACGCTCTCCGTAAAGGTGCTTTCAGGAAATGAGGGGTTTTTTACGCGTGTGAATACATATTTGATTCAAAACCGCTAAGTGGCTGATATGTTTGTATAAAAAGTTACAATCGATTGTAGTGATAGAGTTGGTCGGGCTATTGACGTTAAAATGAACATTTACTGTTTCTTGTCAGATACTTAGTTCTTAATTCGTTATACAGAACTACTAGGGTAGCGGGTGTGACGGTACTGAGAGGAAAAAGTGACCTATCAATCTGTGATGCCGGGCAAAGTGAGATGGTGATTTTGATAGACACTCAAAATTTTTCCGACAGTTAGCAATGCCCCGGGGGTGCTAACGCATCATTCCGAAATAATGGTTCCGTTTCTTGTGATTGCTGTTCGAAAATCTTCAAGATCAGACAGCATGTAATATACAGACCTTCCTACGCGTTTGAATTTTGGTGGTTTTCCGAGGCTGCGACGGTTTCGAAGCGTTTGAACTGACTTGTTCAAGAACTCGGCTGCAGCAATCTCATTCAACTCGCCAGCTGCGGTATGAACCGGACGCCTAGTCTTCTTCACTTTGGCGGCTTGTTCTTTTTTCACACCTGTCTTGTTCTTTTCAATATGGCGAAGACGAATTCGACGTTTGGGTAGCGGCATTAGCTATCTTCCTCTGTATACCTTGCAATATTGCTTCCTAACCTCTCGAGTGCATCAGCCGTTGTTTGCTGCCTTGCCTGAGCATACCTCATCGTGGATCGGATGCTTTGATGTCCGCCGACAGCAGCAGCCGTTGCAAGGTCATACTCCGCGGCAATATCGCTTAGAACGTTATGCCGTATGTCATGTAGGCGGAAATTTGGGAGCCCCGCGGTCTGTCTAACAAGGTCCCAAGTCTTCTTAATGTCAGTCAACGGAGTATCGCGTTTGATTCCTGGGAACACATAAGCATCGCTACCGTGACTACTGAGCTGACTTAGAAATGCTTTTAGCTGCGTCGACATCTTTTGCTTGCGACTGCCAGCTTTTGCCTCGACAAAGTGTACTTCCGAACGCTCGAAGTCGACGTTTTCCCAGCGGAGTTTGAAGGCTTCGCCTCGACGACATGCAGTAAGCCAGCAAAAGGTTATGACGTTTAGGGCAGTTTCTCGTCCCGGATGCGTTCGCCGAATTTGCTTGATGGCCTCCCAGAGTTCGGCGGTCTGCTCCTTTGATAACAAACTCTCAACCTTACGCTCCCTATATGGCGGTATGCCTTGTGCAGGATTATCTGTGCCCTGATAAAGTCCGTTCTTCTTAGCCCAATTATAGAGCGTACGAATGAAACCGATTGTTCGGTTGGCCTGATACCGTCTGTTCGCCATGCTTTTCTGAAGCGTTAGCAATTGCGCCCGCGAGATACTGACAATGGGCTGCTTACCAAGGCTCGGATCGATAACGGCTTTCAATATCTGTCTGTAGTTTTGAAGCGTTGTGGCTTTTAGGTGCAACTCGCCATGTTCCTCAAGGAAGCGTTGTCCTAGATCAGACAGCGTGAGGCCATGGCGAGTTTCCTGCTTTTGTGCCGCCGGATCGCCGCCGCTGGCAACTTCAGCAGCATAGCGGCTCGCGAGCTGTCTGGCTTGGTCGGCGTTGATGTCAGGAAAGTCCCCAAGCTTTAGCTTTCTTTCCGTTCCCTGCGCGTTGCGGTACCGCAAAACAAAACTCCGATTACCCAAAGGCGTTACTTTGAGCTTCAGCTTTGGGAAGGTTTCTTCAGCTATCCAGTAGTCTCTGTCACCTGCAACGAGACTATTGATAAATTTTGCACTGAGGCGCGCTTTTGCAGGTGTTTTGTTACGGTTCGCCATTTTTCACCTTACACCCTAGGACGCATATAGGACGCGTCTGTTCGGGAAATTGCAGTAAATCGATGCTTCCAAATCGGTAAATCAAATTGATATTCGGTAAACAAGTCAATAAGATGGCCACGTTTCGGTAAATGGTGGTATTTCCGGCAAAAGAGATTTGTAATCAGTAGGTCCGCGGTTCGAGTCCGTGTGGGGGCACCATTTTTCTTAAGAGCCAGACATGTTGTGTTGTTGGTGAAACGCAACAAGATGTGCGTCTTTAATGCGCGATTTGTATTGCCGTGCGCGAAAAAGCCTGTCGATATTGATACAGCCTCGTCCGACCCTGCGAAGGCCCGCGCCTTTTCCTTTGCAGCGAACGCTGTTACCGAACCTTATGTCAACGTCACATGCCATCTCATCGGACGGGACGCGTATCGCATTCACCTGTTTTGGTGACGCGACACGTCCTTCTATTTTGCTCATCCATGGCTGGGCCCAGCAGTGGATGTGTTGGCAACCCCTTTGGGAAAGACTGCAAGATCACTACTTTGTCGTCGCAATGGACCTTCGGGGGCATGGAAGCTCAGATAAACCGGAAAACGAGGCGGCCTATACCGACACTGCCCTTTGGGCAGAGGATGTTCAGGCGGTAATGGATGCGGCAAAACTGGATATGCCCGTGCTGGTGGGGTGGTCTTACGGCGCGCGTGTGATTGCGGCCTATCTTGACGTCAAGGGCGATGCCGATATCGCTGGTGTCGTCCTTGCAGGTGGCGTTCTCGCTATCGGAGCCCACCGCGAAAGTTGGATGGCGGGGCCCGCAAGCCCGGGCCTCGACCGTGATCTTTACACCGATGACGTGCCCCGCCGACTTGCCGCCACGGCGCGTTTTGTCGATGCCTGCACTTCCGCGCCATTGGACCGCAGGACTTATGCGGAAATGGTGGGCGCAAACATGCTTTGCCCTGCCCATGTCCGCAGGGCCTTGTTCCGCGCCGATGTGGATTTACGGCCCGTCTTTGGCAAGATGAACTGCCCCGCTCTGGTGATCCACGGCACGCAGGATGAGGTTGTCACGCCAGCGACAGGAGAGGCGGCGGCGCATGCCATGCAAAACGGGCAATACGTGCCATATGAAGGGATCGGCCATGCGCCGTTCCTTGAGGCACCTGAGCGTTTTGCCAAAGACATTTCGGTTTTCACGAACGCCTGCAAGCGCATCCCCGTCTAAAGACCTGAACATTTCCATTGGTCCTGCAGCGTGTTTGCGATCAGACTGAAAGGGCAAGTACCTTCAGCGGAGAATTCTCATGCTTCAGACACTTGGTCTTCTGTTAGGCTGCCAGCTCTTGGGTGAAATTACTGTCCGTGGCGCGGGCCTGCCGATCCCCGGTCCGGTGCTCGGGCTTGCGTTGTTGGTCCTGCTCCTGAGCCTGAGGCCCGCACTCACGGAACAGCTGAGGCCCACAACAACGGTCATATTGGCCAATCTGTCGTTTCTCTTTGTCCCTGCAGGTGTCGGTGTGATCGGCAACTTGCAGGTGTTTTCAGATGACGGGCTGGTATTGCTGTTCATCCTGACTGTATCGACCGTGCTTTCCATGCTGGCGGCGGTCGGCACGTTTATTGGTGTGCGCTATCTTATTGAAGGCAAGACCACATGACCGACGTTGCCGAGCTTTGGAGCTATCTGTCCACAACGCCGCTGATCTGGCTCACGACAACGACGCTGGCTTATCTGGTCGCGGATGGGCTGGCGCGCAGGCTTGGCAACCCACCCTGGGCCAATCCGGTGCTGCTGTCAGTTCTTTTGATCGCACCTGTTCTCTGGCTGACCAATACGGACTACCCGACCTATTTCGAGGGGGCGCAGTTCATCCATTTTCTGCTGGGCCCCGCGACGGTCGCGTTGGCTTTGCCGCTTTGGGAAAATCGTGAAACCATTCGCACCTCGGTTGCACCGATTGTCCTGGCCTTGATTGCAGGGTCTCTCGTGGCGGCCGGGTCAGCGATTTTGTTGGCGCGTGCCTTTTCTCTTCCGATGGAGGTGCTGCTGTCATTGGCCCCGAAATCCACGACCGCACCCGTGGCACTTGGGATATCGGAAGCCATCGGCGGGCTACCGGCGCTGACGGCTGTTCTGGTGATCCTGACGGGGATCATCGGGGCCGTGACAGTCACACCTGTCATGAACCTGCTGCGCATCACGGACTGGCGTGCGCGCGGATTTGCGGTGGGCGTGGCCGCCCATGGTATCGGGACGGCGCGTGCGTTTCAGGTAAATCCGGTTGCGGGTGCCTACGCTGGCATCGCAATGGCATTGAATGCGCTGCTGACAAGCCTGATCGTGCCGCTTCTTGTGCGTTGGCTGGTTTGATGACGTGATTGCAGGCCGCGCTGCGTGTCGGTTTCGGCCTCTGCGCCGAAGATTATGGTTGATCTTGCATGTTGGGCCATGGTTCAACGATCATACGACCTTGGCAATAAAGGCATTGCGCGCTGCTGCTTGGGTGAGCGGAGCCTTTTCTGCTCATTGGCGGCGTCAACTCTGACCCGCAGCGTGCACACAGGCTCCTTTCAATAATCATGAGGCGGCGCGCCGCCACGCGAAGGGATAAGTCATGCTACATAATGATCAGCTGCAACAATGGGACCGTGAGAACTTCTTTCATCCCTCCACCCACCTAGCCGAATTTGCGCGCGGAAACCTGCCGCACCGGGTGATTACGGGTGGTTCGGGCTGTTACATCGAGGACCGCGACGGCAATCGCATGCTGGATGCATTTGCCGGCCTTTACTGCGTGAACGTCGGCTACGGGCGGCCTGAGATTGCCGAGGCTATTGCGGAACAGGCCAAGGAACTGGCGTATTACCACGCCTATGTGGGGCATGGCACCGAAGCGTCAATCACCCTTGCAAAGATGGTGCTGGACCGTGCGCCGGATCATATGTCCAAGGTCTATTTCGGTCTGTCGGGGTCGGATGCGAATGAGACCAACATCAAACTGATCTGGTACTACAACAACATTCTGGGCCGTCCCGAAAAGAAGAAGATCATTTCGCGCTGGCGGGGGTATCACGGGTCTGGCCTGATGACCGGATCGCTGACGGGGTTGGAGCTGTTCCACAAAAAGTTTGATCTGCCACTGGCGCAGGTCATTCACACAGAGGCACCATACTATTTCCGCCGCGCGGATCAGGCACAAAGCGAGGCCGCGTTTGTGGCGCATTGTGTGTCCGAACTGGAGGCGATGATTGACCGCGAAGGGGCTGACACAATCGCGGCCTTTATCGGTGAACCTGTGCTTGGCACAGGCGGGATTGTGCCGCCCCCCGAAGGCTATTGGCCAGCCATTCAGGCCGTTCTGGACCGCCATGATATTTTGCTGGTCGCAGACGAAGTGGTCACCGGTTTCGGGCGCCTTGGCACGATGTTCGGGTCTGATCACTATGGGATGCGCCCCGATTTGATCACGATCGCAAAAGGGCTGACATCCGCTTACGCGCCGCTGTCGGGCTCTATTGTCTCTGACAAGATGTGGTCTGTGCTTGAAAGAGGCACGGACGAGAACGGGCCCATCGGCCACGGCTGGACTTATTCGGCGCATCCGATCGGTGCGGCCGCGGGTGTCGCCAATCTGGCGCTGATCGACACGTTGGGGCTGGTCGAGAACGCGGGGACTGTCGGCAACTACCTGAATGATCAGATGCGCGCCGCACTCGCCGATCATCCCCATGTGGGCGACGTGCGCGGCACAGGCATGATCTGCGCGGTCGAGTTCGTGGCCGATAAAGACAGCCGGACGTTCTATGACGCGGGCGACAAAATCGGCCCACAAATTGCAGCCAAGCTGCTGGAGCAGAACAGTGTGATTGCCCGTGCGATGCCCCAGGGCGATATTCTGGGTTTTGCACCCCCGTTCTGTCTGACCCATGACGAAGCCGATCAGGTGGTTGCGGCAACTGTGCAGGCGGTCACCACGGTTTTGGGATAATATTCTCTGGTGGCGCGCCGATTCAGTCTTGGGCGCGCTTCCATTCCTGTGGGGTCACATAGACGATGGTATCATCCACGCTGACCATCACCTCCTCGTCCTGAATATTCACCTGAATTCTCATCGCGCGATTGGCCAGTTCGCCAAGCGCCTTGGTCTCTTCTTCCACGAAATTCATCACTTGCAGGTTATCAAAGCGGGTGGTGCTGTTCTTGACCTTCTCCCACCACATCTCGGCTGGTTTGCCGCCGTAGGCGTAGATGCGCACGGCTTTGGCTTTGCCGCAGGATTGCCGGATGATCTTTTCAGAGGGTAGGCCGAGCGCGACCCACAACTCCAATTCGCCGCTCAGGCTCTTCTGCCAGATATCGGGTTCATCATCGGTGGAAATGCCCTTGGTCATTTCTAGATGTTCACCGGCATTCAGCGCAAAGGCCACAAGACGGATCATCATCCGCTCGTCCGTCTCTGAGGGATGTTTGGCAACGGTAAGTTTATGGGTCTCGTAGTAGTGACGATCCATATCGGAGACAGAAAGCTCGACTTTATAGATCGTGGATTTTTGCGCCATGGTATGCCCCGGAATAGCGAAGATAGGCCTGCCTAATGCCTATGGCGGCTTTGTGAAAGCAGATAAGGGCCCCCGTGATAGGGGCCCCGCAATCATTTGGCGCTTCTTGCTGGCCTCAGGGCCTTTGCTGCCCGTCACCATGAACGAAGTATTTGAAACTGGTCAGCTGCTCTGCACCGACGGGGCCGCGCGCATGCATCTTGCCGGTGGCGATCCCGATCTCTGCACCCATGCCAAACTCACCGCCGTCCGAAAACTGGGTCGAGGCGTTGTGCATGACTACCGCTGAGTCGATCGCCGTCATAAAGCGTTTCGCGGCTTGCGCGTCCTCGGCGACGATTGCATCGGTGTGGCCCGAGGAGTGGGCCTGAACGAATGCGATGGCCGCATCGGCATCATCCACAATTTTCACGGACAGGATATTGCTTAGGTATTCCGTGTGCCAATCGTCATCCGTTGCGGGCACCATGTCCGGCAGGATCGCCCGTGCCGCGTCATCGCCACGCAATTCGCAATCGTTCAAAGCCACGGCCATCAAGGGCAGGACCTGTGAAGCGATCTTGGCGTCGACGACAACGCATTCGGTCGCGCCACAGATACCTGTTCTGCGCATTTTGGCGTTCTGGATGATGCCGATGGCTTTTTCGATATCGGCACTTTCATGCACATAGGTATGGTTGTTGCCATCAAGGTGTAGCAGCGTCGGCACGCGTGCCTCGCGCTGCACAAGGGACACAAGACCGCGCCCGCCGCGCGGAATAACCAGATCAACCGTGTCTGTGCTGTGCAGCAGCGCCTTCACCGCTTCGCGGTCGCGGGTGTCGACCAGTTGCACGGCATCTTCGGGCAGGCCCGCAGCGGCAAGGCCCTGCGCCAGACACGCGACGATCACGCGCGAAGAATGGAGGCTTTCTGAACCGCCACGCAGAATAACCGCATTGCCGGATTTGATGCATAGTGCACCAGCGTCGGACCCCACATTCGGGCGCGATTCATAGATCATGGCGATCACGCCGATTGGCACGCTGATGCGCTCGATCCTAAGGCCGTTCGGACGGTCGAAGGTGGCCAGTGTGCGGCCAAGCGGATCATCCTGTGCCGCAATCGCATCGAGCGCATCTCCCATGGCGGCCACGCGGTCATCGGTTAGTTTCAGCCGGTCGATGAACGCGGCATCCTTGCCACTGTCGCGGATGCTCTCAAGGTCTTTATCATTCGCGGCCAGAATATCGGCGGTCTTCGCGCGCAGGGCCTTGGCCGCCTCGGTCAGTGCCAGATTGCGTTGCGCAGTGGTGGCCATGGACAGATCGCGGGCGGCTGCTTTGGCGCGCTGGCCAAGATCGGCCACGATGGTGGCGATGTCGGACCCTTTCGGTTCGGTGCTCATATCGTTCATTGTGTTCCCTTTCCGTCCTATCTTAGTTCCTCTGCGCGGGCGTAGGCCGCTTGCAACGTGCCGTGGAGCAGGGTGTCCAGCGTCCCGTCCTGCATCAATGCACCCAGCCCGGCCTGCGTTGTGCCGTTCTTGCTGGTCACAGAATTGCGCAGTTCCTCCAAATTCAACTCAGACTGGCGCGCGGCTTCGACCGTACCGGTGACGGTATCAAATACCAGCGTGCGCGCTGTCTCATGGTCAAAACCAAGCGTCTCGGCGGCGGCGACATAGTTGCGCAATATCTCGAAGACATAGCCCGGCCCGCTGCCGCTGACAGCGGTCAGGCGGTCGATCTCGTCTTCGCTTTCAACGGCAATGCACGTGCCGGTCTGGTCAATAAGTGCCACGATGTCGCGTGTCTGCTGGGGAGTGCAGCGGCCGTTGGCGTAAAGCCCCGATACGCCCATGCCGACAAGTGCGGCCATATTCGGCATGACCCGCGCAATCGCCGCGTCACCCACGACCTTTTCCAAAGACGCAACACTGGTGCCCGCCGCAATCGAGACAAAGATGCCGCCGTCTTTGAGCGCATGTGTGTAGGCGGGCAGCACATCTGCAATCATCTGTGGCTTGATTGCGATCAAAACCACGTCGAATTCCTGTGAAGGCAAATCTGTCGCTTTTGACACATGCGCCACACCGTCGGGAAGGTCACTTGCCGCAGGATCGGCGACCGTAAAACTGTTCCCGCCGTGGTTTGTCCACTGCCGCAGCATCGCACCGCCCATCTTTCCGCAGCCAATCAAAAGTATGTTCATTTTCGTCTCCTTCTTCCGAGCTGACGGGACGCACTTCTTGGTTGCTGCTCTGCAGCATCGCATCGCGCATCAGCCGGACTATTTTTTGTCAATCACCGGTTCGGTACAGGCCTGCGTATCGGCAGCTCTATGCGGCGACCTGTTTGCGTTCAGGGGCGCAGTACATGTTATACGTCGGCGAATCATTGAATGAGCAGTGCTACAGGGCTGCGTCGTGTGACGCAAACCGATAGCTTTTCATTCATTAAAAACAATAATTTACCGGAGGCTTCCATGCCAAAGAAGAAAAAGATTGTCGTCAAAATCGGTTCAAGTCTGCTTGCGAATGACGAAAACCTGACCCTGCGCTATGCCTTTATCAATGGCCTGCTCAGCGATTTGGCCGCGCTGAAAAAAGAGGGACATGATGTCATCCTGACCTCTTCCGGATCGGTTGCTTTGGGCCTGAACATGGTCGGAAAACGCCCCGAAGATGCGGGCATTTTGGACAAGCAGGCGGCCGCTGCCTGTGGTCAGCCGCTGTTGATGAATGCCTACCGACAGATCGCTTCAGAGCATAATATGGACGTCGCACAGATGCTTGTGACAGTCGATGACATGGAAGATCGACGCCGGTTTCTGAACATCAAAAACACGATGCTACGGTTGTTCGAAAACGACATTCTGCCCATCATCAACGAGAACGATTCTGTCGCAACCCGTGACCTGCGTGTGGGCGACAACGACCGCCTGTCCGCCAAAGTGGCGCAGATGGTGGATGCAGATCTCTTGGTCATTCTGACCAGCGTTGAGGGCCTCTATGATCGTGACCCGTCCGAACCAAATGCCAAGTTCATCGCCGAAATTAACGACGTCAGCGAACATCTGGAGTCTACCACTGCCATCAGCGCGCTGGGCAGCGGCGGTATGTTGACGAAGATGCAAGCGGCAAACATGGCGCAGAACGCGGGTGTCGAGACCATTATCGCCGAGGGTATCATTGAGCGCCCAATTTCATCGGTTCTTGAAAACGAGCGTCGGTTCACCCGCTGCCTTGTCACGGGCAAGACAGCGTCGCCGCTTATGGTCTGGCTCAGCAATAGATTGCAGGTCTCGGGCACCTTGGTGGTGCCAAACGCCGTTGCTGCCGCTCTTGTTGCAGGGGACTGCGGCGTCGGGCGGCATGATGTGATCTCGATTCAAGGTGATTTCACAAAGGGTGATGTGTTGCATGTCTATGACGAGGAGGGCGCCGAGGTAGCGCGCGGGCTGACCAACTTTTCCTCGGAAGAAACGATGCTGATGGCGCGGCACCTCGATATGAATGTCGAAGACCTGATCGGCTATAAAACCAAGAGCGATGTGATCGGCATCGAGAATTTGCTGGTTCTTGAAGAGAACCATCTGCCGCTTGATGCGCCAGAAGATGACCTAAAGCTTGTCATTCCTGCATAGACCACAGATTTCTTGCCCCGCTGCAGGTGAGTGGCACTGATCGTCGTTTCCGGCGCATTGGAAAGTTCACCACAAAAAAACGGGCCCCAAAGGGCCCGTTTTGTTTTTCCGATGCAAGGATACGGGCAATCGTTGCCCGTATCGCTGCGCAGGTTTTAGCTCTCTTGTGTCTTGGAGACCCATACTTCAACACGGCGGTTGATCGCACGGCCACGCTCGGTCACGTTACAAGCCGATGGTGCAATCTCACCATAGCCAAGGGTTTTCATTGTGACGTTGTTCAGGCGGTCATCAGCAACAGCGCGAACTTCTTCCAGCACGGCTTCTGCGCGCTGGATCGCAAGTTGGCGGTTGCCTTCAAAGGCACCAACGTCATCGGTAAAGCCGACAAATGTCAGTTCTGTGCCTTCAGGAGCATCCTCAAGATAATCGATCAAACGCTGCATGTCCAAACGACCGCGTTCATCGATACGGGATGAACCCGTGCGGAAGCGGAATGTTGTGGAAAGACGGTCGTAGTTGTCCATCTGCGCAAGCATGTCGCCCATGACTTCACCTTCAAAGCCAACATCATAGCGGGCAATTTCGGTGTTCAGTGCGGCACGGCGTGCATCGCCTTCCGCTTGGCTGCGGCGCAGGATGCCCAGGTCGATAAAGCCTGATTTACCGATAACGCTGTCGGCCTCGCTCGAGATTGCGAAATCGAGAAACTGTTGCGCTTTCGTATCAAGATTGTCTGCACGGTTATACAGATACATACGACGGCCAAGCTCGTATTCTTCGGTTTTCGCCGAGAACGCATCCGGCGTGTTTGCAATGCCGCATTCGTTGACCAGCGTCACCGGCTTGGCGCCACGCTGGAACGCATAGCCAAGATAGCCGATGGCATTCGTGTCGTGGAACAGAACGTTGGAAACGGTCTGGTCGTCAGGTGAAATCGCCTGTGGGCTGAAGTCAGGACGCTCTTCACCAAACAGGTATGACATGAAGTAGTCATGGCTGGCAGAGTCTTCGTCCTGTGCGATCACTGTGATGCGCTTGTTCGGACCACCAACCTGGGACCAGTTTGTGATCTGACCCGAGAAAATGCCCTGAAGCTGCGCCTGTGTCAGCGTCTCAACCGGGTTGGATGCGTGTGTCGCGATAACCATGCTGTCCACCGCGATGATGCGCTCTTGCTCGGGGCTTACCATGCTGCCAGCACCGTCTGCACGCAGTGCGCGCGCTTCGTCTTGTGTGATCCGGCGGGATGTCATGCCGATCATCGCGCTACGATCAAGCAGGGATTCAAACGCGTTGTTGTCATTGGTGGACGACACAAGGAATGTCCCGATCTCGTCACCAAAACCACCGTCATCAATCAGTGACGCCAGCGATTCACCAGCAGAGGGGTTGGTGATCTCGGCTTCTGCATCAAGGGATGCAGCAAAACCGGTCATCAGCAATGGCATCATACCAAGACCGACCGAGTCAGAGCCGACAATCGCGACGTCAGCGGTGATGTCTTCAAATGACGGACAGGCTGCGCCTTCACAAACCACGCTGCGCGCAGAAATGCGCAGGTCACCAAGCGATGTCCGGATAATGTATGTGTCGTTGGCAAATTCTACGAATTCACCAACCAGATCAATCGTGCCGTCTGTTGACTTCAGGCTGATCTGGTCTGCCGCACCTGCGACGGGGAACATAAGTCCCGATACCAAAGCGACAGCTGCCGCCGAGGTCTTAAGTTGGTTCTTGAGATCGTAAGCCAATGCTGATTCTCCTCTTTAAATCTCTTGCCCCGGCTCAGACCAAACAAAAAGCCAAAGCCACTGTGATGGATGGGCGCACCCTTCTCGTGTCCTTCATCTGATGTCGAAACAAACAGCTGATTTGGATCAATTTGTGTCCAAATCTTGTTTCTTTGTTAGTTTTTTTGAGCCTCTATCACCTGCACTTCGTTGTGTTTGCTGTGGTTGAGGTGCGTTTCAGGGGCAGGTGTGGTTGATCCTTGGAAGTGGCAAACGCCCTTGGTTTCGGCATCTCGTAAGGCTGGCGTTTTGGGGTGCAGGTTAAGACGATCCAAAAAATGGACCGCTTTAACAACGGTTTATACATGCCGCTGTGCAGGTGCCGTTCGCCCACGATGGTGGCGCAAGAGATGGGACAGATGCATTCGGGTAGGTGCTGCGTGTTACCGCTAACGTAGGGTCATCTGACCCTGAAACGTGTGTTGTTTGACTGCATCAACGCCCAGATTGGCGGTCTTTTTGCGCGTCCGCAGGACCAGACTTGTTCGTTTTTGCAAGGAATTGGGGTCGTGATGAGGCTCTGGACGCCTCAAAATCTCATTTTTTGGGCGGTTCAGGACAGGGCATGTCACAATTGCCAGCAGTTCAAAGCTGAATCTGCTGTCAGATTGTTGGCTCCGCCATGCGTTGTGGCCATGCAACCACGCTATGAAGTCCTGGGTGTTTTACCGATGACCGCATCAATTTCGCGCAAAGTGCGTTCGCTTGCGCCGATATGCTGGGCAAGGAAAGCGTCAATCTGTCCGGTTTGATGCACAAGCGGTGCATTCAGCGCATCCAGGAGTGCGTCCTGATCGGTTACGCTCATCGCAACCCCCGCCGCTGCGGCTTCGGTAAAGGGGAATTCGATCGGCCAGACCCAAGGACCTGTCAGGACCGGCTTTTTCAGCAACAGCGGCTCGATAATATTATGCGCCCCGCGCGGTGTGAAGCCGCCACCAACGATCACGCGGTCAGCGAGAGACAGGTAAAAGAACATCTCTCCCAGACTATCGCCAAGCAAAACGTCGTGATCGCCAATCGTGGTGAGCGGCTTGAGTGTTTCATCAAGCACATCGCTACGCTTGCACACCGACAGTCCTGCGTTCTGCAATTTGGCCGCGACCGCATCAAACCTTTCGGGCGCGCGTGGCACATAGATGAAAAACGGTGCCGCTTTGCCTGTGGCGCGGTAGGTTGCAATGCGCTGTGACAGCACCGCGACATAAAGATCCTCTTCGCGTTCAACCCCGCTGGCAATCGTGACAATCTCGCGCTCTGGCGCAAGGGCAGGGCGCAACTCTTGCGCTGCGGCTATCAGCGCCGGCGGGACCGGCTGATCAAAACGCAATTCGCCCGTGACCTTCACATTCTTCAGGCCCACCAAGGCAAACCGCTCTGCCTGACCTTGGGACTTTACAAAAGCACCGGCAAAGGCGGCGATACACCATCGCCGGAACCGCAGCCATTTGCGGTCACGCGCGAAGGGGCCGGGGGCATATTGTGCGTTACACATATAAAGCGGCACACCGGCGGCACGGGAGGCATAGATCATGGCGGGCCAGACCTCGACCTCAAGGGGCAAGCCGATCTGTGGCTGACACGCGCCAAAGAAACGCCGGTAACACCACAGCATGTCGAAAGGGGCCCAAACAACGGCCAGCTGCCCCGAGGCGATCTCGGCTGCGAACTGGCGGGTCGAGTCGCGGCGGCCTGCGGGGGTAAAGTGCGTCAGGACCACTTTGTCCCCGCGTGCAAGGATGCGCCGGATCAGCGCGATGGCCGAGCGCGTCTCACCGATGCTGACGGCGTGCAACCAGATGGCCTGTTGCGGCAAAGGGGTACTGTAGAACCCGAAGCGCTCGGCCAGGTGCGCGGTGTAATCAGGATCCCGCCGCCCCCTGCGCCACAGATAAAGCAGGACAAGCGGCAAAAGCAGGGCCCACAGCAGACGATAGAAGACCATAAAAAGCGTGAGTTTCATCTATTCCAGGGCTTCCCATGTCACGCCAAATACGAGGTTAACCTTGGGAATAAGCTGATCAACGCGCCGCCAGCAACCCAAAATCGCGCGGGTGCTGCACGGTTTTCATCACATCAGGCTTTTTCGGGAAAGAGCCATGTCACTGTCGGCACTACCGCTTTCAGGACAATCGGAATAAGTACAAACCCGGCCGCCAGCCCGATGATCCCGTCAAGGCCTGCAGTCACAAACCACCGCAGGAAGCCTTGTGCTGTACCGGCACCATCAGCCACTACCTGTGCGGCATGTTTGATCATGTCATAGGGCACAGCCCAGCCAAGATCGCGGATCCCGTGCACCAGGATGCTGCCCCCCACCCAGAGCATCGCGACAGTACCGATGGTTGCGATCACGATCATGGTCGCAGGCATTGATTTCACGATCCCGCGTCCAACCGCCCGCGTCAGGGAAAGCCGACCCCGCGCACTTAGCAACATCCCGAAGTCATCTGCTTTGACCAGCAGCGCCACCGCGCCATAGACAAGTGCCGTGATACCAATCGCGACCGCTGCCAGTGCGGCCGCCTGAATCCAAAAGCTATCAGTGTCGATCTGCGAAAGTGAAATCGTCATGATTTCGGCAGAGAGGATAAAGTCTGTCTTGATGGCCCCTTTAACGCGCTGCTCTTCCAGATGCGCCGCATCAAGCGTCTTTGCCTGCTGGGGGCCGTGCTCTTTGTGCGGCGCGAAGAGGTGCCAGACTTTCTCGGCCCCTTCAAAACATAAATACGCACCGCCGAGCATCAAGAGCGGGGTCAGGAGCCACGGTGCAAAGGCCTGCAACAGAAGTGCTGCCGGAAGCAGGATGACGAGCTTGTTGAAGAAAGACGCACGCGCGATTTTCCAAACGATCGGCAATTCGCGGGCCGCAGGAAGGCCGGTAACATATTTTGGTGTCACGGCGGCATCATCAATGACAACACCTGCGGCTTTTACACCGGCTTTGCTGGCTTGTGCTGCGATGTCGTCAAGTTGCGCGGCAGCGAGTTTGGCAATCGCTGCGACATCGTCAAGTAGGGCCAGTAGTCCGCTCATGAAAAATCGCCTTGGTTCTGCAAATTACTTGATGGCGGCGTACAACACCGGCCGGAGCATTCATGATGTCTCAGCGGCAGCTAGAGTTCAAGCCAAGTCAGCTTCAGGTCTTATGCAGCTGCCGGATATCGCGACGGATCGCGCGATAGACCTTTCGGCCCCATTCAGAATAGATCTTTGGCCCAGGGTGAAAGCCGTCAGGGCTCATTTTTGTCACGTCGGGTTCAAAATCCATTTCGACAAACCGGCATCCGGACCGGTCAGCGACAAGCGCGCGCAGCGCCTGATCAAAGCGTGTGGCTTGTGCGCCCAAGACCCAGCGCAGCGGTTGTGGCAGCAAAGGAAAATACCGGATCGGCGGAATCCCCGACACGCAGATCACATCGGCCTCAAACCTGTCTTCGATCAGATCGAGCAGAGTTGAAACACTTCGTAGCCATTTGGCAAGAGGCACGCGTGAGGTAATGTCATTCACGCCCAGTGATACCGACACCACATCAAATTTCTCAGGCGCATGCTGCTGTAGCCGCGCGATCGTTTCGGCCGTTGTCGCGCCTGTCTTGGCATCGACCGACCAATAGACCGTGTTGGTCTGGGACAGCCGTTTGCGCATATGACCCAAAAGGGCCTCTTCCTGATGCGATGTCCCGACGCCGACCGCAGAACTGTCACCGATGATCAAAAGACGCAGGTCAGGTCCCTGTCCGCTCACACCATGGCGCCGTCCGGACGGATCATCCAGATGCAGGGCCGACCGGCGCACCAGGGCGCCTTGGACAACAAGGACAGGAAACAAAAGAGTACGCGCAGCAAGGTCCAACATCTCAGCCTCCAAACGAGAGGTTCCGCGTCAAATGTGCGATGGAGATGCCCCTTGTGCAGCTTATCCTCCATCAATGCGCCTGTGACGCGAAAGCAAAATTGTTATCACTATTTCTCTAATTAGGTCATATCCGGCATTTTCAAAGGGCTGCGGTGTATACGCAGTGATGCCCAGCGACAAAATTAGGGCCGTTGGCCGCGCAGCGATTGATCATTGTCAAATCCGGGTGCGTGCACCGTGATTATGCCAAAGGCCGCGAAGGCGCGCGTTTGTCCGGCGCGCGGGCCTGCACGGGACATTGCAGATTTCGTGCGGCAGTCCCTCTGAGCGAGAAGGCTGCGCAAACGGCTTGGTTTTGGTCTGCTAGCTGTGGATTGCATTTCCTGACGGCTTGGTGAATTACACCATCATCTCGCTTTCATTTCGCAATCACTGCATGGACATGCGTCACAAGGCCAAGACCGCACCAGTTTGAGGGCCTTACCACAGGCCCTATGGCGCTCCTTCTCGCCTGTCCATCACAATGTAAAAGGACACGATCATGGCCACGAACAAGATGAACATTGCGGTTATTCCCGGTGACGGGATCGGCAAGGAAGTAGTCCCTGAAGGTATCCGTGTCCTGAACGCAGCGGCCGTGAAATACGGTCTCGATTTCAACTTTGATACATTCGATTTCGCATCCTGCGACTACTACCAGAAGCATGGCCAGATGATGCCGGATGACTGGAAAGATCAGATTGGCGGCCATGACGCGATTTTCTTCGGTGCTGTGGGCTGGCCGGATACGGTGCCGGATCACGTCTCGCTCTGGGGGTCGCTTTTGCAGTTCCGCCGTGAGTTCGACCAATACGTGAGCCTGCGGCCTGCCAAGCTTATGCCGGGCGTCACGTCTCCTTTGGCGGGGCGCGGACCGGGTGATATCGACATGATGATCGTGCGGGAAAACACCGAAGGCGAATATTCATCCATCGGCGGGCGCATGTACCCCGGCACCGACCGCGAGATCGTGATGCAGGAAACCGTCATGTCACGCGTGGGTGTGGACCGGATTTTGCGCTATGCTTTCGATCTTGCGCGCAAGCGTGGTGGCAAGCTGACCTCTGCGACCAAATCGAACGGAATTTCGATCACGATGCCCTATTGGGACGAACGTGTTCTGGAGATGCAGAAATCCTATCCCGATGTCACGGTTGATAAGTACCACATTGATATTCTCGCGGCGATGTTTGTGCTGCATCCCGACCGCTTTGATGTGGTCGTAGGGTCGAACCTGTTCGGTGATATTCTGTCCGATCTGGGGCCGGCCTGCACCGGTACCATCGGCATTGCGCCATCGGGCAACATCAACCCCGAGCACAAGTTCCCATCCTTGTTTGAGCCTGTGCATGGCTCTGCCCCCGATATCGCGGGCAAGGGCATCGCGAACCCGATCGGTCAGATCTGGTCAGGTGCGATGATGCTGGAACATCTGGGGCATCCGGAGGCTGCACAGGGCATCATGGCAGCCATTGAAACCGTTCTGACAGATCCGGCTTTGCGCACCGGTGACCTCGGCGGTACAGCAGATACAGTGACATGTGGCAAGGCCATCGCGGCGGCTGTCTGATACGCGCCTAATGCACAAAGCCCTGTGCCGCAGGGCTTTGTGCGGCTGGCTCAGTGGCCCAGCTTGGCGGCGTAAATGCCGAACGCACCGACCAGAACCAGACTGAGCGCCCAGACCACATCCAGATTGAACCATGTCCGCGACAGGAACTTCAGGCCAAGCCAGACATAGATCACCACGGCGATCAGCCCGCCCGCGAGCGTCATGGACAATGTGTGAACGGCCGCAACAGCAAAGGCCGTCATAATGTTGTCGCCCATCAGGCTTTGCGCGGCCAAGTGCCCTGTTTCTTCCTGACCGACCGCACAAATGCCCAGATAGATCGGCACAAGCATCAGCCCCGCACCATGTGCCATCGCAGCAAGGAATGACCAAAGCGCAAGCCGCGCGGGATGCACCCGCGCCAGAATCTTCGGATGTCTGCGATTGATCAGCAGGTAACACCCCATTGCGATCACCAGCAGACCGGCGCCAATGCGAATTTCGACTTCCCACTGGATCAAGGCGATCATCACGGAAAAAGGCAGCAAAATGCCGATCATCGCCAGAAAATGACCCAAGGCAAGCATCGCCAGCGCCTTTGGCATGGCCTTGTGCCGGCGCTCCATCAGGGCGGCAGAGACCGCCAGTGGCCAACCCATTCCGGGATTGATCCCGTGGTATAGACCAGAAACAATGACGGCCCCCCAAAGGGCCGCCACCGATGTCATTTCACCCAGCACTTAGACGGAAGGATAGCAGAAACTATCTGTCGAGCAGTCTCCGCCCTCAAGCCGTATCTGGTGCGCGCGCAGGCCCTTGGGGAAATCGATGTAGAAATCCTTGTTCAACTTCAGACCACCGTTTTCGCCCACGTCGGCCATAACCATCTGCCCGCCTTCATCGTCCGGATAGAACTGATCGTCCCATGTCGAATAAAGCGAGTTTGTCCAATAGACGCGTTTGCCGTCCCGGCTGATCTCGACCATCTGCGGACCGTAAGCAAAGCCTTTGCCGTTGGGGTGCTTGTGACCCTTGGCGATCCCGCCCAGTTCGACCTTGCCCGCCAAGA
Organism: Yoonia rosea; assembly: GCF_900156505.1. Taxonomy (NCBI): domain Bacteria; kingdom Pseudomonadati; phylum Pseudomonadota; class Alphaproteobacteria; order Rhodobacterales; family Paracoccaceae; genus Yoonia; species Yoonia rosea. The sequence continues at coordinate 1,440,258 of NZ_FTPR01000001.1, read as the reverse complement.
CGGGGTTCATGGGGTCCGAGACGTCATATTGGTGCATCTCGCCCATGCCCCAACAGGCAACATAGAGATACTTGTCATCAAGGCTCAGGTCGATGTCGGTCACCAGCGGCGGTACGGCACCAAAGCCCTGCAAAAGGGGCGGCAGGTTGGCCGGATCTTCGGGGCGAGGGTCAATCGTGATCGTCTTCTTGGCCTGCCAGATGCCATCCTCGTCGCGCCACCACGTAAAGATGGCGCCTTGAAGGTTGGTGGTATCAACGACAACGCCGCAAAAGCCATAAGATTTGGTCGGGTCATGCGCCGGCCGGATTTCCAGAGCCATCTGGTAGTTTTCACCAAAGTCGATTGTCTGGATATTTTTGCGCGCCCGCAGGTCCCAGAAGTGGATCGAGTGGCCGTATTTGTTGGATAAAAGATCCTCGGGTACGATGCCGTTCTCGAACTGTGGCGGCAGGCCCCATTCCGAACTGACCATATAGTCCTGCGGCAGGTTCCACCAAAAATCATAGTGCTTGTCCTGCTTGCCGCGATCCATCTCGTATTGGCCGATGATGTCAAAGGTTTCGCAGTCCATGATAAAGATGCCCGGCGGTCCGTCGGTGCCGTCTTTGCCTGCGCCGCCAAGGCAGGACACATAGATGCCTTCCGGTCCGCAATGGATTGTATGGGGGCGCGAATAGCCGGTCTTGGCAAAAAGTTCTTCAGGCTCAATCGTCTTGTGGATATGGGCCTTGAGGGGATCTTTGACATCGATCACATAAATCCGCGAAGAGCGGATACCCGGGACGATGAGGTACCGGCGCTCGAGAAACGCGTGTCCTGACAGTGGCGAGAGCGAGGACGAACAGGCGTTCCAGCCAAAGTGGTGAAACTCGTCGCCCTTGTTGGGAACAATCACCTGATGGACAATCTGGCCATAGGTATCCGAACCCGGTTTAAGGTCGATGACGGCGATACCGTCAGACTGCGATCCATCAGGGCTGAGCATGACGGTAAAAGCATAATTCTCGATCGGCGCTTCCATCGCCAGTTTGGGTGACGCGTGGAATGTCGGGTCAGGTCTCAGATTCATGTCGTTCCTCCCAGTTTGAAATGAATGTCTTCGTATTCCTCTTTCGGTTGTAAAGCGTGGCGGCGCGCAGAGCGACTGCAACTCTCCAGACGCTAACACCAGAGTTGCCTTAACGCCGAGTCATATTGTTGGTGCGGTCGGGGGCGCAAAATGCCGCAATCCGTCGATTGTTGGGTTTGGTCCGGAAATTCCGAGCGCACGAGACCTGCACATCTTGACCTCAATTCCGCGGTGCAATAGATGCCTAACTGTGCGCGGGCGTTGTGTAATGGTAAGACCCTTGCCTTCCAAGCAAGAGACGCGGGTTCGATTCCCGCCGCCCGCTCCAATCACTTTCTGACAACCAAAATATCGCAGATGCGCAGGGTTGCCTTGTGAAACAGTTGGTTCAGTTTTATGTCATCCCCAGAACCTGAGGACAGTGCATGGCTGAGACCCAAAAATCCACCGCCGAAGATCGGCCCGTCGGCAAACGTGTCAGCGCGCTGAAAGCCCTTTGGCCTTTCATGAGAACCTACCGCTACAACATGATCGCGGCAGGCTTTGCGCTTGTTTTTACAGCCATGGTCGCGCTGAGCTTGCCAATGGCAGCGGGGCAGGTTGTTGATACCTTCGGGCTGGCCAGCGGCGAGATCAGCCAGCACTTCGTGACAATGCTGATTATCGCTGTACTGCTCTCATTCGGAACGGCGCTGCGCTATTACTTAGTCACGCGGCTAGGTGAACGGGTTGTCGCAGATATTCGCAAGGCCGTATTCAACCGCATGATCAGCATGAGCCCTGCGTTTTACGAAAAAATCATGACGGGTGAGGTGCTTAGCCGCATAACCACAGATACCACATTGATCCTTTCGGTCATCGGCAGCTCGGTTTCGATCGCATTGCGCAACATCCTGATCTTCATCGGTGGCGTAATCCTGATGTTGCTGACCTCGGTCAAGATGAGTGTGATGGTCCTTTGGCCTATCCCGGTGGTCCTGTTCCCGATCCTCTTTCTCGGTCGCCGTGTCCGCAGCCTGTCCAAGGAAAATCAGGACCTGATTGCTGAATCCAGTGGCGATGCGTCCGAACAGCTCTTGTCAGCGCAAACCGTGCAGGCCTTTACACACGAAGAACTCAGCCGCGCCAAATTCGACGAAGTCACCGAGCAAAGCTATCGCTCTGCCCGCCGCCGGATCATGACGCGTGCGGCGCTGACGGCCATTGTGATCTTCATGGTCTTCGCCGCGATCGTGTTGTTTTTGCAAATGGGTTCACAAGACGTGGTCGCCGGCGAAATCACCGAAGGCGGGTTGGTGCAGTTCATGATCTACACCATCATGGTCGGCGGCGCTGTCGCGGCCCTGTCCGAGGTTTGGGGTGAATTGCAACGCGCCGCTGGTGCTACGGAACGTCTGGTCGAGCTTCTGACCGCCGAAGATACCGTGCAGGATCCTGCAGAGCCCAAGACATTGCCCCAGCCCGTCAAAGGCACGCTGCAATTCGAGAACGTGCAGTTCCACTATCCGTCCCGGCCGCAGGTTTCTGCCCTTGATGGCATCAACCTTGAGATTAAGGCCGGTGAGACCGTTGCACTCGTTGGTCCGTCCGGGGCGGGCAAAAGCACCATCATCCAGATGGTGCAGCGCTTCTACGACCCGCAATCCGGTGCGGTCAAAATCGACGGCATGGATCTGCGAGAGCTTCTGCGCTCGGAGTTCCGCCAGCACATCGCGCTTGTCCCGCAAGATCCTGTGATCTTTGCCGATACGGCGCGCGAAAATATCCGCTTCGGCCGGCCCACTGCCACCGACGCCGAGGTTGAAGAGGCCGCAAAAGCTGCCGCCGCCTATGATTTTCTCAAAGCGTTGCCTGATGGTTTTGAAAGCTATGTCGGCGAACGCGGTGTAATGCTCTCGGGTGGGCAGAAACAGCGGATTGCGATTGCGCGCGCCATTCTGCGCGATGCACCGATCCTGCTCTTGGACGAGGCCACGAGCGCGCTGGATGCTGAAAGCGAATATGCGGTGCAGCGCGCGGTCGAAGAACTGGCGCGGACCCGCACGACACTGATTGTCGCGCACAGGCTGGCCACCGTCAAAAAGGCCGACCGCATCATCGTTCTGGAAGACGGCAAAATCGCGGCCCAAGGTACACATGACGCGCTTGTCGCCCAAGGCGGGCTCTACGCGCGGTTGGCGCGGCTGCAGTTCACAGAAGGTGTCGCGGCGGAATAGCTGCGTTTTTCGTAGCGTCAGACTTGTGATTGTTTATGTTTTTCACCACCCTGTTCCTTCAGGGAGGCAGCGTCACGCTGCAAAAAAAGAAAACAGGGAGGAGACGACATGGCTTTTGCAACTGTCGCGGACCGGGACGCTATCGAAAACGAAAAGCCGTGGGAGGCCCGCGATAAGGCCACAACCACCTTTGAACTGCTTTGCCGGACGGCCGCCAAACATGGGGCACGAAAAGCTGTCACCTTCAGCCTGTTCTCTGAGCCCGATGCGAAATGCGAAACGCTTGACTGGAACACCCTGCGCGACAAGACGGCACAAGCCGCCAACATGTTCCGCAGTCTGGGTGTCGGCGAAGATGATGTCGTGGCCTACCTGATGCCCAATGCGACCGAAACGGTCCTGACATATCTGGGCGGGCAGGTGGCGGGGATCGTGAACCCGATCAACCCGCTGCTTGACGCGGAACAAATAGCCGCCATCCTGCGGGAAACCAAGGCCAAGGTGCTTGTCACCCTCAAGGCATTTCCAAAAACCGATGTCGCCCAAAAGGCCGCCGAGGCCGTGCGCCTGGCCCCCAATGTCACCCATGTGCTGGAAGTTGATCTGCACCGCTATCTGACAGGATTTAAGCGCCTGATCGTGCCGCTGATCCGCCCCAAGAACCCCGTTGCCCACAAGGCCAAGGTGCTTGATTTCAACGCCGAGATGAACAAACTGCCCAAGACGCTGAATTTTGAGGATAGCAAGACCGACAGGGTCGCCGCCTATTTCCACACCGGCGGTACCACGGGCATGCCCAAGGTCGTGCAGCACAGGTACTCTGGTATCATCTACAATGCGTGGCTGGGCGATCGTTTGCTCTTTACCGAAGAAGACGTGCAAATCTGTCCGCTCCCGTTGTTTCATGTCTTTGCAACGATCGTGTCATTGGGCGCGTCGCTGGGGTCGGGGGCGCAGATCGTGTTCCCCACGCCGCAAGGATATCGTGGCGAGGGCGTGTTCGATAACTTCTGGAAGCTGATCGAAAAGCACAAAGTGACCTTCATGATCACCGTGCCCACGGCCATGTCGGCACTGATGCAGCGCAAGGTCGATGCGGATATTTCCACATTGCGGCTGGCCTTCTGCGGCTCGGCGCCACTGCCGCTCGAGCTTTATCGCCGCTTTGAAGAGGCCGCAGGTGTCACGATCTGTGAAGGCTACGGGTTGACCGAAGCGACATGCCTTGTCTCGATCAATCCGCCCGCTGGTGAAAAGCGCGTCGGCTCCATTGGTTTGCCTTTCCCCTACACAGACATCAAGATCGTCAATCCCGCCGATGGCGAAATCCGCGACGTGGATGAAATCGGCGAAATCTGCGTTTCCAACCCCGGAGTCTTTGGCGGCCAGACTTATACCGAGGCCGACAAGAACAAGAACCTTTTCTATCCTGGTGAGGAATCTGACCAGCAATATTTACGGACGGGTGATCTGGGGCGGTTCGACAGTGACGGCTACCTCTGGATCACGGGGCGCGCCAAGGACCTGATCATCCGCGGCGGTCATAACATCGACCCTGCAGAGATCGAAGAAGCCTTGGCCGGGCATGAGGCTGTGGCCTTTGCCGGTGCCATTGGTCAGCCAGATCAACACGCAGGTGAGGTCCCTTGCGTTTATGTCGAACTTGTCGATGGGGCAGAGGTGACGGAAGAAGACCTGATGGCCTATGCCAAGGAACATGTACACGAACGCGCGGCGCATCCCAAGTATCTGGGAATATTGGATGAATTGCCAAAAACGGCGGTTGGAAAAATCTTTAAGCCAGACCTGCGCAGATTGGCGATCACCCGCGTCTTCAACGCCGCTCTCAAGGATGTTGGTGCGGAGGTACGTGACGTGAGCGAAGATAAAAAGCGCGGTTTGGTTGCCCATATCGTCAAGACAGGTGATGCATCTGATGCAGAAATCGGCACGGCGTTGAACGCCTACACTATACCTTGGGAGCTGGTGGACTAAGTATTGCGCTAAGTTCACGAAAGATAAGGACAACTGTGATGACGAAACTAGCGTTTTTGGGTCTCGGGGTCATGGGGTACCCCATGGCAGGTCACCTTCAGGCGGCGGGGCATGATGTGACGGTCTATAACCGCACAACGGCCAAGGCAAAAAAATGGGTGGCGCAGCACGGTGGCGCGCTGGGCGAAACGCCGCGTGCAGCAGCGGAAGGGGCCGCGTTGGTTATGGCCTGCGTGGGGAATGATGATGACCTGCGGTCAGTGTGTTTGGGCGAAGACGGGGCCTTTGCGGCCATGCCGGCAGGATCCATCTTTGTCGATCACACGACAGTTTCTGCGGCAGTCACACGGGAATTGCATGATGTGGCTGCCGAAAAAGGCATTGCTTTTGTCGATGCACCTGTATCCGGCGGGCAGGCGGGTGCCGAAAATGGTGCGCTTTCGGTCATGTGTGGCGGCGCCGAAGACAGCTATGCCCGCGCCGAGGCTGTGATTGCTGCCTATGCCAAGCTCTGCCGGCGGATCGGTGACAGCGGTGCCGGACAAATGACAAAGATGTGCAACCAGATTGCGATTGCGGGTCTGGTGCAGGGTTTATCCGAGGCGCTTCATTTTGCGCAAAAGGCAGGCCTTAATGGTGAGGCGGTTGTCGAGGTGATCAGCCAAGGTGCTGCTGGCAGTTGGCAGATGTCGAACCGCTATCAGACAATGCTGGCCGATAAATGGGACCACGGGTTTGCGGTGGATTGGATGCGCAAGGATCTGGGTATCTGCCTTGATGCCGCCGATGAAAACGGAGCGAGCTTGCCTGTGACAGCACTGGTCGATCAATTCTATAAAGACGTGCAAAAACTTGGCGGCGGGCGTTGGGACACGTCATCCCTGCTGAAGCGTCTTCAGGAGATCGATGAAAAATCCGGCTCATACTAGAAAAGCGTGATGTCCGGCGCAGGTGCCGCCACCGGCTTTTCAGGAATGATCTCGGGCGCGACACCTGCAATCTGCAACTGGCGTGCGGCACCGGTCGTCGGTGTAAACTGCACGCGGCGCGCCTGATCACCGCCAAGGCTCTTGGACAGGCAGGGAATACCCTCTTGCATCAGGAAATCAGACGCGAAACGTGCATTGGATTGACCAATGTCGCGGGAATGATCCGTCATGCGCGCGCCGCCAAAGAGTTTCGCTGTGAGTTTGTGGCGTTCTGCACCGGCACGAAGCAGTTCGTTGATCAAGAGTTCCATCGCATTGACGCCGTAGCGGAGATCGTTTCCGCGCGCAGCACCTGTTCCAGCCAGTAAAAAGTGATTCATACCACCCACACCGGCCTGTGCATCATACAGGCAAACCGCGACGCAGGATCCCAGGACTGTAGACATGACAACGGCCGAATCTCTGGAAACGGCATAGTCGCCCTGAATGATTGTGATCATTTTCTGTGTAGAAGTCATGCGCGCATCTTTCCTGCTGATGCCTTCAAAAGCGCAGGCCCGATTTTGCCGAGGGGGAGTTGCAGGCACACGCCACCCATTTCCATGGCCACGCGCGGCATGCCGTAGACGACACTGGTATGCTGATCTTGTCCTATCGTATGCGCGCCGGCCCTGCGCAATTCGGTCAGACCGGCTGCGCCATCTTTACCCATCCCCGTGAGAAGTGCGGCTGTGACTTGTGGAGCCAGTGGCAAGGCCGACATGAAGAGCGCATCAATCGAAGGCCGATGCCCCGATATCAAATCGTGAGACTTTAGATGAATGGACGGTCTCCTGCGTTGGGCAAGCGTGAGATGGAATCTATCGTCAGGTGCGAGGTAGATATGTCCTGGTTCTATGTCTAACCCGTCTTCGGCAGGTGTCACCGTGGCACGGCACGCGCTATTCAGTAGGCGGATCAGACTTTTGGCAAAGCTGCCGCCGGTATGCTGTACAATCAAAACTGGCGGGCAGTTTTCTCCAAAGTGTTGTGCGATTGTGATCAATGCGTCGATCCCGCCAGTGGACGCGCCGATGAGGATAAACTTGTTTGGATCATAGTTGCTGACAGCACTTTCCTTTTTCGGATCAGCGCGTGCAACGGGGGTTGCCTGGCCCGCGGCCTTCACGATCTTGCCAAGGTGCTGTTCCAAATCTGCTTCAGGGATTTTTGCGAGGGAGTCAGGAAGCGCATAGACTTCGGCGCGCGTGTTTGCCTCAGTCAAGACCACGCAAGTGATTTTGAGAATGCCAAATAAAGACAAGAGAAGCTCGCATTCCGGAAGACTGGCAAGTGTTTCCGAGATAAAGACGCAGTCCGGTTCATGATGTTCTGACAAATTGTAGGCTTCGGTCAGGGAAGTTGCTGTCAGAAACTGTGCTTGTGGATGCGCCGCAGCTATCGCACGCCGGACACGTCCCATGGAAAGCTGAGATTGATGTGCGATCAGAAATTTCATTTGTGGTCCGGAAGTGGTGAGTGGCCGTTTTTCGTTAGATAAAGTTAGGCTGGCACGTGTTTACTGCGCGCCCTTGAATGATCGGTGCTATGGGTGTCATGCATCCGATAGGATGCTGCAAATTCAACGTCGACCGATCCCAAAAGAGCGTGTTTCATGAGATTGCGGCGGTTCTAGAACAATTCCACCTCCTGTTTTTCCATGTGATTTTCGACTGCGTTCAAGTCATTCGCATTGGTACTGATGACTTGGCGCAAAATCTCGAGTTTCATAGGGGTGATCACATCACTCTCGCTTATTGCGAAGGCAGGCGGGACAGCATTCCCCAACCTTTCAAGCAGACCCGCCAGGTCATCGGTGGCCTGTTTCATGAAATCGAGTGCCTGCAACGCATTGGCGTGCGTCACATGTTCGCCGAGTGAGGTGGGCACCCCCCAAATCGTGTGTTCCAGATCAAGAATTTTTTCGCTCAACTGCGTCAGACAGGTCCCTGTTTGCTGCAAGACCTGACTCAGTGAGACCTCTGTATTCCGGCTACTACGCGGCAACACGTTCATAAGCGACCTACCACGCTCTCGATGCACTGTTTCATCGTCGCTGTGGTAAACGGTTTTTTAATGATGTTGTTCAAGCCAAGCGCTTTGCCCTTGCTGACCAGGTCAGGTGTCGGGTTGCCTGTTACCAGAATAAAGCCGATCCGCGCGGTTGATCTATTTTGACGCAGCGCCTGTAACAGTTGCAGCCCGTCCATGCCGGGCATGTTGTAATCAGACAGCACAAGGTGCACCGGATCTGCAATCAGTTTTTGGAGGGCCGCGCGCCCGTCATTCTCGGCCTGGTTTTTCCAGATGCCCATCTCTTCGATCGCTTGTACCAAAAGGCCGCGACTGACGCCCATGTCGTCAACGATCATTACCCGCAAGGAGTCTTTCAGGCTCAATTTTTGTCTCCTTTATCCGTTATTTTGGAAGGGGCCGACGCCCCAGTCAGTTTTTGGTAGGTCGTGATGCCGACGCTTTTGAATGCTGACTGTGCCGGGCCGCTCAACCGTTCTGAATGGCCGATCATAAGATGCCCCCCTTCAACCATCACTTCGGCAAAACGCCCCCAAAGGCGCGCTTGCGTGGCTTTATCGAAATAAATGGCCGCGTTGCGACAAAGGATGACATCAAACTTGCCCCTCATCGGCCAGTCGGCAATCAGATTGAGTTCGCCAAAGGAGATGAGGTTTTGTAACGTCGGATCAATGCTGAATTCGCCGGATTGCGATCTCTTGGAACCGGTCAGCAGGTCGCGCCAAAAGGGCGGTAATGTCGCGATCTGCTCGGTAGGATAGACGGCGCGTTTTGCCGTTTGAATCACTTGTGGGTCGATATCTGTGGCAAGGATCTTGACGTCATATTGTGAGACTTTCGGTGCGGCGGCAATGAGCGCCGCCGCAATCGAATACGCCTCTTGCCCGGATGAACAGGCCGAAGACCAAATCCGCACTGGATTGCCTGCCTGCGCCTTTTCAATCAACTGCGGCATCAGCACGTCTTTCAGAAAGTCAAAATGGTGTATCTCACGGAAAAAATGAGTCACGTTCGTTGTGAGTGCTGACAGAAGATGTGGACGCTCCGCATCGCCCTCAGTCTTGTTGAGTAGACTGCAGTAGTCTTCAAAACTGGCAAGTTTGAGAGCGCGCAAGCGCTTTGCGAGGCGCGAGTGAACAAGCGCCTTTTTGGATGGCTGCAAGAAGAGTCCGTAGCGCGCGTTCGCGAGATTCGAGATCATCTGAAAATCATGATCCGAAAACGTGAAATCGTTTGGTGTTTCCCCAGATGAGGACGGGATACGCTGCATCATGCGGCCGTCGCAAGCTTTGAGGGCAAGAGTGCCTCAAGACTAAGAATTTTTATCATGTCATCGCCCGTTGGGATGATCCCGTTGATTGCGCGGGTAGATTCATCTTCTTCGGTGCGTGGCGTTTCGCGCACCATGTCGGAGCTGATCCCCAAGATTTCAGAAACAGATTCAACCAATAGGCCCACAGTGCGTTCTTCAACTGAGATGATGATGATGACATGACGCTCTGTCGGCTCGATTGCGCGAAAGCCGAGTTTGGCCGCAAGGTCTAGAATAGGAATGACGGCACCGCGCAAGTTGATAACACCGAGGACATAGGGTGGTGAATGCGGCAACAGGGTAACCGGTGTCCAACGCCGGATTTCGCGAATTTGCGTGATTTCGATGCAGAAGCTTTGTCCGCCTGCAACCAGTGTCACAAATTCAATCTGTTTTGCGGCTTTGGGATCTTCATGTTGCTGCATGTGCGACCTCTCTTTGGGCTTGGATTTGCAACTTCAATTCGGTGGTAGGTGCTGCGGCAATGGCGTCGGGATCGATGATCAGGGCGATCTTGCCATCGCCCAATATCGTGGCCCCTGAAATCCCCGCAATTTCTCCGTAGCTGCCTTGCATGCTTTTCACGACAACCTGTCGCTGGTCGAAAATATCATCCACGGCCAAGGCACATTGCGTCACAGATTCCGTTTGTATGAGCAAAAGCACCCGATCCGTCATAGTGTCTGATGACGAGCGCACCCCAAGCCGTTCTGCCAAATCAATAATTGGGACATAGTCGCCCCGAATGCGGAGCAACTGGCTATGCAGGCCAATCCGCGAAAGATCAGCTTTGGTGGGACGGATGGTTTCGAGGATGCTGGAAATTGGCACGACCATTGTCTGACCGCCGACATTAATGATCATCCCGTCCATGACTGCCAGTGTGAGCGGCAGGGTGATCGAAAACGTGGTTCCTTGGCCCGTGATGCTGCTGATCGTAATGCGGCCGCCCAATGCGGTGATCGCCGTTTTGACCACATCCATGCCCACACCGCGACCCGACAGATTGGTGACCTCTGCAGCCGTGGAAAACCCTGGCGCAAACAGCAGGTGATCAATTTCCTGTTCGGTGAGTTGGAGGTCTGCAGATATGAGCCCCTTGCTGATTGCAATCTCTTTGATGCGCTTGCGATTAAGACCTGCCCCGTCATCAATAATCTCGATCACGATACTGCCTGATCGCTGGCTGGCTGTCAGACGCAACGTGCCGGTCGCGGGTTTTCCAGCACTTACGCGATCGTGCGGCTTTTCAATGCCGTGATCAATGGCGTTGCGGATCATATGGGTCAGAGGATCAGCCAGCCGTTCGACAACGATCTTGTCGACCTCGGTTCCGTCGCCTTCCGTCACGAGGTTGACGTCTTTGCCTGTGGCATCGGCCGCCTCGCGCGCGATACGCAACATCCGTTGAAACAGCGGTTTCACAGGCTGTGCGCGGATCGCCATCACACCTTCCTGGATTTCGCGGGCCAAAAGTTTGTAGTCGTCCAGATCACCGTGCAGTTCGGCACTATTGGGCAGGCCCGCTTCGTCGATCCGCTGAGAAATAACGGACTGGTTGATAATCAGCTCACCAACCGCGTTGATCAACCGGTCCACCCGTTCGGGATCGACGCGCAACGTGCTTGCAGGTCGCTTGGCAGGCTTATCAGTCTTTGCAGGGGCGTCCTCCATTACGGCAGGCTGTACGACACGCTCTACGACTGGTTCTTGTGCTGTTTCATATGGAGGTCCTGCGGTTTCCGTCGATAATGCGACGTCGGGCGCAGGGTCGTCGGCCAAGGGGGCCGCTTCGTCGCCAAAGTCCTCGGCAATACGCAGATCACAGAGGTCGTCAACAAACTGGAAGACCTCTCTGATCGCCAAATCATTTTGTTGATCCGCCACATCCACCTGCCAGGTCAGATAGCCTTCGTCCCACTGGAAATCGGCAAAATCGTGAGGAACGTCGCCGGTCAGGGTGCGCACCGTGCAGGGCCCCAAGTCTTGCAGGGCTGCAATCACCAGAGCCGGATCGTTGCCTGTGGCGTAAAACTCCCGGCTCGGCCTGAATTGGACCTGATAGGTGGCTGTAGTCGGGGCATTGTCAAAGGCCAAAGTGAGGGCTTCGAACACGAATTCCTCTTCGACAAGGCCTTCGGCACCCAAAAAGGATTGCAGTTCTGCGACAACCGGATCCACCTGATCGGCATCGGCCGGAAGCCCGTCACGGGCGGCATCCACCAGATCCGCTAGAATGTCACCGGCCCGCTGCAGCACCCGCAAGAGTGTGTCATCTGTTGCGAGCTTGCCAGCGCGAACGTCGTCCAGAACTGTTTCGAAGATGTGTGCAAAACTCACGAGATCCTCGAGCGAGAAGGCACCAGCCGCACCTTTGATCGAGTGGACGGAGCGGAACACGGCATTCACGGTTTCACTGTCCGCCTTGCCCTCGCGCATGTCTTCCAGGCCGTCCGAGAGGGCGACCAGAAGGTCCTCACATTCTTCAAAAAAGGCGTCAAGAATTGCACTGTCTGTCATGGTTCAGGCCCCTGTCAGCCGCTTGATGACCGATACCAGAGCGTCGTCATCGAAAGGCTTAACAATCCAGCCTGTCGCCCCGGCCTTGCGTGCGCGTTCCTTGAGTGCGGCCCCGCTTTCTGTTGTCAGAACAAGGACTGGAACCGCGCGGTTCACGGCCCCTTGGCGGATATCCTCAATCACGCCAAAGCCATCTTTGTTCGGCATATTCACATCTGTAATCACCAGATCGGCGTTGGCGCTTTGGAACTTTTCGACACCGTCCACCCCGTCCACTGCGGTGGTCACGGCAAAGCCCGCTTTTTCCAGTGTTGCGGTCAGCAAGGCACGGATCGTGCGCGAATCGTCAATGGCAAGGATGTGCGCGCTCATGCTGTCACCTGATCTGGGAAAAGAAGATCGTTCAGGCCGAGCATCGTGACGCTTTGTGCGAACCCATCCGAGGGGCTGCCAAAAGTAACGTCAAGCGACTGGCCGCGCCACACGCCCGCCGCCATCACCAGAATTTGCGCCGATAGACCGCTTAGCCTTTCGACTGCTGAACAATCAAATGCGATGTGTTTGCCTTGGGCACCGGCCAGAAACCCGTGCAACGTCTCACAATCATCAACCTTCATGATCTTGGGAAGTTCAAAACTTGCCGTGTCGTCAGTCATTCTGGGACTACTCCTTTTCATAGTGCCAAAGTCGCTGTTGTTGCCCAGAATGCGTATGACGGTCGCTGGCTTAATTTCACGTAAATGCGGAACAACATTTTTCAGGGTCTCTATGCAATTCGGGCAAATGCCTCGACATTGCCCTGCGTCCTTGGCTAGTTTGCCCTGACTATTGCGGATCAGTTACCGAAGGGTTGAAAGAACCACATGCGCCATAAACCCTACGGGATCGCCCTTACTATCATCTTGTCATCCCTATTTGTGACCAACGCCGCTGCAGAGGGCATCGGGGGACTGTCACAGGCAATAGATACGCCCCGCGCGGCCAGTGGCATCGCCGATGATTTCGCTATTCTTTTTGATTTCCGCGAAGACTACCGCGCGCTGTCTCTTGGGCTTCAGCCGAGCGATTGGTTTGAGATCGGGATCAGCTTTCCGACCTATGATGATGACACAGGCAGTTCGAGCGGCAACGAGCTGAGCTTTGGTGTGCGGCTGTTGAAAGAGGGCACCTACACGCCCGGTCTGACTGTCGGGATCGTGGGTTTCGGCAGCGATGATCGCGGGTCGGGTGAATATGTGCTGGCCAGCAAGACCTTTGGTGCGTTTGCGGCCTCAGTCGGCATGGGGTGGGGGCGCTACGCGCTGGCTGTGCCGGAAAATCGTGGCACAGATGACGGAACCATCCGGACGGATCACCTGTTTGAAGGCGACGCCGCGCCTTTCGCGAATATCGTCTGGGACACTGGCGTCGCGGGCCTTGTGGCTGCTGCGGAATACAGCGATATCGCCGGTGCAGAGGCCGATGAAACATTCGCTGCTAGCCTGTCCTATGAGGTTCTGGACGGGCTGACCGTCACCGGTTTGGTCAACAACCAAGGCAACGCGGGCCTGCGATTGCAGTTCGCAGCAAATCCCGCACAGTCACTGGCGCAGGAAAACATGGGGCGGGGTCCGCATCCTTACGTGCCGAACACGCCCGTGCGCGCCAGCCGGCCCCAACCGACCGCCGCGCAGGTCTTGGCGCTCTTGAACGAGCGCGCCGAGAAAGAAGATATCCGTATCAGCCGCTTTGCAATGGAGGACGACACGATTGATGTGACGGCCTCATCCGCCAAGGATGTTGTCTTTGCGCGTACGGCGGGCCGGGTTGCGCGTATTCTTTCGGCAGTCGCGCCTGCCAGCGTCACGACATTCCGTGTGACACAGAACACAGGGGCCTTTGACAGCAATGTCGTGGTACTGGATCGGGCGGGGCTTGATCGTGCGGTTGGTGCGCCCAATGCCGCAGAATTGGCGTGGGACGCCACGTCCTTTGAGGCGAGCCCGCGCAGTCGGCCCGAGGGGCTGATCGCGGACAGTTTTGAGCCGCGCTTCACTTACGGGCTGTCGCCGTCGTTCAAAGCGGATTTCATCACGTCGGACACGCTGGAACTGACGGGCACACTCAATGCCAATGCCCGCTATAGTTTTTCACCGCAGACCTTCGCCGCGGCATCCGTTGGCTACCGCTTCCTGAACCAATGGACACAGGAAGACCCGCCCGCCGAACCACAACCGCGGTCTGACTTTACGTCCTACGCGCCGGATATCGCGTTCCTGCAGTCGCTGTCGGTTCGGCACCGTTTCCGGATCGCGCCAGAGCTATACAGCCGCGTATCTGCCGGTCTGTTTGAACGTGCCTATGGCGGTGTCAGCGGCGAAGTGATCTGGCGCGATCCGGAACAGAACTTTGCCTTGGGGCTTGAGGCAACCTACGTGCAGAAACGCGCCTACGAAGGCTGGTTTGGGTTTGAAGACGCGGATGCCTCGACGCTGATTGGCAGCATTTATGCCAATGTCGGCACAAACGGCAATTTCGTCATCCTCGACGCGGGCCAGCATCTGGCGGATGATTTTGCGGTGGGCATGACCATCGGTCGCAATTACCGCAACGGCTGGCGGATTGCCGCATCGACGACATGGAGCGAAGAGGAAACAGCACCGCTGAAATTCGGTGCTGAAATCTCCATTCCCTTGTCCTGGACGTCGGTTGAGGGCGGTGTCGGGGGGACCAATCTGTTTGTGGGTGGCCAATCGGGTGACTTCGGGTCGCGCGTGTCCGGCACCGGATTGCTTTATGATGAACTGCGTGCGTCGGATAAACGACGTATCGAAGACGGCTTTGGGGAGTTCTGGAATTGATCAAAGGTGTTGTTTGCGCAGGTTTGATTGCTTCGCTCTCGGGCTGTATCGGAACCTTGGGGCAGATGCGTGATGCAATCCTGAACCCCAACCCTGAGGTCGAAATGCGGGTGCCAGGTGTCAATCGCGCCGCCATCGAAGCGGCCGATCTTGCGGCTGTGCTGGTGTTAAGTCCGACAATCGGGCTGGGGGCGGTAGGGGTGGCGATCCAGATGCGCGACGGACGGATTATCTATAACGCGAACGATAACCGTGGCATCACGCTTGAGGGCGGGTTGGTCTATGCCACCCTTGGGTTTGGCACCAACTTGCAGGCGGTGACGACACAGAGTGATGATCCGCTTGTGCGAGAGACGCGCGCGGGGGCATGGCCTGCCGAGGTGACACGCACCTATTATATCGCAAAGCGTGGGACGGAATTTGCACAGATCACAGCGACCTGTCGCAATCAGGTGGGGCGTACCCTCGCCATCGAGGTGGCAGAGGCCACGCGGCAGGTGGTGGAAGTTGTCGAGATCTGCACGACGCAGGCCGGAGAGAATTTCAACAACGTCCATTATCTTGATGCCGGGACGGGCCGCATCTGGCGCACGAGCCAGTGGACAGGCCCCGTGCAAACCAACATTCAGGTCGACGTGATCGAGCAATTCGACCCGGACGCATGATAGATCCGCCGGTTGTCGCCCTCGCTATGCCGATCTGTCGCTGAACCTGCCGCGCGTCCGGTTGGCGAAGGCCACCAGAGAC
This sequence comes from Yoonia rosea, assembly GCF_900156505.1. Taxonomy (NCBI): domain Bacteria; kingdom Pseudomonadati; phylum Pseudomonadota; class Alphaproteobacteria; order Rhodobacterales; family Paracoccaceae; genus Yoonia; species Yoonia rosea. The sequence continues at coordinate 1,424,554 of NZ_FTPR01000001.1, read as the reverse complement.
AGCATCACAGGCACTTCGACCAGAACCCCCACGACGGTGGCCAGGGCCGCCCCCGAGTTGAGCCCGAACAGGCTGATCGCCACAGCAACGGCCAGTTCGAAAAAGTTCGACGTGCCGATCAGGGCGCAGGGGGCGGCGATACGGTGTGGCACGCGCAAGGCAAAGGCCGCCGCATAGGCCAGCGCGAAAATGCCATAGGATTGCAGCAGGATCGGCACCGCAATCAGGGCGATCACTTGCGGGCGGTCAAGAATAACTTGTCCTTGCAGGCCAAAGAGGATCACAACGGTTACGACCAAACCAATTACCGACCAAGGTTTGATGCGTGCCTGAAAAGCCGCGATCCGTGCCGCAGACCCCAACCGCGCACGTGTGAAAAGACCCGCCGCAAGCGGCAGAGCGACAAACAGGACGACCGATAAAACAAGTGTTTCCCACGGCACGATGATATCCGTGACGCCCAGCAAAAACGCCACTATCGGCGCAAAGGCAAAGACCATCACCACATCATTGACCGAGACCTGCAAGAGCGTATAGCTTTCGTCGCCTTTGGTCAGTTGCGACCAGACAAAGACCATCGCCGTGCAGGGTGCGGCACCCAGCAGGATCAGACCCGCCAGATATTGCTGCGCATCCGCCGGTGCGATGAGATCGGCAAAGACCACCTCAAAAAAGAGTACACCCAATGCCGCCATCGAAAACGGTTTGATCAGCCAGTTGACCACCAGCGTGATGGCCAGGCCTTTGGGCTGCTTGAGCACATCTTTCAGACTGGCCGGATCGACCCCGACCATCATGGGATAGACCATCGCCCAGATCAGAACGGCAACGACAAGGTTCACGCTGGCAAACTCGGCCGCCGCAACAAGATTCACGAGGCTTGGTGCGACACTGCCAAGGGCAATGCCCGCAACCATCGCCAACCCGATCCAGATGGAAAGATATCGCTCGAACAAGCCCATGATATTGCCGCTCTTTCAGTTGCTGACGCGCCTCGCCTTAAGTTTAAGCGGTAAACACCTTTGACTGATTTGCACAGGTACGCGCCTGAGGCAACGGGTTTGACCAGCCGCGCGGTCCGTGCCGGATGGATCAGGTTGATCAGGTGGGTAATGCCGGACGCAGGGCCTTGGTGGCTTCAAACTGGGACAGGAACACCTGACCGGTCATCTCCGACAGGAAATGTTCGCGCTTCAAGCGGTCCATCACGGGGCCTTTGACCTCGGACAGATGCAGCTTCACATCCATCTCTTTCAGTCTTTCATTGATGGCTTCAAGCGATTCAAGCGCGCTGAGATCAATCTCGTTGATTGCTGCACATTGCAGGATCACATGACGGATATCTTTGTCTTTCGCGACGCGGTTCTGGATTTTATCTTCAAGGTAGCGGGCGTTGGCGAAATAGAGGCTCTCATCCACGCGCAAGGTGACGATGGACGGGTCGGTGATCACGTCATGACGCAGGATATTGCGGAAGTGCTCGGTGCCGGGCACCTGACCGACCTCGGCGATATGCGGTTTGGAGGATTTATAAAGATGCAGCAGGATCGACAGCCCGACGCCTGCGGAAACACCCGCCTCGACACCCAGCGTGAGGGTCAGCAGGATCGTTGCCAGAACAGCGGCAAAATCGGCCTTTGAGTAGTTCCAGCTGCGTTTGAGGATCGAGAAGTCCACCAGACTGAGCACGGCCACAATGATTGTGGCAGCCAAGGTTGCCTTGGGCAGAAAATAGATCAGTGGCGTCAGAGCAAGCGCGGCAATGGCCAGACCGATTGCGGTAAAGGCACCGGCAGCGGGTGTTTCCGCGCCCGCATCAAAATTCACGACAGAGCGTGAAAATCCGCCCGTGACGGGAAAACCACCTGTCAGCGAAGCACCGATATTGGCCGCACCAAGACCGATCAATTCCTGATCGGGATCAATACGCTGGCGTTTCTTGGCGGCAAGGGTCTGAGCGACGGAAATCGATTCCACAAAGCCGATGATCGAAATCAGAAAGGCCGGCAGCAAAAGCTGCCACAGCAGGTCCGGCGAAAATGACGGGAGCGTTAGCGGTGGCAGGCTTTGCGGCACCTCACCGACGATGCTGACACCTTTGTCCGCCAGCCCAAGGCCCCAGACCGCCGCCGTCGTCGCGACAACAACAACCACGGGGCCGGTTTTGACAAAGACACCGGTCACACCATCCGGCAGGCCAAACCGCTTGAGCAGGGGTTTCAGACCCCTGCGCACCCAGAACAGGAATCCTGTGGCAAGGATGCCGATGATCGCAGTGATCCAGTTGGTCTCGCCCAGATGCTCTGTCAGCGAGATGACCAGTTCCAGAAGGTTATGGCCTTCCGCACTGATCCCGAGAATGTGCTTGAGTTGGCTGGCCGCGATGATGATGCCTGATGCGGTGATAAAGCCCGCAATCACCGGGTGGGACAGGAAATTCGCGATGAAACCGAGGCGGAACAGCCCCATCGCCAGAAGGATCGCGCCTGAAAGTGCAGCAAGCGACAAGGCGGCAACCGCGTAGCCCATCGTGCCTTGTTCAACGATATTGCTCAGTGCTGCAGCCGTCATCAGGGACACAACGGCCACAGGTCCGACCGCCAGTGCACGGCTGGTGCCAAAGACCGCATAAAGCATGATCGGCACGATCGACGCGTAAAGACCGGCCTCGGCCGGCAGCCCCGCAAGCAACGCATAAGCCAGCGATTGCGGGATCAGCATGATCGTCACGATCAACGCGGCAACAAGATCGTTGGACAGGGCAGTGCGGTTATATGTCCGGCCCCATGTCAGGATGGGCAGGTAGCGCGTCATATCGGTTTTCATGGTCTTCTCTGGCGGTTTGGGTGTCCCCGCATCGGATGGTGCGGGGGTCTTTGTTGTTTACTACACAGTCACTTTTTCAGGTTTGGCCATCCATTCTCGGCCCTTGAGCATGCCTTTCCAATAGATCGGCGGCAGCAGTTTTTCTTTCAGGAACCATGCCGCACGGGATGGCTTTGTGCCGTCAATGATCGCTTTGGGAAAGCTGGGCAACAGTTTCCCGCCATAGCCGAACTCGGCCAGAACGATCTTGCCGCGCTCGACCGTCAGCGGGCAGGACCCGTAGCCGTTATATTGGGCCACTGCAGATCTCCCCGCCATGTCAGCCACCATGTTTTCGACCACAACAGGGGCTTGGATACGTGCCGCGGCCATCGTTTTGGCGTTGGGTGCGTTCATCACATAACCCAGCGACCAGATATTATCATAGGTCTTGTGGCGCAAAGTGGATTGATCGACATCAACCCAGCCCGCCGCATCTGCCAGTGGCGAAACGCGGATGAAATCGGGTGCGGTCTGTGGCGGGCAGACATGCATCATGTCAAAGTCCATCTCGACCCGTTCCATCGGCATGTCGGGCTTGGCCACGTCAAACCATGCTTTCTTGGCAGGACCATCAACCGCAACAAGGTTATGGAAGAAATTCAGATGCGCGTCGTATTTCTTGACGTACGCCATCAGGGCGGTTGCAGATATTGGCGCGAAAACCCGCGTCTTTGATGGCTTGCATATCGTCGGGCCTAATCTGTGGGCTAACACAGAGACCGGCGGTCAGTGGCTTGATATCCATTATGACTCTCTCTCTGATCAAAGGGCGTTGATCGGTCCTTTCAGCATCGGGTTGCCGTCTTGCTCGGCAGGGATTTCTCGGGCGCGCATGTTCCTTTGCCGCTACGGGATGATCAGCTTTTGCATGGCCAGCTGCGCATCACGAGCGGTGCGGAACTTGATAAATTCATCGCGCGTTGTGCCGCCGCCCACGTGATGCAATCAAATCTTGCAGGTCTGAATGCCAAAGATGCGGTAAAGCGGGCAGAACTTCAGTGTTGCGGTGCCAAGCATGATAAGGCCAACGATAACGGAAATGATCGTTGCAGTGCCGGACTGAAACACGGCCATGCCGCTGACGAACGGTGCGGCAAGCAGGACGATGCCAAGCACAAGCCGGAAAATACGGTCAATAGTGCCAATATTCTTAGTCATTTTGCTGTTTCCTATGAAAGATATATTCTTCATAGACCTTAGCGGCCCAGACTTCGGTGATATTGTCACCAAGCGCGCAGATCAGTTACGCGGAATGGTCGGCCAGTCGTTCGAGGCGCGCACGATCAAGGATTGTCACGCTGCCGCGCGCCTGCTCGATCCAGCCGCGGCGCTGGAATTCCTGAAGCTGTCGCGAGATGACTTCGCGTGCCGTCCCCAATTCGACCGAAAGCTTCTGATGTGTTGTTGCGACGACATCCTGCCCGTCACAGAGTTTGAGCAATTTATCTGCAAGCCGGACGTCGATCCGCTGAAAGGCAACTTCGTCGATCATCAAAAACAGGTCTGTGATGCGTTTGGAAAACGCCGCGAAAACAAAATCCCGAAACGACTTGGACTGGGCCACAAGATCATCGAAGACTTCGCGCGGAACCGCAGCGGCCTGCACGGCAGTTTCCGATATTCCTTCGGCCGCGTAGTTTTCATAAGCCAGTAGGCAGGCGGTTGTCAGAACGCAACTTTCGCCCGCATGGATGCGATAGAGCACAATCTCATGCCCGGTATCCGATACCTGTTGGACCCTGACGGTTCCATCCAACAAGAACAGCATATTCTCGGGCGAGTTTCCGGGCCCAAAGAGCGTGACCCCGCCAGGCACCGTGATGATTGCGCTGCGTGACAGCAAAAGTTGTTTGATATGGGGTTCCAGCCGCGAAAGCCCAGGGAACCGTTCGACCCATTCCTGTGTACCGGTCATCGGGCTGCCGCCGCGGTTCGGGGTGTTTCCAGTGGGGCGATCCGCTCCATCAGTTGGTGTAACTGGTCAGTTTCATGGCGCGTCCTGTTGTTGTAGCAAAAAAGATACATTCAAAATATTGCATTTGTAAATAGCGCGGTCCAACGACCCGGTAAAACCGCCGTTTCAAACAAAGACAGTAATTTGCGCAATACCTGATCGCATCATGCCCTTGGATGTATTCACCCAATGTGCCGCTTTGACGCAAAGCGCGTCGTGATCATGGAACACAACGCAGGCGTCCACGGCAAAGGCGGCGACTGCGTGCAGGTTGGCCTGCCCCGGACGTCACTCGGGCATCCGCGCTAGGGCAGGGATGCCCTTAGTCCGCCGGGGCGCTGGTCGTCACACCGACAGTGCCGATTCCTTCGATCACAACCTCGACGACCATGCCGGGTTTCACGGGGCGCGCACCGATCGAAGTGCCGCAGGCAATCACATCACCGGGGTTGAGCGTCATATCTTGTGATAGGGCACTGACAATCTGCGCAGGCGGCAGGATCATGTCTGCGGCCGGATAGGACTGCCGCTCACGGCCATCGACAAGCACTTTGATCGTCAAGTCACGCCAGTCGATATCGGTCTCGATCACGGGGCCAACCACGCCGAACCCGTCAAAGCTCTTGGCGCGGGTCCACTGCGGAAATGACGGATCTGCGTTCAGAATGTCGAGCGAGGTAAAGTCATTGATGCAGGTATAGCCCAAAATCGCGTCTTCGGCGTCTGCGATGCTGACGTCTTTGCACGTCTTGCCGATCACGATCCCGAGTTCCCCCTCGAACAGAACGCGGCCTGCGGATGTCGGCAGAACCACAGTGCCGTCTGGACCGGTCAGAGACGTATCCGCCTTGAAGAAATACAAAGGATGCGCCGGGTGTTCCATCCCGCCCTTTTCAGCGGCCGCTTTGAAGTTGTTCCAAAGCCCGATGAATTTGCCGGGTACGACCGGTGCCAGCAGACTGACATCGGCCAGCGGGACCGCTTCGCCTGCGGCCTGATCTGATCCAAGTGCTGCACGCGGATGCAGCATGTCATCTGCAATAACGCCGGTCAGCTCCGTTCCGTCAGCTGTTTTGCCACGTGCCCATTTCATCGTGAAGCCTCCCTTGCTCAACTATACCTACGCAATCTTGCAGGTCTGCGCGCAAGGATAAAGCCCTGTCGCGCTTGCCGTGCATCTCTTCCCACAAGCGCGGCACATGGCAGGTGTCGCGGCCAACGGCGTAGTGGGGCGGGATTGAGTTCTAATATGCGCAGGTCTATCACTGGGCAAACCTGCGATCATACTGGAGCAATCAGTGACCGACTTTGTTATCCCAAGCCCGCCTGTTGTCACCATTCCTGTCGCGGGGGGAGGGGCCTTTCCTGTCCGTCGCGTCTATTGCATCGGACGCAACTACGCAGCCCATGCCGTTGAGATGGGCCATGATCCTGACCGCGATCCGCCCTTCTTTTTCCAGAAAAACCCCGACAATCTGGATCCGAGCGGGACGTTTCCTTACCCAAGCCAGACGAACGACGTGCACCATGAGGTCGAACTGCTGGTCGCGCTCAAATCAGGTGGCACCAATATCGCGGTTGAAGACGCGCTTGGGCATGTCTGGGGCTATGCGCCCGCGCTTGATATGACGCGGCGTGATCTGCAGGGCATTGCAAAAGAAATGGGTCGCCCTTGGGAGATCGGCAAAGCCTTTGAACGCTCTGCGCCTGTTGGTCCATTACAACCGGTCGCGGATGTGGGCCACCTTGACCACGGGTCAATCGCATTGACCGTCAATGGTGAGGTCCGCCAGACCGGTGATCTGAACCAGATGATCTGGAAAGTCCCAGAAATGATTTCCTATCTGTCAGACTACTTTGCGCTCGCGGCAGGTGACGTGATCATGTCAGGCACGCCCGCCGGCGTCGGTCCGGTTGAAAAAGGTGATACAATGGTGGTGCGCATCGACGGGTTGCAGGATTTGACTGTGAAGGTCGTCTAGAGACCATGCGCCGCTCAAAGGTGGCACTTTCTTTTGCGGTCAGCCGCAGATTTTCCTTAAAAACCCCGCAATTGAGGATTGATTTAAAGGCGGCACGCGGGGAAGAGGTGCAGGCCTGTGTCATGTGATGCGCAGGACAAAATACCCCTGCTGTGATTGGCATAGACTGCCAGACAATCGCAATGGCTTTGTGGATTTTCTAAAATGGTGCCCAGGGGCGACATAGCATACCCGTCTCAGCAGGCCCCATGTAATGCTATATCCGTTCGGAAAACATGTATTTTGCTGATCCGATGCATTTAGGGAAACTTACGCCGTCGCAACAAATCCCATATGTATTGAGGGGTTATCTTCTTGGGCAACCTGACAGCCCTCATCATCAAATCCGCGCCACCCGGCAAGCAGGTGGATGGCGATGGCCTGTACATGATGAAGCGCGAGGGCGGCGGCGGGAGATGGGTCTCGGAGGCTTGAAGGTCCTCTCCGTGAAGGACGCTTGGGACCTCGCCTATGGCTATCGGACTTTGGTCGCCAAAGGCAAAGACCCCATTGAACACCGGCGAAAGCAACGCCGAGACGCCATGCGCAACCTCCATCTCCTCTAGGGCATCGCCATGGACGCCTTAGAGAAGCCGCAGACATGCCCGAACTGCGCATTCACGACCTTAAGCGCACGTTCGCTTCAATCGCAGTCATGAACGGAATTGATCTGTTGATGGTCGGAAAAATCTTGGGACACTCTAACTTCCAAACAACGATGCGCTATGCCCACCTCGCCGATGCGCCTGCGAGAGCGGCAGCGGATAGGGTGTCTGGACTAATGGCGGGGGCGATTACCCAAAGCGCACAACCAGTGACAAAAAAACTGCGAGTCGTTGGCTAGCGGCCCAGAGCCGCCGCCCACTTGGGCCCTGATATGCTGCAGTGCGGCCCGTCGAAAGAGACATTCGCTGCGCAAGCAACATCACGAGCTGCCCGAATTTACACAACGCGGACTTTTTGAGCGGAAATGTTGACCCATTGCACCGACTAACAGATCCTGGAAAAATTGCGAACGAGAGGCCATGCGCCAGAGGTAATGCATTCTACGTGCCGTGAAACTACTATCATGCAAGAATTCGCCAATCGTGTTTGTCTATGAACCTATTTTCAAAAGGCGTGGCTGCGTGTAGAGCCGTGCGAACCAAACTTGTGGCAATCTCAGAAGAACGATCGTGCCGAAGGTTTGGCTGTGCGTGGAGGTGGAACACATTCTTGGCAAGAGCTTTCAACAGGGTATCACACTACGGCACTTACGTGCGCTCGTAGCACTCTCAGATATGAAGTTGGTCGCGCGTGTCTCTGAGGCGCTTGGCGTGACGCAGCCAGCTGTGTCAAAACAGATTGCCGAGTTGGAAAAGATAGTGGGCGTGCCTGTTGTCACACGCGACCGCAACAGGCTTTACCTTACACCTATTGGCGTCCGTCTTGCAGATCATGCGCGACTGGCACTTGGACAACTTGATCGCGCTGCCTTTGACATTGAGGCTATGACAAGTGGGGTATCTGGTTCTGTCTCTGTCGGCGTGGTTAGTTCGGTCGCCCCTACCTTGTTGCCCGGCACCATTGAGCTGTTCAAGCGCAGCACGCCGCAGGCAAACGTATCCGTCTCCGAGGGGCATTTTGTTGAACTATTGCCCCAGCTTGAGGCCGGCGCGTTGGATCTGATCATAGCGAGAATTTGGCAGCCTCAGGAATTGGCTGGCATTGACCAAATGGCATTATTCTCGGAGCCGATTGTTGTTGTCGCCGGGCGCGATCATCCGCTTTCGCAAGGGGGGGATTTGTCATGGGCGGATGTCGCGAGCTATCCTTGGATATTGCCGCAACCGAATTCGGTCGCACGTCAGGCGGTGGATGCCCTTTTTGCCGCAAATGGGTTGCCGCCTCCCAATAATACCGTCGCATCTTTGTCGATTGCCCTGAACCTTGAATTATTGCGGGCCATGCCTGCGCTGGGATTGCTCCCTCAGCGGCTTGCGCAGGCTCAGGCCGTGCGGGGTGAAACTGTGATCCTGCCCCTTGATACACGTGACTTGCTGTCAGAGGCGCGCTGTTTTTGGCGCGAAGACCAGGTTTCACAGAATGCGACGCTGGCGTTGTTCCTTAAATGCCTGCGGCAAACCACGGAAGACTTAAGAACCATTCCATTTGGTTAATGTTTCCGGCAAAGTTTTCACTATTCTCTCCGAAGATCACCCTTTAACTTAACCAAACACACGGTTTGGGAGGGCTAGGGTGTTAATTCGAACAATTGCGATTTTTGGTGTAAACCTTTGAGCAGCGACGCGTTGCTCGCGCGATCGGCCTGTGAAGTTCTTGCGGCCTTCAAGGCTCGGACGTTGACGCCGAGTGCGTACCTGGCAGCCTGTCTCGCGCAAATCACCCGCTTCAATCCCAAGATTAACGCCATTGCCGCAATGGATATCGAGGGTGCCATCGCTTGCGCCGCGGCGGCAACAAAACGTTGGCAGGACGGATCCCCGCTGGGGCCGCTCGATGGATTGCCAATTGGCGTGAAGGATTTGCAGAATACCAAAGGCTTGTTGACCACCCATGGCAGTATTCGGGCGCGGGGTCACATCCCCGAAAGCGACTTGCCGTTGGTTGCGCGCTTGCGGGCGGCGGGTGCTATCATTCTGGCAAAGACAAATGTCCCCGAGTTGGGGGCTGGAGGAAACAGTCGCAATCGGATCTGGGGTGCGACGGGTAATCCCTTCGATGCCAATCTCATTGCGGGGGGCTCGTCTGGTGGGTCTGCCGCGGCACTTGCGGCCAACTTTTTGCCGCTGTGCACTGGTTCGGATACTGGTGGATCGCTTCGCATGCCCGCCGCGCTTTGTGGTGTCGTGGGCTACAGACCCTCTGTTGATGTGATCGCCCATCCCACACGTCCTTTGGGATGGTCAGGCATTTCGGTACTTGGCCCAATGGCGCGTACGGTAGATGATATTACGCTGATGCTAGATGTGTGCCAGAGTTGTGACGCGGATGATCCGCTGACCGCACCCTCTGTCACGGGCCGTTTCGCAAAGCTGCCACCTACGGACCTGAGAGACCTGCGCGTTGGTTTCAGCGAAGACTTTGGCGGCGCACCGGTCGAGCAAAGCATCCGAGAGACGTTCCGCGCGCGTCTTGAGGTGCTTCGGCCGCAGGTCAAGGCATGCCGCGCGGCAGATCTCGACCTTGGTGATATGGACCGCTGTTTCGATATTCTACGGGCCGAGAGTTTTGGCGTGGCCTTTGGCGAGGCCGTGGCACAGGACCCCGACAGCTTTGGCGCGCATATCAAAGAAAATGTTGCCCTGGGGCAGACCATGTCACTGGCCGATCGCGGTTGGGCTCATGCAGAGCAAACCCGGATCTTGCGCAAATTCAACGCGCTGATGGCAGAGTTTGATGTGATCGTTTTGCCAACATCGCCGGTTTCGCCGTTTGCCTGGACAGAACCCTACGCCGAAACCATCGACGGGCAGAAGATGGACATTTATTACCGCTGGCTTGCGCTCTGCTACCGCGGTTCATTGACGGGCGGTCCTTCAATCACCCTGCCATGTGGCCGTGATGCGGCAGGCATGCCCTTCGGCCTTCAGGTGGTAGGCCCGCTTCGCGGCGATGAAGGGCTGCTGAGTGCTGCAAAAGCAATGGAAGTCCTTTTTGAGAACTTGGAACACACGGAGCGACCTTTGGCAAATTTGGAAAGGCTCCCTCACTCGGATGTCGATCTGCGGTCTATCGTGACGCATCCAGTGGATCTAGGCGCTGGCCTTGCAGGCCAAAACGCCGATCTGCGGACGGCGGTGTAATATGTGGCTGATCCCCATCATCTTTGTTTTGCTGCTGGTCAGCGGCACAGCCTTTGCCTATTTGATGGGCGCTGTGTCTGTTGTGACATTTGTCGCTGTCGACAAAGCGCAGTTTCTATCGGTCATGCCGCAACGCATTTTTGCACAACTTGATGTTTTTGCTTTCATGGCGATGCCGCTGTTCATCCTCACCGCCGAGATAATGAGCCGTGCAGGCGTCACGCGCAGCCTGATCGATTTCGCCCTGTCTATTGTTGGTCGGTTTCGCGGTGGTTTGGGGCATGTGAACATTCTCACAAGCGTCTTCTTTGCAGGCATTTCAGGCTCAGCGATTGCCGACAGCGCTGCCTTGTCACGTACATTCGTGCCCGAGATGAAAGCACGCGGCTATGATCCCTATTACGCCGGGGCCATTACGGCGGCCTCTTCCATGATTGGGCCCATTATACCGCCATCTATCATCATGATCATCTATGGCGGCCTTACCGGAGCCTCTGTCGCGGCCCTGTTCATTGCGGGCGTTGTTCCCGGTATTCTGCTCGCTGTGGCGTTGATGGCCTTAAATGCGATCATCGCGAAGATCAAAAGGCATCCGGGCGGGGCGTCAGACGATCTGCCGCGCTTCTTGCCAAGCCTGTTAAATGCCGCGCCGGCTCTTTGCCTGCCCATTGTGATCCTTGGCTCTCTGGTATTCGGCTTGGCCACACCGACCGAAGGTTCAGCAATCGCAGTGTTCTTTGCGTTGTTGGCGGGGCAATTCTACGTGGGACTGACATGGCGCATGTTCTTTGACGCGGTTGAGGCCACGGCAAAAATGACAGGAACGATCTTTATCATTCTCGCAGCGATTTCGGTGCTGGGCTATCTGGCGGGGCAGCTGGGCTGGTCTCAAGCCCTAGCAGGATGGGTCGACTCTTTTGGGCTGACAGGCACAAAATATCTGTTTTTCCTTGTTTTGATCTTTTTGATCGCAGGCATGTTCATGGATACGCCCGTGGCCCTGACCCTGCTGATACCCCTGTTCGCCCCACAAGCATTGGAGCAAGGCATCAGCCCGATCCATCTTGGTATCGTGCTGTGTTTCAATCTGTGCGTTGGCCTGATTACGCCACCATTGGGCAAATGCCTCGTGGTCGTATCCGCGCTGACCAATCTTAACTACTGGCGCCTCGCATATGCTGTGCTGCCCTTTATTTTCGTTCAGGTGCTGTTGTTGATGGCACTCGTCTATTGGCCGGCAATCAGCCTGACCTTACCACGCCTGTTCGGATTTTCTGTGAACTAACCAAACTTTAGGGAGGACGATCAATGAAACTTAAATCACTTACACTTGCGGCTCTACTCGCAATGGCCACATCTGCGTCAGCAGAGGTCAAAATTGCGCTGGATGGTAACCCCGATCTTGTTCAATCCGGATCATACAACTGGGCCAATGCATTTGGTATGGCCCTGCAAGAAGCAGGCATGGACGTGCGCGAAATGCCACGCGATTCCGTTGGCAATGAAGCCGAAAAATTCGATCAATTGTCAACGGGCCTTCTCGAAGTGTCCTTGTCTGATGTGCGCTCCATCGCGCAAGTTGATCCCTTTGTGTACGGCGTGCGACTGCCGTATATTTTCGATGACGCCGCGCATATGGATCGCGCCCTTGCGGCAGGAAACATTTTCGACCGGTTGAATGAAAAGCTGGCTGATCAGGACATCATCGTCGTAGCCTTTGTTCCGATTGGTCCATCGTCTGGCATCATTACAACCACGGCCGCCGTACGCGCGCCAGCCGACATGGCTGACTTGCGGATGCGTGCGCTCGATGACGCGCAAATCGCGATGTATCAGGCTTGGGGCTCGACCGGTACGATTGTGCCGTGGGGCGAGGTGCCTGCGGGCCTGCAAACAGGGGTGATTGACGGCTATCTCAACTCACCCTTTGTTCCTGTGATGTTCGGTCAGACCGATTTCGTCAAAAACTTCTCCGACGCTGGTGTGATCATCCCGATGCGGGCGATCCTGTTCTCCAAGATGTGGTACGATGGCCTGTCTGACGAAGAGCGTGCGACAGTCGATGCGGCAGTTGTAACGGCAGATGCTGCCAACCGCGCATGGCTGGCAGAGGCCGCAGAATCTGGTCTGAAAGCACTTGAAGACGCGGGCGTTACCGTCCAGCGTTTGACCCCGGAAGAACGGGCAGTTTTCCGCGAGGCGTCATTGCCTGTCTACGATTCAGATCTGATGCCCGCAGAAGATACCGAATTGTGGAAAACGCTGTCTGACGAGAACCGCTAAACGAAAGGGCGGGCTGCACAATGTGGCCCGCCTTACCAAACATGGGGAACTGAAGATGCGCAATATGATCACCACGACCAGTGACCGCTTGCATCTTGTCATGCGCCGCGTTGCAGTCTTTGCTGTCTGTGTGATGTTTCTGACTGTCGTTTTGCAAATCATCGCGCGTTATGTCTTCTCTGCGCCTCCTGTCTGGACCGAAGATGTCGCGCGCTACGCGATGGTGTGGACCGGACTGCTGGGCGCGACACTGTCATTCAAAACGCAGTCGGATGCGGTGTTGATGCAAAGTGTGTTCCCTGATCCACCTCATGTCTTGGCGTTCTTTGCAAAAGCGGTCCAAAGTGCTGCGGTGCTGACCTTTATTTTGCCGGTCATCTACTTTTGCTTCATCGGTCTGAGGGGTGGTTTCGCAAAGGGGTATCTCGCACGCCAGTCTGGTCTGACCGCCGATACCCTTGGCATCCCTATGGCATGGATTTCTGTCGCGGTCCCCCTCTCCATGATCATCATTCTTATCCACCTTGTTGCCCGGTGGGCCGGAGACGATGCACCAGAAGATGCGGCTGCTGATCTTGATTAAATTATCCGCTTTTTGGCAGAAGCTTTCAAAGCGATTGCCGATTTCCATCAAATCTATTGATCCAACCGTGCATCATTTGGAGGTTTAATCTCGATGGCGCAGCAGAGTTTTCTGAGTGAGATTCTTGCCAGAGTGGCAGGGGCGGGGCGCAGCCGAACAGAAGCGCCAGCGGATGTTTCTGACAGGCTGATATCGTTGTGTCATTCGCTGATCCATGACCGTAGCGAGGCAGCGGGGCTGATGATATCCCGTCAGATTCTTGATCTGTACGCAGCCTCGAAGAGCGATGAGCGCGCAGCCTTCTTTTTCGCCGTCAGCCAGGAATTTGGGCCGGACGAAGATGCGTTGGGTGCCGCCATAAGTTTATGGAAACCTGGAAACATAGATGCTGCACGCGCGCTGCACTTTGCGGCCGAGCCACGGACGCAAGAGCTGATACGCACGATCAACCGAGTCCCCGGTGCGACGGCAGAACTGGTCGCGATGCGCGCTGATCTGCTGAACCACGCGAAACAAAACACGCGTTTGAGCGGGCTAGACTCTGACTTTCAGCATCTCTTTGCATCCTGGTTCAATCGTGGGTTTTTGGAGATGCGCCAGATCGATTGGTCAACGCCAGCACAGATTCTGGAAAAGATCATCACTTATGAGGCAGTCCACGAGATCGCCGACTGGGATGATTTGCGCCAACGTGTCGGTGACCCCGACCGTATGCTCTTTGCCTTCTTTCATCCGGCCATGCCGGATGATCCTCTGATTTTTGTCGAGGTCGCCTTGCTCAGCGAGATACCCCATGCAATCGGACCGATCCTTGCGGCCGATCGTGAGCAGACGGATCCCGAAACCGCAACCGTCGCAACCTTCTATTCGATCTCCAATTGCCACGCGGGTCTGCGTGGGGTTTCATTCGGGAATTTCCTGATCAAGCAGGTTGTCGCGGAACTGCAAAAACTGCGTCCGACCCTAAAGACGTTCGTGACGCTCTCACCGGTGCCGGGTCTTAGAAAGTGGGTCGCGCAGTCTTTGGAGAGCGGCGATACTTTGTTTAGCGACGCAGACAAGGCAGCACTTAACTCTCTTGGTGAAACCGAGCGCCCCGACGATGCCCTTGCGACCAAGCTGACCGCCCGCTTTCTGACGCAGGTCAAAAGGGCACCCGGAACGGTGGCGGATCCGGTGGCGCATTTCCATCTGGGCAACGGAGCGACCCTGTTGGGCGTGCACCCAAGCGCCGATCTAAGCCTGCGCGGTATGAGCAACTCATGGGGGGTGATGGTCAATTACCTCTATGACGGCGACAAGATTGAACAAAACCACAAAGCCTATTCAAGCAATTACGAGGTGTCTGTATCGCCCAGCGTGGCGGCATTGGGGAAAGTGTAGAGGACGTAGCATGTATCAAGGAAACTATCTCGCAGAGAGATTGAGCGCCGCACGAAAGGACGCAGGAAGCAGCCTGTTCCTGCGCAATCATCAAACCGGTGAAGACGTCACATATCAAGCCTTCTTTGCCAACGCCGAACGGATGGCACAGGCTCTGGTCGCCAGCGGCGTCAAACCAGGTGACAGGGTCGCTGTGCAAGCCCCGAAAACCATCGCAATGCTGGAACTATATGTCGCGACGGTTTTGGCTGGTGGCGTGTTTCTGCCCCTCAACACGGCCTACACACCTAACGAAATCACCTATTTCCTGACGGATGCCGAACCACGGGTGTTTGTCTGTGATCTGGCACGTGAAGAAGAGTTTTCGCCCGTAGCCAAAAAGGCTGGTGTAGCAAAAGTGCTGACCATCGGTGCTGATGAAAGTGGATCACTGGCCGATCTGCGCGATGCGGCAGCACCTGGCTTCAATGCCGTCACGCGCGGACCAGACGATCTTGCTGCGATCCTATACACGTCAGGAACAACTGGGCGATCCAAAGGGGCCATGCTGACGCATCAAGCACTGGCGTCAAACGCTGAAACCCTGAAGGACGCTTGGCACTTCAGCGCTGATGACGTCTTGATCCACGCTTTGCCGATCTTTCACACGCATGGGCTGTTTGTGGCGACGAATATCACGCTAATGGCTGGCTCATCTTGTATCTTCATGCCCAATTTCGACGCCGATGACATCCTTGACTACATGCCGCAGGCCACGGTGCTTATGGGCGTGCCGACGTTCTATGTCCGCCTGCTTAACTCGGAGGGGCTGACCGACGCTTCTGCCAACATGCGCCTTTTTGTATCCGGTTCGGCTCCATTGCTGACCGAAACACATGAACACTGGCGCGACGTGACCGGGCACGCGATCCTGGAACGCTATGGCATGACCGAAACCAATATGAACACCTCTAACCCCTATGACGGCGATAGACGCGCAGGCACGGTGGGCTTTCCATTGCCAGGGATCGAGATGCTGGTCACAAACCCAGCAACTGGTGCACCTTTGCCCCAAGGTGAAACCGGCGTGCTTGAGGTGCGAGGCCCAAACGTATTTGCGGGCTATTGGAAGATGCCCGAAAAAACCGCCGAGGAATTGCGTGACAACGGGTTTTTCATAACGGGTGACCTCGGGCGCATGGATGACGACGGATATGTTCATATCGTCGGGCGCCAAAAAGACCTGATCATCTCGGGCGGCTACAACATCTATCCCAAAGAGATAGAGCTTCTGATCGACGCGCTTGAGGGCATCAACGAAAGTGCCGTCATCGGCGTCCCGCACCCGGATTTTGGCGAAGCCGTCGTGGCCGTCGTTGTGGTCCAAAATGGCGCCAAAACCTCAGCCGCGGACATCATGACCGGTATCAAGGATGATCTGGCGCGTTTCAAACAGCCCAAACGTATCGAATTTGTCAAATCCCTGCCCAGAAACGCGATGGGTAAAGTTCAGAAGAAAGCACTGCGCGAAGAATACGACGGGACCTTCAAGTGATGCAGGTGGAAATCACGGGTCAAACGTCAGTGTCTCGAAAGGGGCTGATACCCGCTTTGAATGATGAGAATGATTAGTAGGACAGAGAAGGAATTTGAGATGAATGAGGGCAATGCCGCTCTGGCCATTTCAGCGTTGAAAGACCTGTTGGGCGATCGCCTTTCGACGGGTGAGAGTATTCGGGAAATCCATGGTCGTGACGAAGCCTATTCCGAACCGGCATTACCAGATGCGGTCGCCTTTCCAGAAAGCACGCAAGAAGTTTCTCAGATCATGAAAATCTGCTCGCAAAACCAAGTCCCCGTCGTTCCCTTTGGCATTGGCACTTCATTAGAAGGTCACATTATCCCAATCCATGGCGGGATCAGCGTGGATACTAGCCGGATGAACAAAGTCATCCAAATTCACGAAAGCGATTTGGATGCCGTTGTTCAGCCCGGGGTTTCGCGCATGCAGCTGAACGATGAGCTTCGCGCCACTGGATTGATGTTCACGGTTGATCCGGGTGCCGACGCTACGATCGGTGGCATGACGGCCACGCGCGCTTCGGGCACCAATACTGTTCGCTATGGGACCATGCGCGAGAACGTTTTGGCGCTGGAAGTTGTCTTGCCCGACGGTACGATTATCAACACCGGCTCGCGCGCTCGGAAATCGTCATCAGGATATGATCTGACCCATCTCTTCGTCGGGTCCGAAGGGACACTTGGGATTATCACCGAAATTACCGTGCGCCTGTTTGGTCAGCCTGACGCAATTCTGGCCGCGACTTGTGCCTATGAAACGGTCGATGACGCCGTGAATAGTGTAATCATGGCCATTCAAATGGGCCTGCCGTTGGCACGGGTCGAACTATTGGACGAAATGCAAATGAAGGGTATGAACATTTTCAATCCCGACCTGAATCTGCCCGAAAAACCGCACCTGTTTCTCGAATTCCACGGATCAAACGCCAGCGTAAAGGAACAGGTTGAGCTGTTTGAAAGCATCGGAGAGGAATTCGGTGTTTCGGGATTTGAATGGGCGACCAAAGTTGAAGACCGCAATCGTCTGTGGACTGCGCGGCACAACGCCTATTACGCTGGAAAATCATTACGCAAAGGGTGCGACAGTGTCGTGACAGACTGTTGTGTCCCGATTTCGGCATTGGCTGACTGTATTGCGCGCACCAAGGAGTTGATTGATCAGGCGGGGCTGATTGCGCCCATCGTTGGGCATGTCGGTGACGGCAATTTTCACTTGCTGATCTTGTTCGATCCGAACGATCCAAGTGAATTGGTGCGCGCCAAGTCGCTTGCATCTGATGTGAACCGCGTTGCCCTTTCTTTCGGCGGAACGGTCACCGGGGAACATGGTGTTGGCACTGGCAAAAAGATATACATGTTAGAAGAACATGGCGATGCTTACGCGCTGATGGCTACGCTCAAACGCGCGATTGATCCTGAAAACATAATGAACCCGGGCAAGATTGTCGAAGTCAACTGACAAGCCGTGGCAGCGCCAAGTCGTTTTGCACAGGACGGCGGAGCTCAGTGGCATCTGACGTCAACAAGGCGCGCATGATCCGTTATTCAAGCAAGACGGGATCAGCCCATCCGATCGCCCCTTAGGGTGAAGAAACGTCCCGTAGGGCAGAAGTCAGACCGTCTGGCCCAGCGAAGAAATCCAGAAAGCTACGCGTTTAGGCGGGCAGATAGCTGCGGTCTGCATAGATTGCCTGCAATTGCAGTTTTGGCCATTCGACGTTTGGCAGAATGCTGGTGAGTTCATCATGCCAACGTCTTGATAGAAAACCACGTAAACAGGGCAGCAGCCAAGGTTGCGATCAGCATGATCACTCCGATGGCGAAAGGCCCCAAGATGAATGTCGGTGCCAAGGTTATCCCTGCGGCGACAGCTGAAATCGCGAAGAGCCAAACAGCTGGTTTGCGGCGCAGCAATAGGAACGGCACCGCCAAGATGCCGGTGACATAAGTCAAATTAGCGGCGATCAGTTCCCAGACTGGCCGGATCTCGATGAAATGCCGATATTCGTCCGTCAATGTCAGCGCAGCAACCGGATCCATTTGCTCGCGGACCAAAAAGTAGACCATGCTGTTGAAGATCAAGGCCGCAAGCGCGACCCCACAGAGTAGCACGTTTGGATGTCGCAAAATGAATAACATTGGAAACTCCTAGATTGAAAGCATACGTGCCGCGACACAAACGGCGACCTGAACCACAGATCGCGGCACGCATTATCGGTTTAGAATGTATAGTTCACGAAGACGCCTGCTCTGACCTGATCTTGCGACCCACGTTCCTGCACGATTGTTGAATCGCCGACATCGCCTGTCAGTTGTTCGTAATCCACAAAGCCAATAAGCGATGTTTGCGCGGTCAATGGCATCATCACATTTGCGCTTAAACCGTAGGAATTTATGCCGCCGCCTGCGTCGTATTCACTGATGCCTGATGCGGCAGACTGCGCGGCAGAGACATCAAAGTAGGCGCTGGTATAAGCGTCGTCGCCAAAGGTAATCTTTGGCCCAACCCCGAAAAACACAGGCATGGCCATCGCGTCAAACTTGCCGCGGTAATTCACACTCGCTTCACCGTGCAAACCATCATGGCCGCCGTCGACACCTTGGCGCAGCTCGAATTTGGCAGCAATCGGACCAGCGCCATATTCGATAAAGCCGCCGACTTCGATTGTGCCGTCAACATCTCCTAAACCAATCAGGTCTGTTGAGGCCTCACCGGAAATCATGAAATCGCTCGCGTCTGGGGCCTCTTCGCGTCCGGAATCGTACCCCAATATGCCGCCCGCTTTCCAGCCATCGCCAACGATCGCGGTGTATTCAACGCCGCGCAATGATGCCTCAAGCCGGTCACCGTAGCGCAAAGTGATATTAGGCAAGATACTCGTCTGATAGTCGTCATCGCCAACATAGGAAGGGGCGCTGACGATCCCGCCGCTGATGGTGATCTGAAGACCGCCGTCCTGATGTGTGTGCTCTTCGGCCAGACTCACGCCCGGCATCCCGACAAAGGCGATAAGTGAAAGTGTTGATTGCAACTTCATCTGTGTTCTCCCATGCATGCCCGTCTCTAGCGGGGCATACTGTTACGATACGCAAAGAGTTATAGGTTCTCTTAGAGTGTATCATCGAGCAGATGATTGACGCTGACTTTCCTGACAGTGAATGATGGCGCTGGCCTGTGCGCGGCAGTCTCCGTCGTTTGAGGTAAATGTCGCGTGGCTTTTTCAGTTAAGCCGTGGCTGTCTCACCACGTGGTTTTGGGGGGCGACGATACCAATACCACACCCGATAGGCTTCCAAGGCCGCCAATGAAGCGAATTGAATCATCGCGGGCCGAGGTGATTGCCAATCATTCAGGGCGGCCCAATGCAACAAGGTCAACACTGCGGCGGCTTAGGTCCAACGCTGCAGCCAATTCCGCCATGTCCCCATCTTGCGTACAAAATAGTCCATTGATATTATTGCAAACGGCACGAAAATGATCAGCGCAATCCAACCCGCCCAAATGTAAAACAATGGCACTTCGGTCACGACCTGCGCCATCGTTTGCTTGTCGGTCAGGTAGGTAGGGTTTGCAAAACCCCGTACTTTATTTCAAAACGCTAGAGAAACCGTCTGGACCAGCCAAAAAGTCCAGAAAGCTTCTTACCTTGGCAGGTAGATAGCTACGATCCGCATAAATTGCCTGAATATGCAATTTCGGCCATGCAACTATGGGCAACACTACTTCAAGACGGCCTTCCTTTACATCGTTCTGGGCTGCCCAGTTCGGAAGCATGGCAAAGCCCATGCCAGCAACAGCTGCTTGATGAAGCATGCTTTCGTTGGCGCTTACCAAAATTGGCCGAAGTTTAACATCCATCCCCTCTTCTCCACCAAATTTGATGCGTCCGTCCGCTGCAACTTGAGAATACGCAAGCATCGGGGCGTTGTTCAGGTCGTCTGGGGTTTTGGGGCGGCCAAAGCTGTCTAGGAACTTAGGGGCTGCCACCATCTGAAACGTGACCTCTGCCAGTTTTCGCGCGATCAACCCATCGTCCAGTTTGAACGCAACGCGCAGCGCCAGATCGATACCTTCCTCAACCATATTGATCTTGCGGCCACTCAGGTCGATATCAAACGTCACATGTGGATTTTGCTGATGATAGGCTGTCAGAATTTTCGCAAAGGATGGATTGGACATCCAGACGGGCATCGACAGTCTCAGCATGCCGCGCGGCGACAGGCTGTCTGTGGTCAATTGCGCTTCGGCTTCGGTCAGCCCGTCAAGCAAGGGGCGGACCGTTTGCAAATACTGCGCACCTGCCTCGGTCAGGCTGACGTTGCGGCTGTTGCGGTTGAGTAATCTTGCGCCCACGCGCGCCTCGACATGCTTTACATGTTTGCTGGTCATCGCGGGCGAAAGGCCAAGCCGCTCCGCTACAGCAGAAAAGTTCTTTTGTTCTGCGACTTCGGCAAAAACACGCAGGCTCAGAAGTGTGTCCATCATCAACCCATAGTAAATAGTAAATCAACAAATAGCCCAATGATGTCTTTAATGGAAAGGTTTATTCTCGTTCTCATCACAACACGCTGCGTAAGCGATTTTTTTGGAAAGAGAATGATATGACAACGATTGACACAAACCCCGTACAGACCAGCAAGAGCTGGAATATTGGCCTGTGGGTCGCCCAAGCCTTATTGGCTGCGATGTTCCTGATGGCAGGTGCGACGAAGCTGATGTCCGGATCAGCCGAATTGGTGGCGATGGGCATGGGCTGGGCCGAAAACGCACCCTTCCTGCTGATCAAATTCATTGGCCTTGCAGAAGTCGCAGGCGGGCTGGGTCTAATCCTGCCTGCCGCCACACGCATCATGCCGCACCTGACGAAATGGGCTGCAGCCGGACTTGCCGTGATCATGGTTCTGGCCGCTGGCCTGCACATCACACGCGGCGAATTCGAAGTGGTGCCAGTCAACGTGATCCTGTTTGCACTGGCCGCTTTTGTAGTTTGGGGCCGCACGAACAAGGCGCCGATCGCACCACGCGCTTAATACACTCCAACGCGCTCCGGTTTCTCCCGCCGGGGCGCCCTTTCTTTTGCAATAGGTTGCCTTCCCATGCTCAATTCTGTGCTTGTCGCCAACACAAACCTTTCCCCGCAAGCCGACCGCCTGTCTTGGGGAGTGGTCGAACTTCAGGTGACCGACCTTGATCGCGCAGTTGCGTTCTGGAGCTCGGCCTTGGGCTTGATCAAACGTGATCACTCAGAGCCCGGCATCGCACTTGGCATCAGGGATCGCACGCTGATCGTCCTTCATCCTGGTGCGAAAACCCCTGTTAAAGCCCCCTTTACCGGCATGTATCACGTCGCAATCGGCGTGTGCAGTCAGGTGGAATTTTCCCGCATGCTTGCCCGTCTGATCCACCTGAACGTTCAGGTCGGGCCAACAGATCACTTGATGGCGAAATCGCTATACTTCCATGATCCTGATGGTCTTGAGATTGAGATCACCTATGAGACACCTGAACGGTTTAGTCATTTTGGGGATATGTCTAAGGCCCTGACTTTGTTCGATGTTGACGGCAACGCCCATTCTGGACGCGGACCGCTGGATGTGGGGGCCGAATTGGCTTATGCCGCAGGCGCAGACCCGATGGCACCGATGGCAGACGACAGTTACCTCGCGCATCTGCATTTCAAAGTGCCAGCACTTGAGCCTGCCCTGGACTGGTTCGAAACCCTTGGATTTGAGCGTCACCTGACGCTGGATGCTTGGGGCTTTGCCGATATGGGCGCGGGTGCACCCAACACGCACCGTTTGGCCATGAATATCTGGGCCGGCGCGAACAATCCTCCTATGCCGCAAAATATGGCTGGCTTGGTACATTACGAATTGTTCACACATGGCGAGATAATCGCTTCACCACATCTGCAGCAAGACGGCGATGCCTTGCGCGGAACTGATCCTGCAGGCGTCGCAGTTACGCTTCGCACTGCTAAATAGGAGAGCCCCATGACAAATGCCCCGTCATCCTACCGCCCTGCGCAGATCATTTTGCACTGGGTCGTTTTCGGTGCCATCTGGGTGCAATGGCTTTTCAACGAGCCGATGAAACGCACCATCGAAGCGATGCAGACAGGAGCGACACCCGTTGACGGCGATATGACCATGGCGTTGGTCCACGTCGGCTTTGGATCGGCAATCCTGCTAGCGGTGCTCGCACGGCTTTATCTGCGCTACCGCTTTGGTGCGCCGGGCCATGCTCCCGGGACATCTTCGATGCAAGCCAAGATAGCCACTTTTGTCCACTGGTCGCTTTATGGCACGCTGATTGCCATGGTGATCACCGGCGGCGTGACTTGGAACGGTGTCGCAGATCTGGGCTACGTCCATTGGCTTTTAAACCTTGTGCTGTTTGCCCTGATCACCGCCCACGCTGCTGCGGCCATTTTCAACCAGTTCGTGCGTAAGGACGGCACGCTGGCACGCATGGTCCCGGCCCTCAAGAAGTGAGGATATCGCCCGAGTTGCGACGGGAGCCCATGGCTCGGGCGTATCATTCTAATAAGCACATTTGATTGGACAGAATATGCAACGTTTTTTCGCCGCGACCTCGCCCTATCTCACATGGGCAGTGCTTGCCTCACTCGGGGTCATGATGACTTTCACCGCACTGACATCCGATGATCCGCGGATTTTCCACCAGCTTGTACACCCGTCCGGTGAAACCTCCGCACGGTTGTTGATTGTGCTGATGATGGCGACGCCTCTTGCAATGCTGTTAAAGGGTTGGCGCGGACCGCAATGGTTGAAACGCAACCGCCGTTATCTGGGGGTCGCCTCATTTGGCTATGCGCTGCTGCACACGATTTTCTACCTGCTGGATAAGGCCTCACTGACAACAGTTGTTGATGAATTGCCGCGCCTCTACATCTGGACTGGCTGGATCGCGTTTATCATCTTCGTACCGCTGGCACTGACATCAATGGATTACTTCGTGCGCAAAATGGGCACATGGTGGAAGTGGTTGCAACGGTGGACCTATGCCGCAGCGGTTTTGACACTAGTGCACTGGGCCGCATTGAACGATTGGGACGGCGCCGCAGCGGCCCTTGTCCACTTTGGCCCCCTGATCGCACTTGAGGCCTACCGTGTCTGGTACTGGTATCTGCGGCCGCGGCCCCAAGCTGCGGCCTTGCCGCAGCGGTAATACGCTCACTAATAGCCAATGTATGTCAGCGCCGGTCACAATTGCGGGGAATGAGTGCGCATTGCTGAACGCTTCGATCCGCTCTCGAAACGATTGAACTGCGGTTCTAGCCACGTTTTGCTGAGCAGAATACCAGGATATCTGAGCTGCTGTGCCGCCCGCTGCGCTCTCGAAGTGGCCACTACAGTCGACCTCGTGACAAGCGAATACATGATCCTGCTTGCGTTATAGTGATGGGAAAGGTCGCTTGGGACCCGTCGTGAGAGGTAGATGCCCAGTTTTACAAATGTGTAAGGGGCAGATTTGGTCTCCAGAATTGTCTACGCCTCCAGCGTCCAAGCGTGAAAACTGAAGGGAAACAGAGGCTTATCTGTATGAAATGGTGCCCAGGGGCGGAATCGAACCACCGACACGAGGATTTTCAATCCACTGCTCTACCCCTGAGCTACCCGGGCACCGGGATGTTGGCGCTGTGCGCCCGCATCGGGTAGCGGCGTTTTAGACGCGGGAAAGGGGGGTGTCCAGAGGGATTTGTTGGAAAAGCAGATCGCTAATGCGGTTTCTGCCTTTGTGCCGCGTCCAACTCCTGTTCAAGCTCTTCCAGATCCTCGGGATTGTCCGCAGGAATGGCGTAGGCCCCCGAAAACCATTTCGCCAAATCAATGTCCGCGCAGCGCTTTGAACAGAACGGACGGAATTCGGTTTCGGTGGGTTTGTCACAGATCGGGCAGGGCATCAGATGTCCTTGAACAGGTGTTTGGGAAAAGGCGGGCGCTCGCGTTTGCGCTGCAATTCAAACAGGCCCATCGGGGTCCAGCCCACCAAAGACGTCTCGATCGGGTCAGCCTTGAATGAGGCGCGCAGCGATTGTTCCACTTGTTTGCGGTGCGCCTTTGACATGGACACGAAATCCACCGAAATCTGCCCCGCGAGCCCCCGCAAACGCAAGGCACGCGGCAAAGCGCGGGCTGCCGCCAAATTCGCCTTCAGTGCAGCCGCAGGCGAGGTATCGTTGCCGGTGTTCACATCAACCGCGACCAACGCGCGCGTGGGCTCCACATACATATACCCTTCGCCCAAGACGACCTGTGGCTGGCTGAGTGCGCCCACCTGATCCAGCACGCCAAGATCGGCAAACGACCCTGCGCGCGTAATCACCTCTGCCGCACCCGTCCATTCGCGCCACGCCACCAAGTGCGGCCCGTCGCCTTCGGTCAGGGCCTCGGGCTCATTGCCGTCGGCATCTGCTAGCACCGCGTCGGCCAAAGCGACCATCGCAAGAATATCATCGGCAATCTCGGCTTCATCGGCGCCTGCGCAGGACGAACGCAGGATCAAACCATGCGGGCTGTCAAACACCTCATGTGCGACCGCCAAAAGCTCATCGCGCACATCTTCATCGGTGATCTGGCGCGAAATATTCAGCCCGGGCTTGCCCGGTGTTACAATCGCATAGCGGCTCTTGAACAACACGCGGTCCGTGACCGGCACAGCCTTGCCGTCCTCTGCAATACCCGTGACCTGCACCAGCATCGCCTGACCGGGTTTCAGGCCCTTCCCGTGCCGCAGAAATGCCGTTTCACCCGCGGGCAGGCGCAGCATCATGCCCCCCTGGCCCTTGATCGGCCGGTCACAGATTGCACGGAAGATCGCACCCGGGTGGGGGGCGTCTTCGTGATCAATCAGGATATCATCCAGCTTGCCATCCACCAGATAGGCAGCCGCCTCTATTTCGCCGATATGGTCCAGAACAATCATGCGGCCCTTCATGCGCCACCTCCATAAAGCACAACGCCCGCCGCTGTCAGCAGACCTGCTGTTTCGGTGAGCGGCAGACCAACGATGCCGGTATACGACCCGTTGATCCAGGGAATAAACGCACCAGCCGGCCCCTGAATGGCATAGCCTCCGGCTTTGCCGCGCCAATCACCCGACGCGAGGTAGGTATTCACTTCCGCGTCCGACAGTTGCTTGAAGGCCACTGTGCTTTGCACATCCTTCGTCCAGATCTGGCCGTCACGTTTTACCGCGAGTGCGGTGATCACCTTATGGCGCCGTCCTGACAGGGCAAAAAGAAACTGCGCGGCCTCTGCGGCATCTGCGGGTTTGCCCATGATCCGCCGCCCCAAGGCCACGGTGGTATCGGCACAGAGGACGACTTCATCCGCGCCAGCAGGCACAGCCGCCACTTTTTCCGCGGCAATCCGTTTGACGTAATCGCGGGGCAATTCACCCTTGCGCACGTCTTCATCAATATCGGGCGGGCGCACAGCGCTCGGCGTCAGCCCAAGCTGCGCCAACAGCTCTAGCCTCCGGGGGGAACCGGAGCCAAGAACAAGCTTCAAAGCGGGATCTGGCGGGAGGGTGGTCATCTATCAACATCCACCAGCGCGGCGGTGACTTGCGTGTTGCAAGTCCTTTTACCGCGCCGCGCGAAGCTGCACTTCACGTTACTTGAAGCGATAGTTAATCCGACCTTTGGTCAGATCGTAAGGTGTCATTTCCACCTGTACCTTGTCGCCAGCCAGAACACGGATGCGGTTCTTACGCATCTTTCCTGCCGTATGCGCGATAATCTCATGGCCGTTTTCCAGCTCGACCCGAAACGTCGCGTTTGGCAGAAGTTCTTTCACGACACCTGGGAATTCGAGCAGTTCTTCCTTGGCCATGTGATCTCCTATGTTTCACACCCGCATCAACAAGCGGGCGCCGCCTAGATGCGCCTGAATACAGTATTTTTCAAGGGTGAATCGTGAATATCTCGGCGATGTGCTGGCCGTGACGTGCACAAGCAACGCCGCCGCAGCCCGTCGCGCCCACCACATCAGGTGCTATCCTGCTTGTCGAAGGTTCATCTGCACGGGTCTTTGCGGCTGGGCTTGCTTTGTCTGGAAGCGTGACAGCAGGTCGTCCAGGATCGCCAATTCATCCGAAAGCCGTTTGACTTGCTCCGCACTCTCGTCTGAAAGGGTGGCAACATTCTGCACGCCAATGTCGATCGCGCGAATTGCGGATTCGATGTCCGACACGCTTTGTGATTGTTGCGTGGCCGTGCGGGCGATCCGGTCAACGGCCTCTGCCACAGTTGCCGCGCCGTGATTGATCGCATCCAGCGAGGCACCGGCAGTCTCAATCAAAGTGCGGCCCTTCATAACTTCTGTTTCACAACTGCGGGTTAGTTTCGCGATCTCTTTCGAGGCCTCTGCAGACCGGTTCGATAGGCTGCGCACCTCGCTTGCGACCACCGCAAACCCGCTGCCGGCCGCGCCCGCTCGCGCAGCCTCGACCGCGGCATTCAACGACAGCAAATTCGTTTGAAATGCAAACCCTTCAATGACTTCTGTGGTTTTTGAAACCTCTTTTGAGAGGGTTTCGATACGTTTGATTGCAGTGATTGTGTCCGCAACGATTCGGCTGCCCTCGCGCGATTTGTCCGCCGTCAGTGCAGCCTCTTCATCAAGTTCGCGGGTTGAATTGCTCGTGCCTGCGACCGCTTGCGATATCTGGCTGAGAGAGCTTGTGGTTTCCGCCAGCATATCCTTTTGCGCTTGCGCCTTTTGCTGCAACTGGTGCGCCCCGTTCTGCACAGCCCTGCCGACATCATGCAGCCGGACCGATCCGGACCGGATCGTATTCATTAGATCCTCCAGCCCCGCGAGCGTCTCGTTAAAGCTTGATTTGACGGATTGGTGTTGTGGCGCGACAGGATCGGAAATGCGTGCCGTAAGGTCACCTTCACGAAGTGCGGCAAGCCCTGCGACCAGCAACTGCATAATCCGGTGCGAGGCAGTAACGTCAGTGGCCAGTTTCACAACTTGGCTGACGTTGCCGTGCGCATCGCGAACGGGCGCATAAGAGGCGGAAATCCAGACCTCTTCCCCGGATTTCGAAATCCGTTTGAATTCGCCCGACGATATTTCTCCGCGCGCGAGGCTGGGCCAGAAGTCTTTATATGCGTGTGAATTTCTGTCGACCTCTGAGAGAAAGATGCGGTGGTGTTTGCCAATAATATCTGACGCGTCGTTATAACCCATCGTCGCAACAAAAGCCGCGTTTGCATTGACGATCGTGCCATCGGGCTCAAAGAAGATAATCGCTTGCGACTGATACGCCGCCGCAAGAACAGCGTCGTCATCAGCATTTCGTGCAAGTGACTTGGTCCAAAACATAATGTCATCACCTCGGGAGGAATTTCTCCCACCCATACAGAGGTGCAATTAAGCTTTGGTAAAAGTCACACGGATGCCGGGCCGAACCGTGACACAAGCTTCTCCGTGATTTGATCGCGGGTCTTGCGATAGCTGTCCAGCCGTGCATCGCGGCTCTCGCCCAGACCTGTGGGGTCAAGGATCGGCCAGTATTCGACGTCCAGATGATAGAACTGCGTCAGGTCAAGTGCGCGGCGCTGGCTTGCGGGCGACAGCGCCAGCACCAGATCGAACGATGACAGATCATCGCCCCAATCTTCCATTTCATCAAATGAGCGGGACCGGTGGCGTGACAGCTCGACACCCATTTCGGCACAGACAGCCACGGCAAACCCGTCAATCTCCAGATCATTCTTTACGCCAACCGACTGGATATAGCACTGTTTGCCATAGAGCTTTTTCATGATCCCTTCGGCCATGGGCGAGCGGACAGAATTGTGGTCACAGCAAAACAGCACCGACTGGGGAAGGGGTGCGTATGTGCTGTCTTGTGCCATTACCTAGCCCCCAAAGTGCAGCACGCAAATCAACGTAAAAAGCCGGCGGGCGGTGTCGATATCAACGTCGGCCTTGCCCTCCAGACGTTCCTGCAACACCCGTGCGCCTTCGTTGTGGATGCCGCGACGGGCCATATCAATTGTCTCGATCTGGCTGGGGGGCAGGGTTTTGACCGCGTCAAAATAGCTTTCGCAAATCTGGAAATAGTCCTTCACGACCTGCCGGAACGGCCCGAGCGACAGATGGAATTCACCGGCCACGCTGTCATCTTCTTGCTTGATATCAAAGACAAGTCTGCGTTCCTTGATGGAAAGTTCCAGCTTGTAGGGGCCGGGCGGCACATCGCGCCCTTCTCGCGCGGGCAGGGCAAAGCTGTTGTCTTCCAGCAGATCGAACATCGCCACTTTACGTTCCTGATCAATCTCGGGTGTTGGCGGCGGCAGATTGCGGTCGTCAATGTTGATATGGATGATCTTGCTCATGGCTCACCTCTGTTCAGGCGGTCGAGACGCGCGCGCACGGACAGGCCATGCGCTTCAAGGCTCTCCGATATTGCCAAACGTTCTGCCGCAGGCCCGATCGCGGCCAGCGCATCAGGGGTCATGCGTGAAAGGGTCGTGCGTTTGATAAAGTCCATGACCGAAAGCCCGCTTGAGAACCGTGCGGAACGGGCCGTCGGCAATACGTGATTTGGGCCGCCAATGTAGTCACCGATCGCCTCGGGTGTCCAACCCCCAATGAAAATTGCACCCGCATGGGTGATTTTCGCAGATAGCGCGTCAGCGTCAGCCGTGCAAAGCTCAAGGTGCTCTGGTGCAATCCGGTCAGACAGGCGCACGGCCTCGTCAAAATCCCTGACGGTGATGATGGCCCCGAAATCACGCCAGCTCGCACCGGCAATTGCGCGGCGTTCCAGCGTTTCCAGCCGCTTGTCGACGGCCGCCGCAACAGCCTGCCCGAAAGCCGCATCATCGGTGATCAGGATTGATTGTGCGCTTGCGTCATGTTCGGCCTGTGACAGCAGATCAAGCGCGATCCAGTCAGGATCATTGTCCTTATCGGCAATTACCAAAATCTCGGACGGGCCTGCGATCATATCAATGCCCACCTTGCCAAACACCCGCCGCTTGGCGGCTGCCACAAAGGCGTTGCCGGGGCCGGTGATCTTGTCGACCGGCGCAATTGTCTCGGTCCCGTAAGCAAGGGCGGCAATCGCCTGCGCGCCGCCGATCCGGTAAATCTCGTCCACACCGGCAATTTTCGCCGCCATCAACACCAGCGGATTGGTCACGCCGTCCGGTGTCGGCACGACAATGGCCAAACGCTGCACGCCTGCCACTTTTGCAGGAATCGCATTCATCAAGACCGATGACGGATAAGATGCCGTTCCCCCCGGCACATAAAGTCCCGCTGCCGACACAGGCGTCCAGCGCCACCCCAATGTTGCACCGTCGGGGTCGGTCCACTGCGCGTCTTCGGGCATCTGGCGGCTGTGATAGGCGCGGATACGGTCAGCGGCGAGCTGCAACGCGGCGCGATCGGCGTTATCTACCTTGGCACATTCCGCCGCAATCTCTTCGGGCGTGAAACGCATGCTTTGCGCGGTCAGGTCGAGCCGGTCAAACTTTGCTGTCAGTTCCAGCACGGCCGCATCGCCGCGCGTGCGCACATCCGCGATAATCTCTGCCACGACATGATCCACATCGGGGCTGTCTTCGCGCTTTGCGCTCAGGATCGCGGCAAACCGGGCCTCGAAATCGGGATCAGTGGTGGATAGAAACTGTGGCATCGGCATTCTCCTTGGCGCAGGACATAGCGTTCAGGGCAGGGGGCATCAATAGAGCACGGCGCCGTCCCGGATTTGATCCGGGACCTCGACCGCGTTGCATGCCAAAGGCCCCGGATCAGGTCCGGGGCTCTGTGGCGCTATTCGGGATGCGACGGCGCCTTTTTTGACGGCGCGAAGTAAGGCCGTGTGACGTCGCGCAACAGCACCTCCAGGGCCTCAACCTCCAAGGCAATCGCGCCATCGCCCGCAAGGGTCAGCTCCACACGGCCGGTGCCATCTTCACCGGGCTGAAACGCAATCGCGAGCAGCGAATACACCATATCCGCATCGGCCTTATCCACGCCTTGGGTCTGGACCTTCAGCACGTCTTCCACAGCCAAAACCGACTGCACACGCTCATAGCTGCGCTTGCGCTTCTCCGCCTTCGGCGCGTCTTCCCAGCGAAAACGGTTGAGCAAAATCGCAAAACGCCGCGCCTTGCGATCCCATTTCATCTCGGCTGCAGGAAACACCGCATCCTGCACCAGTGCGGCAATCACCGCCAGATCCTCGGTATCCAGCGCCTTCAGGCGTAGAGGCGCCTCGCGCCCGTCCTCAAACGTTGCATCTGCACTCATGCCGACACCCGCTCAATTCGGGCACCGACACCGCGCAGCTTTTCCTCGATATGCTCATACCCGCGATCAAGGTGATAGATCCGGCTGACGGTTGTTTCGCCCTCTGCGGCCAAACCTGCAAGGATCAGCGACACCGAGGCGCGCAAATCCGTCGCCATCACCGGCGCACCTTTCAGGCGGTCCACACCGCGCACCGTGGCGACACCCCCATGCACCTCGATATTGGCCCCCATACGGATCAGCTCTGGTGCATGCATAAAGCGGTTTTCAAAGATCTTTTCTTCCAGCACTGACGTGCCGTCAGCGGTACAGAGCATCGCCATCATCTGCGCCTGCAAATCGGTAGGAAAACCGGGGAACACTTCGGTCGTCACATCCACCGCCTGCGCACGATCCGTGCGGCGTTTGACCTTCAGGCCGTGGTCCGTCTCGCTCACATCCACACCGGCGGCATCCAGTTTTTCAACAAATGAGCCCACCAGATCAAGGCGTCCGCCCAGACACTCCACTTCACCACCCGCAAAGACAGGCGCCAGCATATAGGTGCCAAGCTCGATCCGGTCGGTCACGACAGGGTGGGTCGCAGCACCCAAACGGTCCACACCTTCGATGGTAATCGTGCTGGTGCCTTCGCCCTCGATGTGGGCACCCATGCTGCGCAGGCATTTGGCCAGATCGACGATCTCGGGCTCGCGTGCGGCATTTTCGATCACTGTGGTGCCTTTGGCCAAGGTCGCTGCCATCAGCACGTTCTCGGTCGCCCCCACAGAGGCAAAGCGCAACGGCACCCGCGCGCCCTTCAAACCGCCGGGGGCTTTGGCATGCAGATAGCCGTCTTTCAATTCAATCTCTGCCCCCATCGCCTCAAGTGCTGTGACATGGATATCCATCGGGCGCGCGCCGATGGCACAGCCGCCGGGCAAGGAGACAATCGCCTGATGATGCCGCGCCAGAAGCGGGCCCAACACAAGGTTCGAGGCACGCATTTTGCGCACGATTTCATAATCCGCAGTGGTCGATGTCATGGCATGGCTGGACAAAACCTGCACCTTGCCATCCTGCATCGAGGTCACTTCCACACCCAAAGACCGCAACAGGGCGGTCATCGTCGCGATGTCCGACAGGCGCGGGGCGTTGGTCAGCGTCAATGGCTCTTCTGACAACAACGTTGCAGGCATCAGTGTCAGGGCGGCATTCTTGGCCCCCGCAATCGCAATTTTGCCGTTCAGCGGAGTGCCGCCCGTGACCACGATAGAATCCATGCTGCCTACTCTTTCTCTTCACCGGACGGGGCCGCCGCCCGCGCGCGTGCCTGCGCTTTGCGTTTGGCCATATTGGCCTTCAACGCCGCCTTCAACCGGTCTTCGCGGGTTTGGACGCTCTTTTCGCCTTTGGGCTTTGTCTGTTTGTCGCTCATAGGGGTGGTCTTATCAATACCCGCAAAAACCGTCCAGAGAGGGCTTGCACCAAGGTGCGATTGCCGCTAATTCCCCGCCTCACGGATGCTGTGGTAGCTCAGTGGCAGAGCACACCCTTGGTAAGGGTGAGGTCGAGAGTTCAATCCTCTCTCACAGCACCATCCCCCTGATATGCTAGAACTGCGATGAAATCGTCAGGCTCGCTGAAAATGTCGTGCGATCGAAACGGCTGACGTTGCTGTCTGTGCGGTTTGCGTCGATCCGCAGGCCGGGGGTGAAGCCTGCATAGGATATCTGCGGAAAGCCGATATCGGCATTGGCAAAAACCGTGCGGTCCTGACGGCCGCCTGTGACGGCAAACAACAGGTTGTAATCAGGATAATCGCTCCAGCGGAATCCCCCGCCAAGGCCAAGGGTGATCGGCCCCAACGGTTCAGCCCAGCGATAATTCCCGCTCAGCGTCAGATCCCGCGATGTGTAGTTTACGTTGTCGCCCTTGTTATCAACCAGTGTGATGTTGCCACCGATACGGTCGCGGCTTGCGAGTTGGCGCGCAAGGCCAGTACCAACTGTCACGCGGTTGACTTCGCCAATACCCACGTTCTGATAGTCCAGCCGTTCCCGACCAACCGAAAAAGATAATACAGTCTGGGCATTCAGCGGCACCTGACGGTCGATACCCAAACGCCAGATGTCGTAGTATTCGTCGTCGACAACCTGCGCACCTGAAGGCCCACTCAGGTCGCGATATTCGTAAAGTCCGCGCGTCGCACGCAAGGAAAGCGTGCCGTTTTCGAGCGCACGCTCATGGCGCAGGGAAACTTCGGAGTAATCGGTTGTGAAAGCTTCATCGGGGATGTCGATGTCGTCAGTGATGCGCACACGTGTGCCGCGATATTGCGCGCCGACGGTCGTGCGGCTCTGGCGCGATTGGTGCAGGCGATAATTGGTGTTGAACGCAAGGACTGCGCGCCATCCCGAGATGGCCTGCGCATCGGCTGACAATGTGCCGGTCGGGTTTCCAGGTGCGGTCGAGGCTTCATCTTCGGCCCCGCCATTCACGTTGTTTGAAGGCGCGAGCGAAAATGAAAGCCCCGTAGACCACGGGTTCAGACGGCTCACGCCACGGGCGTCATTCAGAGTGCGGTTACGCTCTTGCTCATTGGGTGCAACCGTCAGGGCGCGGCGCAACCAGAATGTGGCAAGCGTATAGCGCTGGTCATTTGCGGCGGCCAAGGCGGTCAGGCGGGCGGCCTCGTATCTTTGTGCATCGTTTTGGGACACGGCAAAGGCGCGCGCACCTGCGGCACGTCCACGGGCGGCATCGCCCAGCCGCGGCGCGGCGGCTGCAATAACGATCAGGGCGGTGCGGTCATCGGGGCGCTGGGCTAGAACGGCCTCTGCGATTTGAAGGGCAAGGGCGGGGTCGTCTGACAACAGCGCCTGTGTCGCAATGTTGCGCGCTTGGTCGATGCTTAAATCAACTGTCGTTTGCGCATAAGCGCTGGCCCCCAGAAGGGCCAGCGCGATTGTAAGACATATATGTTTCATCTACTGCCAGTTCGCTCACGGCGCGGAAAAACAACTCGCTGGTTCACATTGCCCGATAACGAACAGGCCGTACTCCTGCAAATTTGACGTATCCACACCCTCTTCAAAGATATCTACGTATGCGCCATCACCTAGCGCAACGATACCGCCAACGTAAGTGGCATCATCGCCACCGAAGGCGCCGCTATAGGTACCAACGCCGGTCAGGTCACCCAACTCGACTGAACCGTTAAACGTGCCATCAGCTGCAATATCAGTTGCGATCAATACGACATCTTCCAAATCTTGAAATCCGTTACCGATGTCGACCTGACGTCCATAAATCGTG
The DNA here is from genome assembly GCF_900156505.1 of Yoonia rosea. Classification (NCBI taxonomy): domain Bacteria; kingdom Pseudomonadati; phylum Pseudomonadota; class Alphaproteobacteria; order Rhodobacterales; family Paracoccaceae; genus Yoonia; species Yoonia rosea. The sequence goes on along the minus strand of NZ_FTPR01000001.1, from coordinate 1,390,495 downwards.
CCTTCCGTCGCGTTATCGGTAAAATCTGCGATCAAATATACGGAGCCGACGACCTCACCTACGCCAAATGGTGTGACAGCATCAGGAGCGCCGCCACCGGGGGGCAGCGGGCTACCCACATTTACCAGACCTGCGTAATTGCCACTGTAGTATGAAAAACCACTGGCAGGCGCGGAGAAATCACCCTGTTCCAGAACGGCTCCGCCAAAGAAGCGGTTAAACTGGCCACCATCCATCGTCACAATCGCGACAAGCTCGTTTTCTTCCGAAGATGACCCGGCAATTGCGGTGAACGCTCTGTTGATCGAGGTTTCCTGCTGGTCATAGCGCGCATAACCGTTCACATTGCCTGTCAACGCATACTCCTGAATGGCATCTTCACCGTCCAATGCAACGACCACGGTCACCACACCGTCTTCCAGCGTGCCCGAGTCTACATCACCCAAAGATGCTGTAGGACCACCATCACTCCCAGCACCACCGCCGGTATCGGGCTGCTCCACCTCATCATTTGTCGCCGCGCTACGATCATTACATGCCGCCAGCAAAGCGAGAGTGGAGACTAAGTACAGCATTCTTTTCATTGGATTTCCTCTCTGGAAAAGGGTCAAAACTGCGCACCACTATTCAGCATGTCCGATCGGATGCAAGATGCAAATGATGCAATTGTAGGTAGTGTTGCTTTCGGGTTTTGTCGCAGGCCGCCATTTTCTATAGTGGCGCAACTTTATCCCGACTCACCGTCAGCCCGGAGACACGCCATGCCCATCACCCCAGACCAACAGGCCGAAATCGACACACTCCGCAGCAATGCCAAACCCACATTGCGCGCGGTGTCCGAAGGGATGGAAGGGCACCTGTACAAAGCCTATGACGTGCTCGACCACGGGTTCATCCGCGTGATCGACTATATGGGCGATGATGCGGCGATCTGTCAGGCGGCGCGCGTGTCCTATGGCAAGGGCACCAAATCGGTCCAGAACGACGAAGGGCTGATCCGCTACCTGATGCGGCACTGGCACTCGACCCCCTTCGAGATGTGCGAGATCAAGCTGCACGTCAAACTGCCCGTCTTTGTCGCCCGCCAATGGATCCGGCACCGCACGGCCAACGTCAACGAATACTCGGCGCGCTATTCGATCCTCGACCGCGAATTCTATATCCCCGAACCCGACAAACTCGCCGCGCAATCGGTGATCAACAATCAGGGCAGGGGCGAGGCGCTGACCGGCGAGGAAGCGGCCCGCGTGCTGGAATACCTCAAAGGCGACGCCGCGCGCTGCTATGACCACTATGCCGAGATGATCTCGGATGACGGCCAACAGGGCCTCGCCCGCGAACTCGCCCGCATGAACCTGCCCGCCAACATCTATACGCAATGGTACTGGAAGGTGGACCTGCACAACCTGTTCCACTTCCTGCGCCTGCGCGCCGACAGCCACGCCCAATACGAAATCCGCGTCTACGCCGAGGAAATCTGTAAAGTCGTCGCCGACTGGGTGCCCGCCGCCTACGGCGCGTTTGAGGACTACCGCATGGGCGGCGCCACACTCTCGTCTAAGGCGATTGACTGCGTGCGCCGTATGCTTAAGGGTGAAGAGGTCACGCAAGAGACCTCTGGGATGAGCAAGGGGGAATGGCGGGAGTTTGAAGGGATTATTGGGTGAGTGATTTTGCGGAACGATTTGGTTATCGTCCAGTAAAGGTTGAACTTGACGAGCAAGAGATGCCCAAATCTCTTAGGTCCGGGCTTTGGGACATAATGAGGCATTACTATCTTTGTGAAGTAGCTGAGCGTGACATTATTGGCCAAGTAACGGGATACGGTCGAAGTTTTGACGCAGTAACTTACAAGGTTTGGTTTCACTTTTTCAAAGAGTCTGTAGACGAAAGACCTAGAAGTCCTTTGGTTGCTTTAGATACTTTGCGCGACTTTTTTTTCAGAAGACCGTTCTTCGAAGCTTATGGTTTGTTGGAGTTTCTAGCTAAGAGTGGTCCTAGTGAAGATTACGTGAGAGATGACTTTCCAAGTCAATGCAATGAAATATTTGAACGAGAACGTGCTCAATTTCGCTTTGCAGGACGCATTCTTGTAAAAGTTACCGACGATGCTGAACTTTCGGAAGTAGCTCAGGCAATGTCGGACAATCCTTCAACATCCGTCAAAGTGCACATTCAACGAGCCGCCGAATTGTACAGTGATGCGACATCGCCTGATTTTAGAAATAGCATCAAGGAGTCTATTTCTGCGGTCGAGGCCGCTGTGTCATACGTAACCGGAGAACGGCCAGGTGGTGTATCTAAACCGCTGAAGAGAATTATGGAGTCCTATTCGCTGCATCCAGCCCTACGTGACGGTTTTGAGAAGTTGTACGCTTATAGTTCTGATGCAAACGGCATTCGTCATGCTTTGATGGAAGAAGAGAATCTAAAATTGGAGGACGCGAAATACATGTTGGTGGCATGTAGCGCTTTTTCTAACTACCTCGTCTCTATCAAGGCCAGAGAAGGTTAGCTGAAGTAGGACAAGGTTCTTCCCGACACCCCCCAACACCACACATCACCCACCGGATTGGCGGGGGAGCCCCCGCCCTACGTCACCACAATCCCGATGCCACGACGAATACGGCCAATCGCGGACATCCGCCACCAAACCGTGCTTGACCGGATTGATCCAACACTCATGCACATGCGCCGCGTCATCGCGGTCATTGCGGAAGTGGTCGGCTGCGCCGCCAGGGCTCTGACCGTGCGCGCCTGAAACCGCCTACGGGACCCTTTCCAAGACGGCGCGCACACAGTGCATCAAGCACGAACGGCCGCGCCGCCTGCGTCTGTGCGGCAGCCTGCCGCAGAATGGCCATCGCGCGCACCGGCAAATCCCACGAGGGGTCCACCAAACCACCGCGCCCCATGAATGCCGCAAAGTTTTTGCTTTATGCGCGTGTTTTTGCGGTCATAGTGGCCATAACTGTTTTATCTAAGGAGATCCGGTCGTGATCTTTTTGCGTGCAATCCCGTTTTCGTTCTCCATCCTGTGGCGGTATCTCGTCGCCTTGCCAGCGCTGATCCTTGCGCTCTTTGCCTTTGCGTTTCTGGCCTTGATCGTGATCGTCGTCGCCATGCTGGTGTCACCGCTCTTCGGTTTTCTGCTTGCCATGGCCTTTGGTGTCGGGGTCAGCGTCGTACCTGTTATGGTCGGCCTGCGGGTGGGGTTGCAGGCGCATCACATCCGCCCCCGTGTGAGCTATTTCGGCATGATGAAGCCCGCCATCGGCTATAGCATTTTCGAGACGGCCGTCATGCTTGTCCTGTTTGTCGCCAGCGTGGCGGTTTTCATCTTGCTGACGCCGCTGGATATGGCTGACCTCGCGTCCCTCGACGCGCGCGACACGGATGCTTTGGTCGCGGATTTGACGGCGATCAGCCCCGTTCTGACATGGGTGCTGATCGGGGCGGTCGCGCTTGTCAGCTTTGCGCTGCGCGCGGCCCTTCTGGTGCCATTCGCAGGGGCGTCGGTGGGCAAGGACCCGACCGACCGCGCGCACACGCCGTTCTATGGTTTCGGCAACGGATTTGTCCCTGTCTTCCTCTTGGTGCTGCTGTCCTATGTGGGGCTGTCCTTTGCGGTTCCGCTGGTGGTTGTCGGCCTTGCGATGGCAGGTCTTGCACAGAATGCCCTGGCCGAGATTGCCCGGATCGCGACCTTTGACGAATTGGGGGATTTCGCCACGTTGGGCCTCGATGCGATCATCCTGATCGCCGTAACGCTTTTTGTGATGCTGTTCTTTTTCAGTCTGCAGTGCGCGGGCGCTGTGCTGGTCTACATGCGCGAGCGTGACGCGATTGTCGCGCGCCAGAAGGCCTTTGACAAGGAATTGCGCAAAGAGGAAGAAACCCTCCGCACCCCGGTCATGGAAAAAGACGACATGCTGGCACTGGTCCGCAGCCGCATGCCCGAAAGGAAGTACTAGTCAGGGTGCAACGGGTGCACCCTGTTGTCCTTGATGATAGCGGTGCTTCGGCGCTTACTCGGCTTTGGCGATATTGCCCGCCATCTTGCGCCCGTCACGCCCTTCGATCAGATCAAAGGTCACTTTCTGGTCGTCGGCAAGCCCCGTCAGGCCGGATTGTTCCACTGCCGAAATATGGACGAAAATATCCACGCCGCCATCGTCGGGCGCAATAAACCCGTAACCTTTTGTCGTATTAAACCACTTTACGGTGCCACTTGGCATGCTCCGCTCTCCTTAAATTATCGCACCCCGTAGGGTTGGGCAGGTCTTGGGCCCCGCGATCAGCGGACTTCCCTTCGCCTTCGTGCTCTAAGAATTATAGGTTTTGTGCAAAAGGCAAATGACACAAGGTCGCATCGGCGTTATCTGGTGATTTATTGCTGAAAATGGAGGCGAAATGCGGTTTTTTGGTTTAAAGGCGTGCGATACATGTCGAAAAGCGCTTAAGGCGCTGGCTGCGGCTGGACATAGCCCGCAAGTGATCGACGTGCGTGCTGATGGTGTCTCGGACGCGGATCGCGCTGCGATTATTGCGCAGTTCGGTGATGCCGCGATCAACCGCGCCTCAACCACATGGCGCGGTCTGACGGATGCCGAAAAGGACGCGGCCCCTGCCGATCTTCTGGCCGCCCATCCGACACTGATGAAACGCCCTGTGATTGAGGTGGATGGTGGATGGACAATCGGCTGGAAAGCGGATGTTCAGGCAAAATACCTTGGCGACTGACGTTTGACTGCTTATGTGATGATGTGAGCAGTAAGGAGACGAACAATGCGCAACGCCGCAAGCGTACTTGGCCTCATCGGTGGTTTGATCGGTATTCTCGTCGGTTTGTTCGGCTATGGATATGCCGAATTGTCTGAGCGTCATTCCGAGGTAGGCGAGCTTTTCGGCTTACTTGAAAACCCGGGCTTTATCCGTTTTGCCAGTTTTGTCGCACCGCTTTTGGCGATTGCCGGCGGTGCCATGGCCAAGGCCCGCGCCCTGTGGGGCGGTGTTTTGATGCTGGTTAGCGCATTTTGTTTCTATGCGGCCTTCGGGTTCAATGTGGGGACGATGTTCCCGATCGGCTTTGTGGCACTCGGTGGCTTGCTCGCGATTGCGGCGGGCAAACCCGACGAGCCTAAGGCGCATTTCTGAAGATCAGACGGTCCATGGATAGCGCGCCTGCGCCTTTCAGCACCAGTATCATCAGACAAAGCACCCAGAACGCCCGTTGATCAAGGATCAGCGCGTCTGACATCCGGTCAAACCACGCGCCCAATGTGCCTTCGTGGCTGATCCCGCCATGGCCGAAAAGGTCTGTCAGAGATTGCATGATAATAAAGCCGATCATGCCCATGGCTGCGAGGCGCGTGAAAAGTCCGATCACGATCAAGAGCGGCAAGAGAAATTCTGCAATTGTGCCGCCGGTCGCCACAGCCCAGTGAAAGACTGTGAGTTGCGATGTGTCATAGCCTGCCGCTTCCATGGCTTTGGGGAAGATCTGAACATAGGCACCGGCAGAAGGTTGCAGAAACCCGAAAATCCCGTCGCCCAGTTTGGTCAAACCTGAATTCCAGTAATAGATCAGGAGCACACCTGCGAAAACCAGTCTTGCGAGTAACGGGAGGATCGCATCGCCTAGGCGGTTGATGGGCTGGGCCAACTGGGAAAGCGGCATGGTGGTCATTGCAATGGGCCTTTCAGTAAATTTCAGTCACAGCGCCCTGCGCCAGAAGCAACCCGAGAACAGCACCCAGATCGAGACTGTCATCGGCGGTCGCGATGGTCTGGCCCAGGGTTTCCCCAGCTTGAAGCGCAGCAATGCAAGTTGCCGCGGCGCCATTGATCAGATGCAAGGTGGGATCGAAACCGGTCCGCGCGATCAACACAGCCTCGGGCTGCATTACGGGTTTAGGCGCATCGGGTTCTGTGTTGGCACGGTAGATGGCGTGGATTGGATAGTTTGAGCTGACCAATTGTGTCGCGGGCGCAATGCGCAAACGCACACCCATCAGCGCATCGGGCGCAAGAGCCGTCAGCGCCTCGGCTGCAATCGGTGCCGCATCGGCGGCATGATAGGCGTGGCGCATGGCAAGCTCGATGCGGGCGATGTCGGGCAGGTAGCTAAAGGATTGCGTTGGTTTGAAGCGGGCCAGAAACCGGGGCATCGCGTCACCGTAGAACATCATCAGCGGGGTCTTGGGCGGATGCTGGCGCAGGTAAACACCGGCCATCGCGCGAAAGAATTCATCGCCAACCAGCTTGCGCACAACAGGGAATGCGGCCTCGAGCGCGTCAGAGAGACCAACGGCCACGTTGTTGCGGTAGACATCAAAGCGTTTACTGGCGGCCTTGCCATCGGGATTAACGATGCCAACAGGCACAGCTGCCGCAGGGTCCAACATTGCGGCGCGGAAAGCGGCTTGTGTGACGGTCATGACACCACCATCGCCAGCGCGCGGTCAGCGCGTGCGATTTCACCGGACAGAACGGCCCATTCCGGCACATCCGTATCCCATTCGATCAAGAGCGGTTTCGGGCCGCATTTGGCCAGCGTGTAATCCAGCAGGGCCCAAACCGGATCAACCACCGCTTTGCCATGGCTGTCGATCAAGAGGGGGGCGCCTGTTTCGTCTTCATCCTCATCGTGTCCGCCAAGATGGATTTCGCCAACAGCGGCGAGCGGGAAGGTGTCAATATAGGCTTGTGGTGAGGTCTTGAGGTTGGTGGCGCTGACAAAGACGTTGTTGACGTCCAGCAGTAGCCCGCATCCCGTGCGCTGTGTGAGTGCGCGCAGAAAATCGGTTTCCGACATCGTGCTTTCGGCAAATGCCAGATAGCTGGAGGGGTTTTCCAGCAACATGGGGCGCCCGACCGTGTCTTGGACTTGGTTGATGTGAGAGGCGACACGGTCGAGCGTCTGGCGGGTGTAGGGGAGTGGTAGCAGGTCGTTGTAGAAATGGCTGTCGTGCGTGGACCACGCCAGATGCTCAGAGAAACTGGCAGGGTTGAGCCATGAAATCAGGTGCTTGAGGCGGGCAAGGTGGTCGGCATCCAGTGCCCCTTCGCCACCGATCGACAGGCCCACGCCGTGAACAGAGATGGGAAAGCGTTCGGCAAGGTGGCGCAGCTGCGCAATCGGGCGGCCGCCGTCGCCCATGTAGTTCTCGGCATGAACTTCCAGCCAACCGAGCGGGCCGGGGTGATCCATGATGTCGCGATAGTGCTGGGCCTTGTAGCCCACGCCGGGACGTGCGGGCAGGGTGAGGTTTTGGATGGCGTCGAACATGGCAAGGCACCTTTGGGCAGAGGAGACGTAAGGTGGAACAAGTTCCACCTTACGCAGTGTTCAGCTTATGCAGGCAGATCGCGGTCGAGGGCTTCGAGCGAACCCATACGTGCCATGCCGTCGGCTGCCGCTGGCAGTTCCATGGTTTCGCAGGTGCCGGCGGGTACCAGCGTCCAGGCGTTGCCCTGGTAGTCAACGGTGGACGTGCCTGCACATGACGTGCCGGGACCTGCGGCGCAGCCGTTCTCGCCAGCCAGCGAGACGCCGAAGCATTTTTCGTTTTCCTGTGCCGCAGCGGTTGTCGCGAGGCCGGCAACAGCAGTGGCAACAGCGCTTGCGAGGAAAAGTGTTTTTGTAGTGGTGGACATGAAAAAATCTCCTTGAGTTGGGTCAGCAATAATCTCTCACCGATGATCGGCGATGACCAAACCCTAGCGGCCAATTGCGTCGGCGCGCTATTCACAGGGCTGTGCATCGCGCCCGCGTGAGGTGATGTGAGGTTGTTTTTGCCTGCGACCGCCTGCCGCACCTGTAATTTTCTTTAAAAAACAAAGAACCCGCCGATGGGGGCATCGGCGGGTTTGTTACAGGTTCCAGCGCTGGAATGTTACAAAAGGTCCGGTGGTGTGGCCGCTTTACCCAGCTCTGCAACAATTTCGGTCAGAGATGTTACAGAAGTTTTGTTCTCGCCCAGCCGCCGCGCGGTGACTGTGCGCTCTTCAACCTCGCGCGCGCCAAGTGCCAGAATGACCGGCACTTTGCCAACCGAGTGTTCCCGGACCTTGAAGTTGATCTTCTCGTTGCGCAGATCCGCCTCTGCCCTGACGCCGGCCGCTTTCAATGCGGCCACGACCTCAAGCGCATAGTCATCTGCATCCGATACGATGGTCGCGACAACCACCTGACGCGGCGCAAGCCAGAAGGGAAGTTTGCCTGCGTGTTCTTCGATCAAGATGCCGATAAACCGCTCAAACGATCCCAAGGTCGCGCGGTGCAACATGACAGGGCGGTGCTTGCCGCCGTCCTCGCCGATATATGTGGCATCCAAACGCTCTGGCAAAACAAAGTCGACCTGATGCGTCCCGCACTGCCAGTCGCGGCCAATCGCGTCGGTCAGTACGAATTCCAACTTGGGGCCATAGAAAGCGCCCTCACCGGGGTTCAGTTCCGGTTCGATCCCTGCCGCACGTGTAGCGGCCAGAAGTGCGGCTTCGGCCTTGTCCCAGACCTCGTCCGACCCGGAACGTTTTTCGGGGCGGTCAGAGAACTTCACCTTAAAGCTCTCAAAACCGAGGTCTTTGTAGATCCCGCTGAGGAACGCAATGAATGCGGCGGTCTCTTCTTCAATCTGGCTCTCGCGGCAGAAAATATGCCCGTCATCCTGTGTAAAGCCGCGCACCCGCATGATCCCGTGTAGCGCGCCTGACGGTTCATAGCGGTTGCATGATCCGAATTCCGCCATACGCAAGGGCAGGTCGCGGTAGGATTTCAGGCCTTGGTTAAAGATCTGCACGTGGCAGGGGCAGTTCATCGGCTTGAGCGCATTGACCGCCTTTTCACGGGCGTGTTCCTCGTCGACTTCGACGATAAACATATGGTCCTGATATTTTTCCCAGTGACCAGAGGCTTCCCAAAGTTTGCGGTCCACGACCTGCGGGGTGTTCACCTCGACATAGCCGCCCTTGCGTTGCTGGCGGCGCATATAGTCTTGCAGCTCGGTATAAACGGTCCAGCCGTTGGGGTGCCAGAACACCTGACCGGGTGCCTCTTCCTGCATATGGAACAGGTCCATTTCGCGGCCCAGCTTGCGGTGGTCGCGTTTGGCGGCTTCTTCCAACATATGAAGATGCGCCTTGAGACCCTCTTTATTGGTAAAGGCACAGCCATAGATTCGCTGCAGCATCGCGCGGTCGCTGTCGCCGCGCCAATAGGCACCGGCTATGGACATGAGCTTGAACCCGTCGGCCGGCACCTGACCTGTATTCTGCAAATGCGGGCCACGGCACAAATCCTGCCAGTCGCCGTGCCAATACATGCGTAACGGTTCATTGCCGGGGATGCTTTCGATCAACTCGACCTTATAGGGTTCGCCGCGGTCCTTGTAATACTGGATCGCGACATCCCGCTCCCAAATCTCGGTGCGGACTTCATCACGCTTGTTGATGATCTCTTTCATCTTCTTTTCGATCGCGCCAAGGTCTTCGGGTGTGAAGGGCTCTTTGCGGTCAAAGTCGTAGTACCAGCCATCCTTGATCACAGGGCCGATGGTGACCTGTGTGTCCGGCCAGATTTCCTGCACAGCACGCGCCATGATATGCGCGAGGTCATGGCGCACCAGTTCAAGCGCGGGTTCTTCGTCTTTCATGGTGTTGATGGCGATGGTGCTATCGGCCTCGATCGGCCACTGCAAATCCCAGTGCTGATCGTTCACGGTCGCGCTGATCGCCTTTTTGCGCAGGCTGGAGGAAATATCAGCGGCCACGTCGGCGGCGGTGATGCCTGCCTCGTATGAGCGGCTGTTACCATCGGGGAATGTCAGGGAAATCTGTGCCATCGCTGGGCAAGCTCCTCGTCTGTTTGGCGCCTACAAAACGCCCGGTTGCGGGTTATGTGTGCGCGCTTCATGGCGTTGCGATGCGCAGAGGTCAAGCGCTTTGCGATTGCCTCATGATTTGTATGCAGAGATATACGTTGACTGCGACACAAATGGCGGTAAACACGACACAAGTTTCCGATCAGAAACCTAGATGTTGGGGAAAGACCATGGCAAGCTACAACCGTACGTTTGATCTAAGCATTCGTGATGTTGACATGATCGAAGAGGCGCTGCGCGCCCGTGGTCGTGAACTGTCCCGTATGCGTCTGGCCCTGACGGAAGAAAATCCGGCACATCTGGAATCGATCCGCGTGATTGAGCAAGACCAGCGCGAGAACGAGGAACTGCTGGGCCGTTTGCACGACCAGAAGATCTTTTACCGTCCGAAAAAAGCGGTCTATGTCGGCGGCTAAACTGACCGGTTAAGATTGTCTGCGTGAAATCCGTGCGCGGCGCGCTAGGTCATTGAGCCGGAGAGCACAATGACACAGACACTATCGCAAAAATTATTCACTACACTCACCAACGGGTCCAGTGACGACACTGATCTGCCTGATGCTGCGGCCAAGGCCGAGCCGGGCAGTTTTCTACGCCATATCCTTTCACTGAGCGCGTCCAAGATTGCGGATGGCCTGATTGACCCCAAACTGGTGCTGAGTTGGCTTTTGACCAACCTTGGTGCCGGTGCGTTCTGGGTTGGTTTGCTTGTCCCCGTGCGTGAAGCGGGTGCGCTTTTACCGCAACTCTGGACGGCGCCGATCATCGCACGCCGCAAAATCCGGAAATGGTTTTGGGCGGGTGGCGCGTTTATGCAAGGCATTGCGGCGGCGCTGATCGTCTTTGCAGGGCTGACGCTGGAGGGGGCGGCGGCGGGCGCGACCATCGTGGGGCTCTTGGCGTTACTGGCGTTGGCGCGTTCGGTCTGTTCGGCCAGCTACAAGGATGTGCTGGGCAAGACCGTTGCCAAATCGCGCCGTGGTACGGCAACCGGTTTTGCCAGTTCTGCTGCCGCCGTCGGCGTGATCCTTTTTGCGCTGATTTTGGTGTTGGGCGTTGGTGGGCGTTACTCTTTGGTGATCGGGGCGATCAGCCTGGCAGCCTGTCTTTGGGTCGGCGCGGCGGCGCTGTTTGCGACACTGCGGGAAGTGCCGATGGAAGGTGAAGGTACTGATGCTGTCGCACAGTTTTCGCTGTTGCGCGAGGACCCGCAGCTGACCCGCTTTATCATCGTGCGCAGCCTGCTTGTGGGAACAGCGCTTGCGCCGCCCTATCTGGTGATGCTGCAACCCGATAGCGCACTGGGCCAACTGGGCGTTCTCGTGCTGGCGTCGGCAGTGGCGTCGTTACTGTCGTCCTATGTCTGGGGGCGGCTGTCGGATCGCTCGTCAGCGACCGTGCTGCGGCTTGCCGGCGCAGCGGGAGGCGGCATGCTGGCACTTGTTGTTGTCCTTGATCTCATCGGCATCAGTACGGTGACAGGTGTGATCCCTGTGATGCTGTTCGGGATCATGATTGCCTATAACGGCGTGCGGCAGGGACGTTCGACGCATCTGGTGGATATGTCTGATCCAGCCGTCAGGGCGAGCTATACAGCAGTGTCCAATACGATCGTCGGTGTCGTGCTTTTGACGGCAGGTGCGCTTTTTGCAGCCCTCGCTGCCTACAGCGTGCCCTTGGTGATTGGCCTTTTTGCAGCGATGTGTTTTCTTGCAAGACTGATCGCAACCGGCTTGGAAGACGTGCAAAATGCCTGATGAACTTGTCACACCACAGGGGCGCAGGATCGCCTATCACCTGACCGACGGGACCGGCCCCGCTGTCGCGTTTCTTGGCGGCTTCAAGTCCGACATGGGCGGGACCAAAGCGGTCTTTCTCGAGGAATGGGCCCGCGCGCAGGGCCGTGCATTCCTGCGGTTCGATTACTCGGGTCACGGCGAAAGCAGCGAAGCGTTCACTGACGGTGCCATCGGCGACTGGTTTGAGGATGCTTGCGCAGCCCTCGGGTTGCTGGCGGGCAAAGTTGTGCTGGTCGGGTCCAGTATGGGCGGGTGGATATCCCTGCTGATCGCACGGGCGATGCCGGAACGGGTGGCGGGGTTGGTGACCATCGCCGCCGCACCCGATTTCACCGAAGACAGCATGTGGGCAGGGTTTTCAGATGCGCAGAAGTCCGAACTGATGGCGGGGCAGGTGGCCCTGCCTTCGGAGTATGGCGAACCCTACATCATCACCCGCCGCCTGATTGAGGAAGGTCGCACCCGTCTGGTGCTGCGTGATCCGCTGCCGTTGCCTTTTCCGGTGCGGTTCTTGCAGGGCACAGCCGATGCCGATGTGGATATGTCCGTGGCACTGCGCCTGTTGGACCATGCCACAGGCCCCGATATGCGGCTGACGCTTGTGAAAGGGGCTGATCACAGGTTTTCGGACGAGACCTGCCTCGATATCATCGTGGCGGCGGTCGAGGATGTCTTGGGGCAGGTGGGTGAACACCCACCTTACGACTGACGCTACGTTCTGCTTTGGGAAAAACGAAGGCTCTGCTTACTCTGCCACAAACCCGTGGGAGGGGACAGTATGGCGCTATCGTTGGGGCAAAAGGCAGGCTGGGGGCTGGCCGACATGGGCGTGGTCGTCTTTGTTGTGGTCAAGCAGCTTCTCGTTCTGACCTATTTGACGGCCTATCTGGGGGTGCCTGTTGGAATCGCGGGGTTTGTTACGACCGTCGTTCTGGTTTTTGACATGATTACCGATCCGCTTGTCGGCTATCTGAGCGACCGGACCCAAAGCCGTTTTGGACGGCGCGCGCCATGGATGTTTTTTGGCGTCTTGGTGATGTCTTTGGGCATGGTGGGGCTGTTTTCGGTGCCTGCAGGTCTCGGCATGGGCGCAAATCTGGCGTGGGTGGTGGCGTTCTTTGTGGTGGCGACAATCGGCTTTACGATGGTGGCCATTCCCTATGGCGCACAATCGGGCGAGATCACGCAAGATCCCAAGGAACGGTCTGCGATGACAGGGTTTCGCATGGCATTTGCGAGCATCGGTATTCTGATCGGTGGCGCTGTGATCCCCGGTCTGGCGGGATCGATGGGTTATGCCATGGCGGCCCTGTTGGTCACACCGCTGATGATCGGGGCGGTCTGGTTGTCGCTCTGGTCGATCCGCAAGGCACCACGGGTTGAACAGGCAGCACAGGTGAACCTGACAGGCATGTTCGCGCTGGTCTTTGCCAACAAGGCTTTTGTGGTTCTGGTCCTGCTTTACGGCGTCATGACGCTTGCGATTGCGATGATTACGGCAGGGCTACCCTTTGCAGCACTCTATCTGATTATCGACAGCGGTGACACGCTGCTTTCGGGAGCGGCCACGGCGCTGACCACGCTCAGCTTGATGTTCGCGGCCTTTGTTGTCGGCTCCATCCTCAGTCAGGCCGTTTGGGTGCTTCTCTCCCACAGGCTTGGCAAAGTGGGCGCACTGGTGCTGGGCCTCAGTCTCTACGTGGTCCTGCTCTATGCACTTTATACAATGCTGCCTTCGGTCAATGTGACCGTCATCGCAGGTATGTTCGTACTGGCGGGCATGACAAACGGGGCCTATCAGCAAATTCCTTGGGCCATCTACCCTGATCTGATGGACATCACCCGCCGCGACAGCGGTGTGGCTATTGAAGGGGCGTTTTCGGCGGTCTGGCTCTTTGGGCAAAAGCTGGCGAATGCAGTCGCCCCTGCTGTATTAGGTCTGACGTTGGCGGCGGCGGGTTGGCAAGAGGCCACCGGTGGCGTGGTGCCGCAGTCCGCAGAGGCGCTGCATGCATTGCAAATGGCGATCACGCTCATTCCTGCCGGAATCCTGATTGTGGCGATCCTTGGACTGGTGATGATCTACCGCCCCATGGCTGGACGTGCGCTTGCCTGATTTGGTGACCATAGAGGCCACACTAGCCAGCCAAGAGGCACAGGTGCCCAACCTGCGTGCAGGCTGCGAAAAGCGGATCATCTGGGCGGGCATGCCGGCCACGCGCACGCGGATGGCGGTTCTTTATGTTCACGGATTTTCCGCAACAGGGCAGGAGTTGCGCCCGTTGCCCGATCTGGTGGCCCAAGCGCTGGGCGCAAACCTGCATTTTACGCGGCTGACGGGCCATGGGCAGGATAGCGATGCAATGGGGCAAGCGACCCTGTCCGATTGGCGCCGTGACGTGGCCGAGGCCATTGCGATTGCGCAAACCTTGGGGGAGGAAGTCATCATCATGGGCTGTTCCACCGGATGCACATTGGCGACGCTTGCGCTGGCCGAGGGTGTGCAGGTGAAAGCAATGGTGCATATCTCGCCCAACTTTGGGCTGCGCCACCGCGTTGTGCAAACCTTGCTTGATCTGCCCGCAGCCCGGCATTGGTCAGAATATATCGCAGGGTCCACGCGTCGCATGGACCCCATCAGCGCGGCCCATGCGGCCTATTGGACGTTAGATGTGCCCATTGCGGCGGTGCATGTCATGGCCGATGCCGTGCGGGCCGTGCGCAAAGCGGATCTTTCGATAATCCGGGCACCGGCGCTCTTTTGCCTTAACGAAACTGATCAGGTGGTTCACCCTGATGAGACACGCAAAGTCATGGCGCGTTGGGGTGCTCCGACGCGGAGTGTGGCATTGATCCAGACGCCTCAGGACGATGCGATGGGGCATGTGATGGCAGGCGATGTCTTTTCGCCCGGCCAGACGGCGCCGCTCGCTCGGCAGATTACCGCTTGGGTGCAAGGGCTCTCCGCGCGCTGAAACACTTGCAGAACAACGGTTCCCACGCCACAGTGTTAAAAAACCTATAAAGGTTGAGCAGATTGTTAGGGCTTTTACACAATGCCGCGTGAAACGCTGGTGATGATCCCACCGATGCTATCTGACGCGCGCGTTTTCGCGCCGCAACTGCAGGTGATGTCGCAGGCGCATGCCGTCATGATCGCGCCCCCCACCTGTGGGGAACGGATCGAGGAGATCGCAAGCCAGATCCTCAGCTGGTCGCCGCCAAAATTCGCGCTTTGTGGCATGGGTCTTGGCGGGATGGTTGCGATGGAGGTGATCCGCCGCGCCCCTGAACGTGTCACGCGGATTGCTTTGATCAGCACAAGCCCGCAAGCCGACACACCCGAGGCCGCTGCTGCGCGCGAACCGCATATCATTGCCGCCCGTGCGGGCCGATGGAAAGATGTCTTGCAGCACGAGATCAACTCGACATGGATGGCCCCATCTACGGATAAGGTCGAACTTGTGCGTGAGCTGACGGCGATGGGCGACGCGCTGGGCCCTGAAATTTATGTCAAACAGGCGCGCGCCTTGCAGCGCCGGAAGGACCAGCAGGGCACGCTGCGCCAGATCCTGCAACCAACGGCGGTGATTTGTGGACGCCATGACGGGCAGTATCAGCTCAAGCGCCATGAATTTCTGGCTGAACTGATCCCCTACGCCCAGTTGGAGATCATCGAAGGCGCAGGCTATCTGCCCACGCTCGAAGCACCCGATGCCACAACCGACGCGTTACAGCGCTGGATGAAACAGCCCATGATGCTGCGACCGGCCGCGCCGGACAGCCGATTTACTTGATCGCAACGACGTTGCCGGATTTGCCCTTTGGGCCGTCGGCGTTGGCATCAATGAAATCCAGCACCAGTGGCCGGATATTGTTGCGCCAGCTACCCCCGGCAAAGATGCCGTAATGGCCCGCGCCAGGTTCAAGGTGCGCGGCCTTCTTGCTATCGGGCAGGCCGGTGAGCAGATCGAGTGCCGCCAGACACTGGCCAGGGGCCGAGATATCGTCGTCTTCGCCTTCAACGATCTTGACCGCGACGGTCGTGATTTTGCTGAAGTCGACCTTGTGACCGGCAACCATAAACGCATTGCGCGCAATTTCGCGGCCTTTGAAGATGCGCTCGACAGTCGAAAGATAGAACTCGGCAGTCATATCCATCACAGCAAGGTATTCGTCGTAGAATTCATTATGCCGATCGTGGTCCGACGCTTCGCCTTTCGCGACACGGATAATTTCATCTCGGAAGGCGTTGGCGTGGGTCTCGCCGTTCATTGAAATGAACGATGCCAACTGCAACAATCCGGGATACACCATCCGGCCAACGCCCGAATATTTGAAACCGACGCGCTGGATCATGGTCTCTTCCAGCTGCCCCATGGTGACAGAGCGTCCGAAATCGGTGACTTCGGTGGGGTTTGCATCTGGATCGACAGGGCCACCGATCAGAGTGAGCGAGCGCGGCTGTGCATCCGGGTCAAGCTCGGCCAGATAAGCCGTGGCCGCGAGTGCAAGCGGCACAGGCTGACAAATTGCCAGCACATGGGTGTCCGGGCCCATCTCGCGCATGAAATCCATCAGATAGAGGGTGTAATCCTCGATATCGAACTTGCCTTCGCTGACAGGGATGTCGCGGGCATTGTGCCAGTCGGTGATATAGACATCGCAATCGGGCAGCAGGCTGATGACGGTTTTGCGCAGCAGCGTGGCATAGTGCCCCGACATAGGTGCCACCAACAGGACTTTGCGGGCACGGTCAGGGCGGGTGCCGACACGGAAACGGATCAGATCACCAAAGGCGCGTTCCACAACCACTTCGGTTGTCACCACCATATCGGTGCCATCGAGATTTGTTTGCACTGGAATATTCCAGTCAGGCTTAGCGACCATACGCGCGAATGTGCGCTCGGTGACCTCGCCCCAGGCCTTGAGCCAGTCCATCGCAGGGTTCGCGCCCCATGACATTGCAGGATAGGATGCAAAAGCGCGCGCTGTTGATCCAAGCCACTGATTGGTGTTGCGCATGCTTTCCATCAGGTCGTAGGTCATCATATACTTCATTTATTCGAACTCCGATGGTAGGCGCAGCCCATGCTGCACCTGCAGCATATGCACAAGGACGTTAAAATGACAACAAACGATTTGGATACGCAAGAGGCTGTTGGCGACAATGTTGCAAAACTCGAGGCCAATCTTGCCCGGGTTGAGGAGCTTACCCAGCGTTTGTTAAAGGTCATGGCGCAAGGCCGCGCTGTCGCGCCTGCGTTGCAAGGGCCCAGTCAGGAGCTCTATGTCAAGGCAGCGACAGCTTATATGGCTGAAATGATGCATAATCCCGCCAAGCTGATCGAGCATCAGCTCGAATTCTGGGGGAAATCCGTCAAGCATTATGTCGAGGCGCAGCACCTTCTGGCGCAGGGCAAGCTCGCGCCGCCCACGGATGAAACACCCAAAGACCGCCGGTTTTCGCATGAGCTCTGGGACACCAATCCCTATTTCAACTTCATCAAGCAACAGTACCTGATGAACGCTTCTGCGGTGCAGCAGGCGGTTGATGATATCGACACGCTTGATTCTGAGGAAAAGAAGCGGCTGCGCTATTTCAGTCAGCAATTGGTCGATATGATCAGCCCGACCAATTTTTTGCCCACCAACCCCGAGGCGCTGGCGCTGGCGGCTGAAACCGAGGGCGAGAGCCTTGTTGCGGGGCTGGAAAACCTGATCGCTGATCTTGAGGCCAATGACGGTGACCTTGTGGTCACTCTGGCCGATAAGAAGGCCTTCAAGCTGGGTGAGAACCTCGCGACAACACCGGGTGCGGTGGTCTATCGCAACCATATGTTCGAACTGATCCAGTACACGCCGACGACGGAAAAGGTATACGAAACCCCGCTGATCATCTTCCCGCCGTGGATTAACAAATTCTACATTCTTGATCTCAAACCGCAAAACAGCCTGATCAAATGGGCGGTTGAGCAGGGTTATACCGTCTTTGTTGTTTCTTGGGTTAATCCGGATGCGGGATACCGCGACACATCAATGACCGATTATGTCGAGCAGGGGTATCTGACCGCGATCAAAGAGGTCAAAGACATCTGCGGTGTCAAAAAGGTGAATGCGGTAGGCTACTGCATCGCGGGCACCACGCTGTCGCTTACGCTGGCCCTGATGAAAAAGCGCAAGGACACATCGGTGAATGCCGCGACATTCTTTACCACGCTCACCGATTTCTCGGATCGGGGTGAGGTCGGGGTATTTCTTGATGATGATTTTGTCGACGGGATCGAAAATGAAGTGCGCGAAAACGGGATATTGGACTCGTTCTTCATGTCGCGGACCTTTTCTTACCTGCGCTCAAATGACCTGATCTATGGACCTGCCATCAAAAGCTACATGATGGGCAAAGCGCCGCCGGCCTTTGATCTGCTTTATTGGAACGGGGATGGCACCAATCTTCCGGCCAGTATGGCAGTCGAGTATTTGCGCGGGCTGTGCCAGAACGACAAATTCGCGACGACAGGTTTCGAGATCGCGGGCGAGACAGTGCATCTCAAAGATGTTTCTGTCCCCTTATGCGCCATCGCCTGCGAGACGGACCACATCGCCGCATGGAAAAGCAGCTATACCGGCGTGACGCAGATGGGATCAAAAGATAAGACATTCATCCTGTCTGAGAGCGGGCATATCGCGGGGATCATCAATCCGCCCAGCAAGAACAAATACGGCCATTACACCAATCCCGAGCTTGGGCTGACGGCGGATGACTGGCTTGCAAGTGCCGAGAAGCATGAAGGGTCCTGGTGGCCGCGCTGGGATGTGTGGTTGTCAAAAAAATCAGGCAAAAAAGTCACTGCCAGAAGCGTTGGAGACGACGATCACCCGGTGTTAGCGCCCGCGCCAGGAACCTACGTGGTTAATAAGTAGTTCAAATTTCTCGAAAATATGCAGCTGCAGAAAAAATATGCTGCAGTGCAGAGAAAATACTTGAAATGCTGCACTGCAGCATGCATATTGGTGTCATCGAATTAGCGCGGAATAAACCGCACCGACAAACCGAAAGGCGACGACAATGGCTGCTAAAGCACAAGACTTCACAGCGATCTTCAAAGACATGACAGGCGCATTTCCTGTCGACACAAAAGCAATGGAAGAGCAGTTCAAGAACCAGACTGCCCTGGCCGAAAAAATGTCCGCTGTTGCAATTGACGCTGCTGGCAAATCTGCCGAGCTGTCTGCAAAATGGACAAAAGACACACTGGCAAAAATCGAAGCCATGTCCAAAGCAAAGGCCGAGCCTGCTGACTATGCAAAAGCAATGACAGACTTCGCATCTGCTTCTGCTGAATCTGCCGCCGAGCACATGTCTGCTTTCGCTGAAATCGCGAAAAAAGTTCAGACACAGACAATGGAACTGGTTCTTGCCGCTGGCAAAGACATGTCCGAAGAGATGACTGCTGCTGCGAAGAAAGCAACAGACGAAGTGACAGCTGCTGCCAAGAAGGCAACTGCTGCTGCGAAGTAAGCGAATGTAAAATCACCCTTGCCTCCCTGAGGGTTAGATTTTCAAAGAACGGTCCGCACAGGCGGGCCGTTTTTTGTTTTGCGCTATTTGCTTTCTTTTTGCGCAGACGCGGCATAGGCTTCTCTGCACCGCAACATCTTTGGGGAGGATCGTTTCTTGGCCGATACCAACAAGCCGCTGCTGATCAAGCGCTATGCAAGCCGCCGTCTCTACAACACCGAGACCAGCGACTATGTGACCCTCGAAGACATCGCCGCCTTTATCCGTGAGGGGCGCGAGGTCCAGATCGTTGATCTGAAATCAGGCGATGACCTGACACGTCAATATCTGTTGCAAATTATCGCAGAGCACGAAAGCCGTGGCGAAAGTGTGTTGCCTGTTGATGTGCTGACCGATCTGGTGCGCAGCTACACAAGCCAGGCCGCATCCGTTGTGCCGCAGTTCCTGCAAGCCAGCTTTGATATGCTGCGCGAAGGCCAGACCAAGGCGATGGAGAATATCGGCAAAGCCAATCCCATCGCAAGCATGCCGGGCTTTGAGGCGATGCGTGCCCAGCAGGAAGCCTTTTTCAAGGCTATGACTGGCGGTATGATCCCCGGCGCGGGCAAGCGGGAAGACACAGAAAGCAAAGATGGCGACGATCTGGGCGAGATTAAAGATCAGCTTGCCGCATTGCAGGAAAAGCTTTCGAAGCTGGGCAAATAGCCCGACTTGAGCGAGCGCGGCTGTTGTGGCCGCTCTCTATCTTCACCACGTATTTGTACCGGTGCATCCCTCCGCGCAAGCGATGCAGGTCTTGCAGGGCCGAGTCGTCAATACAACCTAGGGTCAGATCCCCAAACGGTCACGCATGGAATACCATGTCATGGCCAGTGCCAGAAGGGGTGCGCGGAATGCGGTGCCGCCCGGGAACGGCGGCACGTTGATATCCGCCAGCGTGTCAAACCGGCCCGCTTGGCCTGCGACGGCTTCGGCCATGACCTTGCCTGCAAGCCCCGACAGCGCCACGCCGTGGCCCGAATAGCCGCCCGCAGATAGGATATTCGGTGCGACGCGGATTACCGCAGGCATACGCGGGATCGTGACGCCCAAAGTGCCACCCCATGCATAATCGACCTTCACGCCGCTAAGTTGCGGGAAGATGTTGGCAATACGTTTTTGCATGAGTGAGGCGATGCCTTCGGGAAAGCCCAGAGAATAGCTTGGACGCCCGCCGAAAAGTAGTCGTCCGTCTTCGGACAGGCGGAAATAATTCACCACGAATTGGCTGTCATTGACAGCCATATCCTGACCCATGATCTCTGCCGCACGGTCGCCCAGCGGTTCGGTGGCACTGATAAAGCTGTTCAAAGGCATCACCCGCGCGGCCACCTTGCGTTCCAGATTGGGCAGATAGCCATTGCCCGCAAGGATCACATGGCGGGCTTTGATGCGGGCTTTGTTCGTGGCGATTATCGCTGGGTCGCCCTTGGTGATCTGATGCACCTCGGAGCGTTCGTAAATCCGCGCTCCCGCCGCCTCGGCCAACCGTGCCAAGCCCAGAGCATAGCGCAGCGGGTGGATATGGCCTGCGCCCATATCGAGCAAACCGCTATGATAGCGCGGGGATTTCACCAGTGCGCGCATTTCATCGGTGTCGCACATGCGCGCGTCCGTATAGCCGTATTCACGCGCCAACAGGTCCACTTCAGCCGCGTCATGTGCTGCCTCTTTGGCGGTCACCGTGCCGTGGACCAACCCTGCTGTGTAACGCGCCTCGGGGATTTGGGCGCAGAGGTCGCGCAGGTCAGCCTTGGCCTCTTCTGCCAACTGCCAGAGCGCCTTAGCATGGTCGCGCCCCACATATTTGATCAGCGTGGACTGGTCTTTGTCATAGCCGCTGCACACCTGTCCGCCATTGCGCCCCGAGGCGCCAAAGCCCACGCGGTGCGCGTCAAGCACGATGACATCCAGCCCTTTCGAGGCCAGATGGCGGGCTGCGGACAAACCGGTATAGCCCGCGCCGACAATACAGACGTCGGTTGTGACCTCGCCCTTCAGGGGGGGGCGTTCGGGCGGGATATCGGTTGATGCGACATACCAGCTATCGGGCAATTCGCCGGGGCGGTCGTTGCGATAGAGCGGGTTCATAGGGCTTTAGGCCACCGTGCGCTCTTTGAAGAACTTGGCGATCTGTGCCGCGATCCGTGCATTGTCGATGGGCTTTTCCAAATTTGCCTGCGTTTCCGCCAGTTGCGTATCAGGCACAACGCCCGGTCCACGGTGCTGGGCCAGACCTGCGATGAAATCCGTACCAAACTCTGGGTGCGGCTGTGTCGTGAACGCGCGCTTGCCATAAACGAGGGCTGCCGCGGCACAAAAATCGTTGCTGGCAATCACCTGCGCATCTTGTGGCACGGCGACAACCTGATCCTGATGCCACGCGTTGAGTGCAACCGTCTCGCCGTTCCAATCATATGTCTGGTGCCCAACGGCCCAGCCACCGGTGAATTTCTCTACCTTCCCACCCAGCGCCTGTGCGATGATCTGATGGCCAAAGCATATCCCTACCAAGGGAATATCGGCGGCATAGATATCGCGGATAAAGGCCTCAAGTGGAGGAATGAAGGGGTGATCCTCATAGGCGCCATGTTTGGAGCCTGTGATCAGCCAGCCATCGCAATCGGTGATGCTGGCGGGAAATTCCATATCCACAACGTTGTAGGTCGTGAACTCAAAGCCGTTTCCATCCAGCAGTCGCTGGAACAGCCGGTCATAATCGCCGCTCGTTGGCAGTAGCTCATCCGGCGCATGGCCTGTCTGCAAAATACCGATCTTCATGGGTGAACCTCTAACCTTCAGGTGGGGATAAGATTAGACAAGATCAAGATAATGGTCGAGCTGTTCTTCGGGCGACATTTCCGCAAAATACTGCATTTCCTGTCGCTTGGTACGAACCAGATTATCCACCAGCTGTGGATCAAAGATGCGCCGCGCAAGCGTGCTTTGTTCAAACCGGTCAATCGCTTCTGCCCAGGTGCTGGGCACCTGCGGCAGCTTCTGGTCATAGGCGTTGCCTGTGATCGGGGCAGGGGGTGTCATGCCGTCCTCGATGCCCACCAGCGCAGACCCCAGCACGGCAGCGAGGAACAGGTAGGGGTTCACGTCACCACCCGCGAGACGATGTTCGATCCGCCGCGCGCCATAGCTCCCGCCCGGCACGCGTACAGTGGCGGTGCGGTTGTCATAGGCCCAGCAAATGCTGGTCGGTGCATGTGCGCCCGGCACCAGCCGTTCATAGCTGTTGCCATGGGGCGCAAAGATCAGTGTCAGATCAGGGATGCCTGCCAGACAGCCGGCGATCGCGTTTTGCAAAAAGGGCGTGCCTTCAAACGTATCGTTGGCAAAGATGTTCTTGCCATCCTTGTCCTGCACCGAAAAATGCGTGTGTAGCCCGTTGCCCGCGTAGTCTTCATATGGCTTGGCCATGAAACTGGCCGCCATCCCGTGATTGCGGGCAAGGCCGCGCACAAGCATCTTGAAAAGCCACGCATCGTCCGCAGCTTTCAGCGCATCGGGGACATGTTCAAGGTTCACCTCGAACTGGCCGATCCCGCCTTCGGAAATTGCGGCCTCGGCGGGGATATTCATCGCACCGCAGGCGTCATATAGCTGGTTGAAGAACTCATCGAACGCGTCAAGCGCGCGAAGGGACAGGATCTCGGCACCTGCACGGCGTTTGCCAGAGCGCGGCGATTTGGGCTGCTGGATTTCCTTGCCGCTGTCGTCGACCAGATAGAACTCCATCTCGGTTGCAGCGACCGGTGTCAGACCGTGTTCAGTGTAGCGGTTCAACACACGGGCCAGCGCATGGCGCGGATCGCCAGAGAAAGGCGTACCATCATCATGAAACGCCCAGAGCGGCAAAATGGCCGTTGGCGCGCGCAGCCAAGGCATTGGCACATAGCCCCGTTCGGTCGGCAGCAGCAGACCGTCGGCATCGCCGGTTTCAAACACCAACGGGCTGTCGTCGATGTCCTCGCCCCAGATATCAAGGTTCAGGACCGACAGCGGAAAGCGCGTGCCTTCTTTTTCGAGCTTCTGGGCAAACTTGCGCGGCATGCGTTTGCCACGTGGCTGGCCGTTGAGATCGGCGGCGCCACAGCGCAGGTTGCGGATTTCGGGGTGATCATCAAGCCAACTCATCGGATAATCTGTGGCCTCACTTTGATTTTCCTGCGCGCATCCTGCGGTAGATGCCGGTTCAGGCGGCTATTCACCAAGCCGAAAAGCCCGATGACGATCAGCGTCAGGATGATGAAATATCCTGCGAGGATCGGATAGGGGACGAACGGGTTGAATGTCTTGTCGGCAAAGTAGTTGGCATAATAAAGCGCGTCGCCCCGTTGTTGCGTTGCCGGAAAGCCCGAGAAGAACACAAGCGTCGTGGCGTGGAACAGGAAAATCGCCTCGTTGGTATAGGCAGGCCATGCGAGCCGCAGCATGGTGGGCCAGATGACGCGGCGAAAGCGCGTCCAACCTGATAGTCCGTAGGCGTCTGCCGCCTCGATATCGCCTTTGGGGATGGATTGCAGCGCACCATAGAAAATCTCGCCCGAATAGGCGGCGGTATTCAGGAACAGGACCACCAGCGCACCGGCCCAGGCCGAGGTAAGCGGGTCGAAAAACGGGCTCACATTCTTGAGGCTGAGAAATACGAAATAGGCAAAGAAGAACTGGATAAACAGCGGTGAGCCGCGGAAAATGAAAATGAACCATTCAGCAGGCTTGCGAAACAGCGGGTTTTGCGCGGCTTTGCCCATCGCTACGGCTGTGGCCAGAAAGAAGCCAAAGCAGAGCGCCACGACCCCGAAGTAGATGTTCCAGATCATGCCCGACCCGATCAGCGTGAATTGCTGGCAGAGTGTAAAGTCACTGCGCGGCAAGAGGCGCTCACCTATGCCTTGGCTGCGCAGCGCATAATCGGCGATCGTTTCCCAACAGCTCATTATGCGGCCGCCTTGCGTTGCCGTTCACCGGCAGTAGTGGCTTGGCCGTGGGTGAGTTTGGCCATGATCCGGTCCAGCACGACTTCGGAGACTTTCGTAAAACATAGATAGAAAACCAGCAGCGCCCCGAAATACCACATCCGCCAGTCAGGGTGCGGATAGTCGGTGAATTGCGGCTGCTTTGCACCGCCCAGCTCACGGGCCCAGTAAACGATATCCTCAACGCCCAGCAGAAACAGCAGTGGCGTGGCCTTGATCAGGACCATCCACAGGTTTGACAGACCGGGCAGGGCATAGACCCACATTTGCGGGACCAGCACGCGCCAGAAGGTCTGGCGACGGTTCATGCCGTAGGCTTCGGCGGTTTCCAACTGACCCTTTGGCACGGCACGCATTGCGCCAAACAGCACATTCGCGGCAAAGGCCCCAAAGACGATGGCAAAGGTCAGCACGGCCAACATGAAGCCATAGGTTTCATGCACCCATTGTGGTGCGTTGCCCAAAGGCAGCTTGGCAGCGGTGCAAACAACGAAATCGTTGCCTTGGCGCACCGGCTCGGTCCAGTCGGGGCATTTGATGCGGTGACGGATATACTCGAACGCCTGATCAAGTGCGATCACGAAGAAAAGAAAAAACGCGATGTCGGGAATCCCGCGGACAACGGCGATATAGGTTTTGCCGACCCAGCGCAGCGGGGCTACAGTACTGCGCGCCGCTGACGCGCCCGCAAAACCAAAAGCAAGCGCTGTGGGGGCCGTGATCGCAAGCAGCAACAGCACCGTGCCAAAGGCGTAGTACATGGACATGTGCTTTCCTGTCGTCAGGTAGCAGCTAAGCCATTGGAAGCCTTCAAGGGTGGCCGGATCCGTACAGTAACTGAACATCAATCGTCTTATTGCGTTGGGTTGTTAATCCGTCCAACAATTGCCGCGTTAAGTCAACGCGCAGCGGGTATTTACGCGGCGCAATGCAGGTTTGCGACAGCAGGAGATGCTAAAAATGGAACAGTCTGTCGTTATTGTGGGCGCCGGTATCATCGGGGCGGCGACGGCGCTGCAACTTGCGCGCAGGGGGTCACGCGTTACGGTTGTCTCCAGCGGCGCACCGGACGCGACAAATGCCGCATTTGGCTGGATCAACGCGAGCTTTTATCTGAACGACGACCATCATCATCTTCGCGCGGCAGGTATTCAGGCATGGCACCGCGTCATGCAAGACGTCGCGGCCCCCGTCGTCTGGCAGGGATGTCTTTGCTGGGACATGTCCGAGGCCGCGATGGGAAAGACATACGCGCAGTTGCGCGGATTTGAGTACCCTGTGGAATTCTTAAGCGGGCCGGCGGTGTCCGCGCGCGAACCGGCACTGAAAGCCGTCCCCAAACAGGCGCTTTTCTTCCCCAGCGAGGGGGCGGCCTCTTCGGGTGATCTGGCAAGGGCATTTCTGGCTGCAGCGCAGGATGCGGGCGCACGGGTGGTCAGCAATGTGGCGGTCACAGGGATCGCGCTGCGCAACGGGCGTGGGGTCGGGGTTGCGACAGCGCAGGGCGTGATCGCAGCCGATCAGGTGATCATCGCTGCCGGGACCGGCACGGCCGCGCTGGCGCAGAGCATTGATTGCACGATCCCGCTCGTGCCGCGCCCCGCCTATATCCTGCGCACTAACCGGCAAGAGAAGCTTTTGCAGCATATTCTGGCAACACCCGATGGCGAGATCAGGCAGGAACCCTCGGGGCAAATCTTGATGCCTGTTTCGGTCGGACACCAAGGCGATGATAAAGAGGATTTGTCGCAGATGCCGGATGATGCCGCCGATGCTGCGATGGGGCGGCTCTGCGGTCTCTGCGATGGATTGGCTGATGCACGCTGGGCCGAGGTTATCCGCGCAGAGCGCCCTGTGCCGCAGGATGGCTTGCCCGTCGTGGGATCAGTGGCCGAGGGGGTTTATGTCGCTGTGCTGCATTCCGGCATCACGCTTGGGCCGATTATCGCAGAGCTGATTGCAGGGGATATTGCGGGTCGTCTGGATAATGCGGATGCGGCGATGATCGCGCCTTACCGTCCGCAACGGTTTGCCAAAGGCTGAACGAAAAAGGGCCGCCAAACTGGCGACCCTTTGCGGTGTATTGTCAGGCAGCTTAGAACTGCTCGCCCACACCCCATTCCGCGATCAATGCGTTCAACGTGCCGTCTGCTTTCATAGACGCAATCGCTGCGTTGAATTTGTCGCGCAGCTCACCATCGCTTTCGCGCAGGCCAAGACCTACACCGCCACCGATCAGCTCTTCTTGCTCCAGAAGCATCACTTCGGCATCGGATTCTGCGATTGGCGCAAGGAAGGCTTTGTCCGCAAGAACGGCGTCAGCTTCACCACTTTTCACGGCTGCAACAGTTTCGTCAGGTGTTGCGAATTCCAGCAAAGTCGCACCTGTGCCAGCAACGAAAGCCGCCTGAATTGTGCCTGTCTGTGCAGCGATCACCGCATTCGCCAGATCGACATCTTCGGACGTCACCAGATAAGCGGATGGATCAGGCTGTGTGTAGTTGTCAGAAAAGTCGATGACTTCGTCACGCTCGTCTGTGATCGACATGCCTGCGATAATCACATCATAGTTGCCGGAGACAAGGTTCGGGATAATGCTGTCCCACTCGTTTGTGACCCACTCACAGGTCAGTTCGGCGCGTGCGCAAAGCTCATCGCCCAAAGCGCGCTCGAACCCGTCAACTTCGCCGTCATCGTTCAGGAAGTTGTACGGAGGGTAGGCGCCCTCGGTGCCAAGACGCACAACGGAATGCGCGTCGGCAAGGGCCATGGAACCAGCAACGGCGAGTGCAGCCGTCGTAAGGATAAGGTTTTTCATCAATGATCTCCCGGGTTGATGAGGTTAAGAAACCGTGGCTGACAGGAAGCCCTGAAGCCGTTCGGTCTTTGGGTTGCCGAAAAGCGCGGCAGGTGCGCCTTGCTCTTCGATTTTGCCTTGGTGCAGGAACACGACGTGATCGCTGACATCAGCGGCCAGTCGCATGTCATGGGTGACGATGATCATGGTGCGCCCTTCGGCGGCCAGATCCTTGATCACTTTCACGACTTCCTGTTCAAGTTCGGGGTCCAACGCGCTTGTCGGCTCATCAAAGAGCAGCGCCTTGGGTTCCATGCAGAGGGCGCGCGCAATCGCGGCCCGTTGTTGTTGTCCGCCCGAAAGCATGGCGGGGTAGGCATCGCATTTGTCGCCGATACCGACCTTGTCGAGATATTTACGCGCGGCGGCTTCGACCTCGGCCTTGTCGCGCTTGAGCACGGTCAGGGGGGCTTCCATCACGTTTTGCAGGATCGTCATATGTGCCCAGAGATTGAACTGCTGGAAGACCATCGACAGGTTCGTGCGGATGCGGATCATTTGCGCGTGATCGCCTGGATGGCGGCGTGCGCCGCTCCCTTTCCAGATGACAGGTTCGCCGCAGAAGAGAACATCGCCTTGCTGGCTGTCTTCCAGCAAGTTGGCACAGCGCAGAAGTGTGGATTTGCCAGACCCCGACGACCCGATCAGGGACACGACATGCCCCGCAGGGGCCGTGATATCGACACCTTTCAAAACCTCCAGATCGCCATAGGCTTTGTGCAGGTTGCGAATTTCGATGACTGGGGCAGACGTGTTCACGGGGCTGGGCAGCTTTCCAATATTGTGGCACCGAGTTGTGCCCATTTCGGGGGCATTTGCAACTCTTTGACGCGCGCTGACCCTACGTCAGCGCAATAAGGGCGCGGTTTTCCCCGGTCGTGCCGTTATTTTGCGCTCACCTTGATCCTTGCGCTGTGACTGTCCTGATCGGAAACACCCAGCAAAGACGCTGTCATCCGCATCATGCTGTCTTCTTCATCGTCACGGACACCATCCGCCATGACGACCGACCAAAGCGCTTCGATCACGCTCAGGCGGTTTTCATAGGAAACGGCCTCTTTGATGGCGCGGGTAAAGCGGACGGTATCGGGGGCTTGCGCTTCCAGTTCCTCGCATTCGGCGCGGAGTGACGCGGCCTCACTGGCCGAAAGACTATAGCGTGTCATCAACGCCTGATCGATCTGCTGGATCTCGACCTGTGCGTAATCGCCATCGGTACGCGCAACGCGCACCAAAAGCGCGCCAAGCGCCAAGCAGCTGTCGATTTCGTTCATGGGGGCGGGTGCGGGGGCGGTCAGGCGCCTTAGAAAATCTTGAAACATGAAGCTTACATAGGGTCCTTGAACTGATCTTCAAACAGGGCAGAAAGGCGCAGCCCTTCCTCTGCCAATCCATATGGGGCGTTCACAACGAACAAACCAGAGCCGACCATCCGGTGGCCCTCCCGCGCAGGGGGGAAGCGCACTTCATGCGTGAACCCATCGGGCAGAGACGCCTGCAGAGCACGGATCATCGGCTGATGGGGGGCGTCGGTCAGGATCGGATACCAGAGCATGATGACACCGACCCCCCATTTGCGATGCAGCTTGGCGATTGTCGCAGGGATGGTGTCGTAGTCGGATTTTACCTCGTACGAGGGATCAATCAGCAAAAACCCGCGCTTCGGGTCGGGCGGACAGACCGACATGGCCATTTCCCAACCGTCCTGCTGGCGGAAAATCCCGCCATAGGGGGCCATGGTGTCCTTAAGGGCGGCGAATTCTTGCGGATGCAATTCCGACAGGTGGATCGTATCAATATGGCGCAGGCCTTCAGCCGCGATCAGGGGGGAACCGGGATAGGCGTTATCGCCGTATTTCGTGTGAATGCGTCCAAGCACCTGCGCGTAAGGGTGATCCGGCGCAAACCAGTCTTGCGCAACTGCGATGCCCTTCGCCGCCTCGCCGGTTTTTAAGGCGGCGGCATCTTGAAGATCATAAAGACCGCGCCCTGCATGAGTTTCGAGATACGACAGCGGTTTATCTTTGCGTGTCATATAGCTGAGCGCCCATGCCAGCATGCTGTGTTTGTGAACATCGGCCAGATTTCCGGCGTGATAGATGTGCTGATATGAAAGCATGAGGCGCGGCGCCGTCCTTGGGTTGGGTGGCAAGGGCTTAGCGCAGTGGTGTGGGCCTGTCTATCACTGCCACGCTCGCGCGTTTGTGGGTTGTTTGTGTGTGCACGGGCGCTACCATGGGATCAACAGCATTAGGAATTGATATGTTAAAGCGGCTTACCCTTGCGGTTTTCGCCATCACAGCACCGCAGGTCGCGATGGCGCAGGATGCGACGGATGGTGTGACCTTCCGTTTCGGTCTCGGGCCGTCATTTGCGCCCGAGTATTTTGGCAGCGACGAAACAGCGCCCGGTGTGGGTGCGAAGTTTAGGTTGGAAAGCCTGCAACTTGGCGGCATGTCGCTCGGCGGTGCTGAAAATTACGGGCTGGGTGTGACAGGGTCTTTCCGCTTTATCGGTGAGCGCAGTGCCGATGATTTCGGTGAGCTTGCAGGGCTAGAGGATATCGATGCATCACTCGAGCTTGGTGGCGGGCTAGAATTCACGACCCCTTATTATGACGTTTTTGCTGTGCTGCGTTACGGCATCGTTGGGCACGAATCCTTTGTGGCCGAGTTCGGGAGTGACGTGTACTATCGCCCCACCGACCAACTGACCCTGAAAGCGGGTCCGCGCTTTTTGGTAGGCGACGATGATTTTGCGCAAACGTATTTTGGTGTGTCAGGTGCGGACAGCTTGGCCGACTTTTCGGCAGGCGGCGGTCTGGTCAGCGCGGGTGCTGTTGCGGAAGCAACCTATGCTATCAACGATGACTGGGAAGTGATCGGCACTGTGACTTATGACCAGTTTCAATCAGATGCGGCCGACAGCCCGATCACACAATCACAGGATCAGATCAGCGGGAGCATCGTGCTCACACGTAAGATCACCTTCGGTTTCTAGACGCCAGATTTTTTCAAAAAATCTGGGCCAAATCCTCGGAGAGGATTTGATCTCTTAGACTAGACGTGAGGTCTCTACCGCTGCCCGCACGAAATCCGCGAAAAGCGGATGTGGTGCGAAGGGTTTTGATTTCAGCTCCGGATGAAACTGCACGCCGATAAACCATGGGTGATCGGACCACTCGACAATCTCGGGCAGTTTGCCATCCGGTGACATGCCCGAGAACTTCAGGCCGGCCTTTTCCAGAACATCGCGATACTTTACATCCACCTCATAACGGTGGCGGTGGCGCTCTTCGATCGCCGTGGTGTCGTAAATACCCGCAACTTTCGAGCCTTCGGTCAGCGTGGCGTCATAAGCGCCAAGACGCATCGTGCCGCCTTTATCGTCATCGGTCTTGCGCGCCACGGTGTGATTGCCCTGCACCCATTCCTTAAGGTGATAGACGACCGGTTCGAACCGCTTCCCGCCCGCTTCATGGTCGAATTCCTCTGAACCCGCTTTCGCCAGACCGGCCACATTGCGCGCGGCCTCGATCACGGCCATCTGCATGCCGAGGCAAATCCCGAGGTAGGGGATTTTCTTTTCACGAGCGAATTGCGCCGCTTTGATTTTGCCCTCTGTCCCGCGTTCACCAAAACCGCCCGGCACAAGGATCGCATGGAACCCTTCCAGATAGGGGGCGGCATCGTCTTTATCGAAAAGCTCCGCATCGACCCATTCGATCTGCACTTTGACACGGTTGGCCATGCCACCATGGGTCAGCGCCTCGGCGATAGATTTATAGGCATCCTCAAGCTGGGTGTATTTGCCGACGATGGCGACCTTCACCTTGCCTTCAGGGTTATGAATGCGGTCGTAGACGTCATGCCACATCTCGAGTTTCGGCTGCGGGGCAGGGGCAATGCCAAAGGCATCCAGAACCGCTTGGTCAAGGCCTTGATCGTGATAGGCGAGTGGTGCCTCATAAATGGATTTCAGATCATAGGCCGCGACCACAGATTGCTTCCGCACGTTACAGAACAGCGCAATCTTTTCGCGTTCTTTCTCGGGGATCGGTTGTTCGGAACGGCAGACCAGAATATCGGGCGCGATGCCGATGGACTGCAATTCCTTGACCGAGTGTTGCGTCGGTTTCGTCTTCAGCTCACCGGACGCCGCCAGATAGGGCAGCAATGTCAGGTGCATGAAAATGCACTGGCCGCGCGGTTTGTCGTGCGAGAATTGGCGGATCGCTTCAAAGAATGGCAGGCCTTCGATGTCGCCGACTGTGCCTCCGATTTCACAGAGCATGAAATCAACTTCGTCTTCGCCGATACTGATAAAGTCTTTGATCTCGTTGGTCACATGGGGAACAACCTGAATGGTCTTGCCCAGATAATCGCCGCGCCGTTCTTTTTCGAGCACGTTGGAATAGATGCGCCCTGAGCTGACCGAGTCAGTCTTGCGCGCAGGCACGCCTGTAAAGCGTTCGTAGTGGCCAAGGTCCAGATCGGTTTCTGCGCCATCGTCGGTGACGAATACTTCGCCGTGCTCGAAGGGTGACATCGTGCCGGGATCAACGTTGAGGTAGGGGTCAAGCTTGCGCAGCCGTACCGAATAACCACGCGCCTGCAACAAAGCGCCCAAAGCGGCGGATGCAAGCCCTTTGCCAAGTGAGGAGACAACGCCGCCGGTAATGAAAATGAAACGCGCCATTGGCAGGAGACCCCCGTGAAAAATTCCAAAAACTGTGGGAAAGCGAACCCGAAAATTCGCATCATCACGGGATTTGATCTGTAGTGGATTCGGACGCGATTGGCAACCGCTGACCCAACATCATGTTGCCCTACATAGCAGCAGGGCAACAGGTAGTATTTACTTACTCGCCCGCTGGCAGCAGCGGGTCATCACCATTCAGGGAAGGCGGCAACAGGCTATCGCCCAGATCGGGAACCGCGACGCCTTCCTGCACAGGATCGGCGCCAAACCGGTCAGCGACCGAAGACCCGGCGGTATTGCTTGCAGCAATCAATGTCAGCGCGATGGATGTGCAGATAAAAGCCGCAGCCAGTGCCCAGGTAAATTTGCTCATCGCGGTCGGCGCAGGGCGTGAACCGGTTGCACCGCCACCGCCGCCCATCCCAAGACCACCACCCTCGGAGCGCTGCAAAAGCACAGTACCGATCAGGCTGAGCGCGAGGATCAGGTGAATGATGAGGACGACATTTTCCATTTCGGGCCTTTCGGGGCGTTCAAGAACAAGCGGTATCTAAAAGTCTTGGGGCCGTCCCGCAACCCCTGAAAACCCGCTTATTCGTCGATGTCATCCACATCAGCCTGTCCGCTGAGCTTGCGGCGCACAATTGACCACGACAAACCCACCGCCAGAACGATCGAAAGGGCAAAGATACCGATCCACGTATTTACGGAAGGATTGTCCAGACTGATGACACCCTGATCAAACAGAACCCACAGGATCGTGCCGACCACAGCGAGGATCAGAAGCATTCCGAATATCCCGATCGACCGCAGGGTGGCACGCAGATAGATAATGTATCCCACAAAAAGGATCAGACCGAACAGCACTGTCAAAGACAGCTGCGTTTCATAATTCGCCATGCTCCAGCGCACATAATTCCACTGGGTCGGATTATAGGTCGCCACCAGCAACAAAAATGCAAAGACCCAACGAATGACGAAACCCATGATATGCCTCACTTCTTTTCCGTGGGTCGACAATGCCGAGGTCTACCCGTCCTGTCTAGGGTCGCAAATTTGCGGTTTCCCATTGGCGGGGGCAGCGATATAGGGGGGACGCAATCTGCAAAGGAATGAATATTCATGGCAAACGTAGTGGTCGTCGGTGCGCAATGGGGCGATGAAGGCAAAGGCAAGATCGTTGACTGGCTCTCGGAGCGGGCGGATGTGATCGCGCGCTTTCAAGGGGGCCATAACGCGGGCCATACGCTTGTCATTGATGGCGAGGTATTCAAGCTGAACGCGCTGCCTTCGGGCGTGGTGCGCGGCGGGAAACTGTCGGTCATCGGCAATGGCGTGGTGCTGGACCCTTGGCATCTGGTCAAGGAAATCGCCTCGATCCGCAAACAGGGTGTCGTGATTGACCCCAGCACGCTGATGATTGCAGAGAACACGCCACTGATCCTGCCGATTCACGGTGAGCTTGACCGCGCCCGTGAAGAGGCCGCGAGCAAAGGCACCAAGATCGGCACCACGGGCCGTGGCATCGGGCCCGCTTATGAAGACAAGGTCGGCCGCCGCTCGGTCCGCGTCGCTGATCTGGCTGATGCCGCCACTTTGGAGGCCCGCGTTGACCGTGCGTTGCAGCACCATGATCCGCTGCGCAAAGGTCTTGGCATTGAACCGGTCGATCGTGACGCGCTGGTGGCGCAACTCGAAGAAATTGCTGCCGAAATCCTGCCGTTTGCTGCTCCTGTATGGAAAGTGCTGAACGAGCAGCGCAAGGCGGGCAAGCGGATTCTGTTCGAAGGCGCGCAGGGTGCGCTGCTGGATATCGACTTTGGCACCTATCCTTTCGTCACATCCTCGAACGTGATCGCAGGGCAGGCCGCGACTGGCGTAGGCGTTGGCCCCACAGCAATTGATTATGTGCTGGGGATCGTGAAGGCCTATACCACCCGCGTAGGCGAGGGGCCGTTCCCGACCGAGCTGGATGATGCCGATGGCCAGCGTCTGGGCGAACGGGGGCATGAATTTGGCACCGTCACAGGGCGCAAGCGCCGGTGCGGCTGGTTTGACGCGGCTTTGGTGCGCCAGACCTGCGCCACCTCGGGTGTGACAGGCATTTCGCTGACCAAACTGGACGTGCTTGACGGGTTTGAGACGCTCAAGATTTGCGTGGGCTATGAGCTTGACGGCGAAAAGATGGATTACCTGCCAACCGCCGCGGATCAGCAGGCCCGCTGCACACCTGTCTATGAAGAGATCGAGGGGTGGTCCGAATCGACCGAAGGTGCGCGCTCATGGGCGGATTTGCCGGCGCAGGCCATCAAATACGTGCGGCGTATTGAAGAGTTGATCCAATGTCCTGTCGCCCTAGTTTCAACCTCACCCGAGAGAGAGGACACCATTCTGGTGACCGACCCATTCGCAGACTGAGGATAGATGACATATAAAGCGCGGAAAAAACTGGCTCTTTTTGTGCTGGTGGTGGGCTTGCCCATCTACATCATCGTGGCCGTCACGATCATGAGCTATATGATGACCCAAGAGGTGCGCTTTCCGCTGGTGGTGGAGTTCATTGTCTATGTCGTGCTGGGCATTGGCTGGGCATTCCCGCTGAAATGGGTGTTCAAAGGGATCGGGCAACCTGATCCGGACGCGCCAGAGAGCAGTCAGAAATGAAAAAGGCGGGGTCAAAACCCCGCCTTTATCCGTTTTTCGCTGGCCGTCACTCAGCCTTGCGCGGCCTTGTACCCGTCGGGGCGATACTGTGTATTTTCCGCAACCTGGAACCGACCGTTGGCAAGCTTGACCAAGCGGGCCTGACGCAGGAGGCGGCCAAAGCTGCGCAGACCGTCTTCGCGGGAAATCTCGTTTTCCGTTGCGGACTGCACCAGTTTCATCACCTGCGGACGCGAAAAGTCCGCTTCACCCTCGACAAAGCAGATAAACGCACCGGCGGCTTCCAGTTGATCGGTCAGGTCCGACGCACCGTGTGCCGCGGCGAAATCAGCAAAATCGTTGGTTTCCGGCTTTGCGTCGGATTCCTTCAATGTCGCAATCTTGCGCAGACGCTCGGATGCGGCCTCCATTGAGCCTGCGCTTGCTGGCGCAGCGGTTTCCGGCCGCTGCAATGTCTGGCGGTCACCCGCGCCAGGCTTGACCTCTTGCGACTTCACGAGCTTGAGCGGTGGCACGTGTTTGCCTTCAGCTTTTCCCTTCGCCTCATGCGCGCCCAGATCATCTTTGTAGACTTCATCCGCTTCGCGCTTGTCCG
Organism: Yoonia rosea; assembly: GCF_900156505.1. Classification (NCBI taxonomy): domain Bacteria; kingdom Pseudomonadati; phylum Pseudomonadota; class Alphaproteobacteria; order Rhodobacterales; family Paracoccaceae; genus Yoonia; species Yoonia rosea. The sequence goes on along the minus strand of NZ_FTPR01000001.1, from coordinate 1,355,446 downwards.
CACCTTTGTCGCCCAGCTGCCGTGCGGCTTCTGTCGCGGCGACGGCGGCCTTAAGCTGCGCAAACGCGTCGCGGTGGCGGCGGTTCTCGGGTTGGTTCAGGTGCTGATCCGTCTGCGACATGATCCGGCTCATGGCGTCTTCGACATGGCGGGGTAGGCCGGGACGGGCGAATTCATTGCCCTGACGTGCTGCGATCTCGGCTTCGACCTTGGCGACTTCGGCCTCAAGGTCGAATTCGTCATCGTCATCGTAGTTGTCGTCTTCGATCTGGGACGCCTGCTTTGCGGTCAGCGAAAGTGGGTCTTCGTCCTGCTCTGCCGCAGTGTCATCGGCATCGTCAGACGCATATGCATTGTCGAAATCATCATCGTCGGGAGTGTCATCGTATGCCACGTCTTCTTCGACATCGTCATCTGATTGTGCCGCCACAAGATCGTCCTCGACGTCGTCATCAGCCTCCTCAGCCTCTGTAGCAACTGGCTCATCCGCAGCGCGATCAGCGACCATCAGCTCGTCGTCTTCTTCTTCCTCGGCAGCAAGGGCAGCGGCAATATCCTCGTCAAACTCTGCAGTGCCGAAGACGTTCAAGTCTTCATCTTCGGTCACAGCTGCCTGCGCCTTTGGTGTGTCGTCCTCGATTGGAGCAGCCTCAGCCGCTGCAGCTGTCCGCTTGACCAGATCAGAAAGACGCTGTGACAGCGGGTTGGCCGCCGGTGCCGCAGGTTCGCTCAGGTCTTCCGAAAACTCTTCCGCGCTTGAGGCACTCTTGCGGTCAGCCGCCGCAGCGCGCATGCGCTCCAGCTTGTCGGCGACGCTGGCAAGATTGTCAGCATATGATCCGTCCTCATCCTCATCAACCGCATCATCTTCGGCGTCTTCAAGTGACGGGTCGTACATTTCCGCGTCGTCAAAATAGTCATCCGCGTCATCTTCTTCGTCATCGAGCGCGGCGGGGGCAACATCCTCACTGGGCTGACGGACGCGCAGGCTGACGTGATTGTCTTCGCCTTCGATGTCCACAGCGACACCGGTCTGCTCTTCTGTCAGGAGGGCAAGCGTTTCCATGTCGGGCGCAAGAGGCTCTGTGTCCATAAAGCGATCGTGGCCGGCGAGATCGTGGAAGAATGACACAACCATCTTCATTGTCTCGACAGAATCTTCGAAACCTTCCAGACGGCAAGAGAAGTTGCCGTAGGTCACGTCAAGGACTTGCGTGTTTTCATCCATCATAAAGCGCTTTCTTTCATTAATCAGCGGCGGCCCGCTAGACACATCATCATTCTTAATTGAAAACAAGAACACGTCCCATTGAGGATCATATTATGACCCTTTTGAGGAATGTTTGTGAATAGAGGTGTAATCATTGCCTGGCAAACCCATTGTTTCAAGTAATAACGCAATCTGTCTCGTTGGAGGAGCCCCAATCGCAGATGATGCCATTTCGGCGGTTTTTACCTTTGTGAACAGCTTTGTAGGGGTGGATGGTGGTGCAGATCACCTCTTGGCGGCCGGCGTGACACCGGCGGCGGTGATCGGGGATCTCGATAGCCTTTCAGACGCGGCACGTGCCACATTTGCACAGCAGCTCAATCATATTCCCGAGCAGTCAACGACAGATTTTGAAAAGGCACTCACACGGGTCAGCGCGCCCGTGGTGCTGGGCGTTGGATTTACCGGTGGCCGATTGGATCATGCGCTTTCGGTACTGAACGTTCTGGCGCGCTATGCGGAACGGGCTGTCCTGCTGGTTGACGCGCATGAGGTGAGTTTCTTAGCAACTCTGGGCCATGTCGCTTTCACCGCAGCGCCCGGGACCCGCATATCCCTCATGCCTCTGGGACAGGCGACAGTCACTTTCAGCGGTGTGCGCTGGCCCTTTGCGCAGACGCGCATGGCGCCGGACGGTTTTACCAGCCCTTCCAATGAAGCGTCAGGCGGTGTGGTCACGATTGAAACGGACGGGCCTGTTCTGGTTACCCTGCCGCGCGCGCATCTGGCGCTTGCAATGAAAGCTGCCGTTCGCGCAAAATGACGTAAAGCCCCGCACCAACGGTGATACAGATACCGATCGCGGCCAGCCCGTTTGGCAAGTCAGAAAAGACGATCCAGCCAATCGCCGTACCCATGGGGATTTCGAGGTACTGCATTGGTGCAAGGGTCGACGCCGGCGCAAACCGCAAGCTCCATGTCATGATTAGATGCGCGAATGTGCCAAGCACCCCTAGAGCGGCCAAAAGGCCCCACGTTGCTGCATCATAGCTGAATGACACCGTGCCAGTCGCCGCCGGAAACACCAGATAGAGCGCAAGAATGAGCAAGCTCGCCTGTACGCCGCTGATCGCTTGGAGTCTGATCGGATCAAGTGCGCGCGCCACCTTGCGGGTCACCATCATGAAGAGCGCAAAGACAACAGCAACGCCCAAAGGCAACAGCGCCGGATAACCGACCTCGACAAAGTTGGGCTGGATCACCAGAAGCGTGCCGAAAAAGCCGACAGCGCAGGCCACCATCCGGTGTATGCCCACCTCCTCACTCATGGCGAAATGGCCCAAAATCAACATGATAAACGGCATAACGAATGCAATCGCCAGCGCGTCGGCCAGTGGCAGATAACGCAATGCGCTGAACATCAGGCCGATGCCCAGAATATGCAGTACAGTGCGGATCAGCGTCCAAAGCCAGAGCCTGCGGGATAAGCGCAGGCCTTGGCCGCTCACGGCGACAATCGGCAAAAGCATTAAGGCCTGCACAGCAAACCGCGCGAAAAGCAGCACCATAAGCGCCACCGTGCCGCCCAATATCTTAGCGATGCTATCACCCAACGGGGCTAGCACACAAAAACACAGCATCAGCATGACGCCAAGAAAAGGACGGTCGGTCGACATCATTTCACACTAGGCAGGGAACACGCCTGCGTCAAAAGCCGGCTTTAGCAATTGGGCACGTTCACGGCCAAACCACCCAGCGCTGTTTCCTTGTATTTCTCGCTCATATCCATACCGGTCTGGCGCATCGTCTCAATCGCGACATCCAGCGAGACAAGATGCACACCATCGCCGCGCAAGGCCAACGACGCGGCCGAGACCGCCTTGATCGCCCCCAGCCCATTGCGCTCGATACAGGGAACTTGCACGAGCCCTTTCACAGGATCACACGTCATCCCCAAGTGATGTTCCAGCGCGATTTCTGCCGCGTTTTCAATTTGCTCTGGGGTGCCGCCAAGAACGGCCGCAAGGCCGGCCGCGGCCATGGCAGCGGCGCTTCCGACCTCGGCCTGACAGCCGCATTCGGCACCGGAAATCGAGGCGTTGTATTTGATCAACCCACCCACGGCCGCCGCCGTCAGCAGGAATTCCGGCACCCGCGTTGCCGTGGCACCCGGCACATGATCCAGCCAATAGCGGATCGTCGCAGGGATCACCCCTGCAGCCCCGTTGGTAGGGGCGGTCACGACTTGCCCACCGGCGGCATTCTCTTCGTTCACGGCCATCGCATAGGTCGACATAAAATCATTGATCGTGTGGGGCGCGGTCAGGTTCATGCCCCGCTCGGCCTGCAGCGCGTCATAAATGCCCTTGGCGCGCCTGCGCACCTGCAATCCGCCGGGCAAAATCCCGCCAGTCTCAAGCCCGCGGTTGATGCAGTTGTTCATAACCTCCCAAATCCGCGCGAGGCCTTTGTCCAGATCGGCACCGGGCATCCGTGAAAGTTCGTTGGCCCGCTTCATGGCGGCGATGCTCTTGCCGGATTTGGCGGCCATCTCGAGCATTTCCTGCGCAGTTTGGAACGGGTAGGGCACAGCGGGGCCTGTGTCACTGTCTTTGCCGGCGTTCAGCTCGGCTTCGGTCAATACAAAGCCCCCGCCGATAGAATAATAGGTGACTTGGGTGATGACATCGCCTTGTGCGTCTGTGCCGCGCAGGATCAGCCCGTTGGCGTGGCCGGGCAAGGCGGGGCCATAGTCAAAAAGCAGGTCGTCCTTGGGATGAAACGCCAGCGTGCCAAGGCCATGTGGCGTGACTGTATGCTCTGTGGCGATGCGGGCCAGCTCTGCATCCGCTTTGCCGGCATCATAATCATCCGCGCGAAACCCCGCGAGACCAAGGATCACCGCGCGGTCCGTGGCGTGACCGATACCCGTGAAGGCCAGACTGCCATGTAGCGAGGCACGCACACCCGCAACCCCGAAAGGCAACGCGCGCAAATGGTCCAGAAACCGTGCAGCAGCCACCATCGGCCCGATGGTGTGGGACGACGAGGGGCCGACGCCCACTTTGAACATATCGAAAACCGATAAAAACATGCTAGAGCGCTGATCCTTCTGGTGGGGTGCAAGGTGCTGGTCGCGAAATCGGGGTGGGTCCCAAACCCTCCGCAAATGCCACCCTAATGGTACTTTCGCGCGCGTCCATACGTTTGGCAAATGCCGTCAGTCGCGGCCAGTTTTCAAGATCAAACCAATCTGCACCGCCACCATAGAGTGCCGCCCACCGCAGCATCGGTGCAAGATAACAGGCGTGGAGACTGCTGGCCGCACTGTCCAGCCAAGGGGTGGTTTGCGCGGCCGCCAGCAGATCAAGCTGGGCCCGCAAGCGCTGTTGCGCCATGCTTTGGACCGCGCCGCTGTCGCCGTTTGTGTATTGGCTTGGATAGAACGTCATCCGCAACGTGTGGTGCAGCGTATTGGCCAGCCAGAGCATCCATTGCAGCGCGTGCATTCGCGCGGGCGTACCTACACGCGGCATCAATTTGTCATCCGTCTCGGCCAGCCACATCAAGATTGCGGCGGTTTCAAACACCGGCCCGTGGGGCGTTTCAAGAACAGGGATCAGCCCATTGGGGTTCAGCGCCAGATACGCAGGGGATTTTTGCGCTTTTGCTGCGCGGTCCACCAGAACAGTCTCATAAGGTATGGCCATTTCCTCGAGCGCCAATCGCACGCAAAGCGAGGCGTTGTCAGGGGCGTAGTGCAGGCGCAAGATCTGGCTCATGACCCGTGTGTAGCGGAACACGCAGGCTGTTCACTTGCCAAATACGACATCCGCCCGCGAAAAACGCAGCGCCGCGCGGGCGCATCTGACCTTTCGTTAATTGGGGCCTCGCCCCCGGCGTTGTTCTTGCATATAAAGCGCCGGTAACGATTTCGGAGTGGATTTATGTCGGGTGAACTCTCCCCCATCGACAAAGCAAAATTTGTCGCGGCCAAACAAGCGACAGAGTTTGTCGAATCCGGGATGAAAGTTGGCCTTGGCACAGGGTCCACCGCCGAGTGGCTGGTGCAGTGTCTGGGCGAGATGGTGCGCGAAGAAGGCCTCAAGATCAAAGGCGTGCCTACGTCCAAGCGCACAGCGTTGCTGGCTAAGAAGGTTGGGATCGATATCATGACATTGGATGAGGCCAAGTGGCTTGATCTGACCTTTGACGGGGCCGATGAGTTTGATGAGAACCTGAACTTGATCAAGGGCGGAGGCGGGGCGCATCTGCATGAAAAGATTGTGGCCACTGCAAGCGACCGCGTTTTGGTGATCGCCGATGCCAGCAAGAAAGTGGACACGCTGGGGGCTTTCCCCCTGCCGGTCGAGGTTGTCCCTTTCGGATTGTCAGTCACCCAAGGGCTGATTGCTGAAACGCTGACCGGTATGGATGTCTTGGGGCGGGATGTGGTGTTGCGGATGAAAGGCGACCAGCCTTTTGTGACGGAAGAGGGGAACTTTATCCTCGATCTGCACCTGAAACGGATCGGCAACCCCCGCCAACTCAGCTTTGTGATCAACCAGATCCCTGGCGTTGTGGAAAACGGGCTTTTCATTGATATCTGCGATGTTGTCATCGTGGGTCACGGCGATGGCCGCGTGACCACCCGTGACATCACCAACAACGCGGCCAATGTGATCCGGTTCGATATTCTGGATGATGACAACATCTTTGTCGATATCGCGGACTAATCTTTACCCGATGGAATTCAAACGCACACAGCGCCAGCATTTCTTTACCATTCTGACGTTCATCATGGTCAGCTGGCTCTGGTACGATCTTATCACGTCGGGTACCACGACCGAAGTCGTACTTGGTCTGTTATGTGGGGTCTGGGCCGCCTTTATCGCCTATAGCTATCTGCGCACCCCCAGTCTGGGCCGGTTGGACCCCGATGGTCTGACACTCCATCGCCCACTGCGCACAGTCTCGTTCAAGTGGGATGAGTTGCAATGGGCCAGTATTGGTGCGGATCGACGTGCCTTGATCTTTGCCTATCGCCATCAAGGGGACGTGAAAGATCGTTACATCGGTTGTAGCCGCAGGATACTGACCCCAGATGCGCTGGATGCTATCACCGCGGCCTTGCAGGCCGCGCGACCCAATCTACCTTCAAGCCCGCCAGAGGCAGAAAACGGAGCCAAAACATGACTTTCGACTATGATCTTTTTGTAATCGGTGGTGGCTCTGGCGGTGTTCGTGCGGCGCGCGTCGCGGCCGCAACAGGCGCGAAGGTCGGTCTGGCCGAAGAATACCGCATGGGCGGCACCTGCGTGATCCGCGGTTGTGTGCCCAAAAAGCTGATGGTGTTTGCTTCGGGCTATTCCGAGATGTTTGACGACGCCCGCGCGTATGGCTGGGATGTGCAGGAGGGGCCCTTTGACTGGTCCAAATTCAGCGCCAAGCTGAACACCGAGCTGGACCGTCTGGAAGGCATTTACCGCAAGCTGCTGGATGGGTCTGGGGTGGAAATCATTGATGCGCGCGCGAAGGTGAAAGACCCCCACACGGTGACGCTTTCAACGGGCAAGGATGTGACCGCCAAGCACATTCTCATCGCAACGGGCGGGCGCCCGGTCATTCCGGAAATGCCGGGGGCCGAACTGGGCATTACGTCGAACGAGATTTTCCTGCTGGACGAGATGCCGAAATCCATCCTGATTGTGGGCGGCGGCTATATTGCGTCCGAGTTTGCAGGCATCCTGAACGGGCTAGGTGTGCAGGTAACGCAATTCTATCGCGGTGCCCAAATTCTGCGCGGCTTTGATGATGAGGCCCGCGGTCTGGTGGCCGAAGGGATGCGTGCCAAAGGCGTCGATCTGCACCTTGGCACCAACATCGTCGAAATGCGCGCCGCAACAGCCGAGGATCTGGCAGGCGTGCATAAAAGCGTTCCCATGGAGGGCGGCAAACCTGCAACCTTGCCGCAGAAATCAGCCGGGCACGGTATCTGGGTCAAGGCGACCAATGGCACCGAAAAGGTCTATGATCAGGTCATGTTCGCCACCGGTCGCGCGCCCAACACAGAAGATATGGGGCTTGAGGAGGCAGGCGTCGAAGTTGGCCGTCGTGGCGAAATCGTTGTCGATGAGTATAGCCAAACGCGCGTCCCTTCGATCTATGCGATCGGTGATGTGACCAATCGCGTACAACTGACACCCGTAGCGATCCGCGAGGGCATGGCTTTTGTGGAAACGGTCTTTAAGGGCAACCCCACTGCCGTTGATCACGAACTGATCCCCTCGGCTGTCTTTACCCAGCCCGAACTGGGCACCGTCGGTCTGACCGAAGAGGAAGCCCGCGAGAAAGAACCGATTGAAGTCTATTGCACATCCTTCAAGCCAATGAACCACTCTTTTGCGGGGCGTGAAGACAGAGTATTGATGAAACTCGTGGTCAGCAAAGAAACCCGCACGGTTCTGGGCTGTCATATCGTCGCAGATCATGCGGGCGAGATGATCCAGCTGGCGGGGATTGCTGTGAAAATGGGCGCTACAAAGGAAGATTTTGACCGCACTGTTGCGGTTCATCCGACAATGGCCGAAGAACTTGTGACAATGAAGGAACCCGTGCGCAGCGCTTGATTTCGTGAAATCAAAGCACACATGGCACAATGACAGAGACGTAAGCGAAACACGCTGAAAGGAAGCATAGGAAGACAATGGCAGGCAACAACGGTGGCCCTTGGGGCGGCGGCGGAAACAACGGATCGGGCGGCGGCGATGACAATCGCGGCGGCGGCGGCCGTAAGCCCAACAATGATGGTCCGAATATTCCCGAGATTGACGAGCTGGTGAATAAAGGCCGCGAGCAGTTGCGTGTCCTGATGGGCGGCGGCGGCGGACGTAGCGGGTCAGGTGGCACGGGTGGCGACGGTCCGCAAATGACGCGCGGCACTGTGGGCCTTGGTATTCTTGCTGTCGCGGCGCTCTGGCTTTACGCCTCTTTCTACACAGTGCGGCCCGAAGAACGCGCCGTTGAGTTGTTTCTGGGTGACTTTCTCGAAATCGGCGAACCCGGTCTGAACTTTGCGCCATGGCCGATCGTGACCCGCGAGGTGATCACGGTTACGACCGAGCGTAACATCGACATCGGTGTCAGCCGTACGGGTTCGGAAGCGGGCCTGATGCTGACCGGTGACGAGAATATCGTCGATATCGACTTTCAGGTTGTCTGGAACATTGTCGATCCCGAAGAATATCTGTTCAATCTGGCCAACCCGCCCCAGACAATCGAAGCTGTGGCTGAATCAGCGATGCGCGAGATTATCTCGCAATCCGAACTGGCCCCGATCCTGAACCGTGACCGCGGTGCGATTGCAGACCGGTTGCGCGACATGATCCAGGAAACGCTGGATAGCTACGACTCCGGTATCGCCGTCATTCGTGTCAACTTTGACAAGGCCGACCCGCCCGAACCCGTCATTGCGTCTTTCCGCGCGGTGCAGGACGCCGAGCAGGAACGTGACCGGGTACAGAACGTGGCCGATGCCTATGCCAATCAGGTGGTTGCAGAAGCCCGTGGTCGGGCGGCACAGATCCTAGAGCAGGCCGAAGGTTACCGTGCCCGCGTGGTCAATGAGGCCGAAGGTGAAGCCAGCCGGTTTACCGCGGTTCTTACGGAATATGCCCGCGCCCCGGAAGTCACTCGCAAGCGCCTTTATCTTGAAACAATGGAATCTGTGCTGGGTGGTGTCGATATCATCCTGCTGGACGAAGGCCAGGGCGGAGGACAGGGCGTTGTGCCATACCTGCCGCTGAACGAACTGCGCCGCACTCCGACAACTGGAGGAACCAACTGATGCGTAAATCAGCATTTCTTTTGCCCGCAGTCGCGGTTGTTGTGATCGGTGCGCTGTCTTCGGTCTTCGTGGTGGATGAACGCGAGAAGGCACTGGTGCTCCAGTTCGGCCAGATCGTGAGAGTCAAAGAAGATCCGGGTCTCGGTTTTAAAATACCGCTTATTCAAGAGGTCGTGCGTTACGACGACCGCATTCTGAGCCGTGATCTGGAACCGCTCGAGGTCACACCAGCCGATGACCGCCGTCTTGTGGTTGACGCATTCGCGCGTTACCGCATCGTTGATGTCGAACAGTTCCGTCGCGCCGTTGGTGCGGGTGGCGAAGAGGCTGCAGCCCTGCGTCTGGACAGTATCCTGCGGGCTGAAACCCGCGAGGTTCTGGGTTCTGTTACATCCAACGACATTCTGTCGGTGGACCGTGCGGCGCTGATGTTGCGCATTCGCAATCAGGCCATTGAGGAAGCGCGCCCTCTGGGTTTGCAGGTTCTTGACGTGCGCCTGAAGCGGACTGACCTGCCGACCGAGAACCTTAATGCCACCTATGAGCGGATGAAGGCCGAGCGTGACCGCGAAGCCGCCGACGAACGCGCCCGCGGTAACGAAGCTGCCCAGCGTATCCGCGCCGGTGCTGACCGTACGGTGATCGAACTGGTGTCCGAGGCAGAACGCGAAAGCCAGATCATTCAGGGTGAGGCCGATGCCCGCCGGAACGAAATCTTCGCAGAAGCCTTTGGCGCCGATCCGGAATTCTTTGAATTCTACCGGTCAATGACGGCCTATCAGCGTTCGCTGACACCGGGCAATTCGACGTTGGTCCTGTCGCCCGATAACGAGTTCTTCAACTATTTGAAGTCTGATCAGGGTCGTGCCGCAGGCGAATAGCCTATCTGCATAATGTTCTCAAAAGGGCCAGCCATCGTGCTGGCCCTTTTTTTTGCCTCGCAGCAGCGCAAGTGTTTCAAGGCGCGCACAAAAAATCACAGGGTATTGAGAATTTGAGTGTGAAGTTTGCGTTGCACAATTCGCGCCCTACATAGAACATCAGAAGATGAGTAGGGTCGCGGTCTTGCGCCCCGGTTTCAACAAAAGGAGATTTGCCGTGAAGTCCAAGGCAATCGCAGTCAGTCGAGATCAGCAGCGCACGCGTGGTCTTTTGATGGCTTTCGTCACGACCTTGGCGGTCGCTTTCGCCATGGTCCTTGCGCAGGTGACATTCGCCAGCGCGCAGCAACGTCCCGAAACATTCGCTGATCTGGCCGAACAGGTCAGCCCGGCCGTCGTCAACATCACGACCAGCACGACCGTGGCCGGTCGGACAGGGCCTCAGGGGCTTGTTCCTGACGGGTCACCATTTGAGGATTTCTTCAACGATCTTGACCGGGGGCCGGGACAAGGCACACGACGTTCTTCGGCGCTGGGCTCCGGTTTCGTGATCTCCGAGGATGGTTTCATCGTGACCAACAACCACGTGATTGAAGGTGCGGATGAAATCCTGATTGAATTCTTCCCGGGCGGTGAACCCGGTGTGCCCGCCGAGCTGATCGGTACAGACCCCAATACAGATATCGCCGTTCTGAAAGTAGACCTTGATAATCTGCCATTCGTTGAATTCGGTGACAGCAACGCCGAGGGCGCACGCGTCGGTGACTGGGTCATGGCGATGGGGAACCCGCTGGGGCAGGGCTTTTCGGTCTCTGCCGGCATCGTGTCTGCCCGCAACCGTGCGCTTTCCGGCACCTATGACGACTACATCCAGACCGACGCTGCCATCAACCGTGGTAACTCGGGTGGCCCGCTGTTCAATATGGACGGTGAGGTCATCGGCGTGAACACCGCGATCCTGTCGCCCAATGGCGGCTCGATCGGTATCGGTTTCGCAATGTCATCGGCCGTTGTAACCAATGTGGTGGATCAGCTGATCGAATACGGTGAAACCCGCCGTGGGTGGCTGGGTGTCCGTATTCAGGACGTCACACCAGATATGGTCGAAGCGATCGAAGGTCTGGATATGGCCCGCGGTGCGCTGGTCACTGATGTACCGCCCGGACCGGCCGAAAACGCCGGGATGTTGGCGGGTGATGTGATCCTGAATTTCGACGGGATCGAGATTGAAGATACGCGTGAACTGGTGCGCATCGTCGGCAACTCACCGGTAGGTACAGAAGTTCCTGTCGCCGTGCTGCGTGATGGCGACATGGAAGACCTGCTTGTTGTCTTGGGGCGTCGTGAAACGTCCGAGGCGGTGGCCTTCCCAGCTTCGACAGAAGAGGCCGAGCCAGAGCAGTCCGAAATCCTTGGTTTGACGCTCTCTGAAATCACGCCCGAACTGACCGATCAGTTTTCATTGACTGTCGATACAGGTCTGGTGATCACGGCGATTGATCAGGAGTCCGAGGCTGCATCCAAAGGCTTGCTGGAAGGCGACGTGATCACCGAAGCCGGCCAAGAGGCGGTGGCCAAGATTTCGGATCTGGAAGATCGGATCGAAGCAGCCACCGAGGCAGGACGTAAGTCGTTGCTGCTGCTGGTGCGTCGCGGCGGAGACCCGCGTTTTGTTGCTCTCGTTCTGGAAGAGTAGGCGATCACAATAGAGACAAGAAAAGGCGGCCCCTGAGGCCGCCTTTTTCATGCGATGATCGGGACCCCGAGACGGGCTTGCGACAACAGTCAGGTTGCGTGTGGCCCCGGTGCACAAAGCTGTCAGCGACTGATATCTGTCAAATTGGGGGTGGCGAGCCCGAATAACGTGCACTACTTAAGTCTGGACCAGAACGATTTCATAAGGGACAGACAAGAATGGCCAAGATTACTTACGTGGAACATGGCGGCAAAGAGCATGTTGTGGACGTCGCCAACGGGCTCACCGTGATGGAAGGTGCACGTGACAACGGCATTCCCGGCATCGAGGCCGATTGCGGTGGTGCTTGCGCATGTTCCACATGCCACGTCTATATTGATGACGCATGGGTCGAAAAGCTTCCTGCCAAAGATGCGATGGAAGAGGACATGCTGGATTTCGCCTACGAACCTGATCCCGTGAAATCCCGTCTGACATGCCAGTTGAAAGTCACTGACGCTCTGGACGGTCTGCGCGTGCAGATGCCGGAAAAACAGATTTGATACGGACCATTGCATGGGTGGCCGTTATGGCCACCTCTGCCTGCGCTGAAACGATTGTCTCGGCAGACTATGCAGCGCCGACCGATCGCTATGCCCATGGGATTTTGGGCGATGCGATCGAATGGGGCGCGCTGGAAATCACTACAGATACGGGAACGCGCCGCTTTGTGCTGTCCGAGGACCGCGTGTTTGAAGATGTGGCACCGCGTCTTGCGGATGTTGACGGCGACGGGTCCCCTGAAGTGATTGTCGTGGAAACCCTTGCCAGTGCTGGCGCGCAGCTGGCCGTCTATGATGAGACGGGCAAGATTGCAGCGACCCCCCATATCGGGCAGACGAACCGCTGGCTCGCACCCATTGGGATTGCTGATCTGGACGGTGACGGTGCGGTTGAAATTGCCTATATCGACCGCCCGCATCTGGCCAAAACCCTGCGCGTCTGGCGCTATAGGGATGATGCTCTGGTGCCTGTAGCGGATTTGCCCGGCCTGACCAATCACCGGATCGGCGAGCGCGATATCGGCGGGGGTTTGCGCGATTGTGGTGACGGCCCCGAGATGATCACCGCCAACGCCGATTGGACGCAAGTTATGGCGACACGGCTGATCGACGGTCAGCTGACGACCCGCAGCATCGGTGTGCATGTCGACCGAGGGTCTTTTGCGACCGCTTTGGCCTGCGAGGCGTTACCTTAAGTAACCGAAACCACGATTGTGATCAGGGCGACGATTTCCGTCACTTGCTGCGTGGCCCCCAGAATATCGCCCGTCTGACCGCCGATTTTGGCATGTGCAATCGCGCCGCAGCACAGGGCTGCGATTGCGGCTGTCATGATGGCCCACGGATATCCGCACAGCAGCGCAAACCCGATTGCAATCACTACCGCCAGCCAAACCGTTCCGGTCGGTGGGCGGCCAACCGATCTGCTTAAGCCGCCATCGCGGGCGTTTGGCAGCATCCCCATCAGCACCACCATCGCCACACGGCTGACGACACCTGCCGCAATGAAAGCCACCCAATAGGCCCCCATCGACACGATCACAACCAGCGCAAGCCAGCGCAGCAAAAGTGACAGGCCAACCGCACAAACGCCGTACACGCCGATATGGCTGTCCTTCATGATCTCCAAGCGGCGGGCTTTGTCCCAGCCCCCCCAAAGACCATCGGCGCTATCGGCCAGACCGTCCTCGTGCATGGCACCGGTAAGGATCACTGTGCCAGCCAGCACCAACCCCGCCACGATCCCCGAAGGCACGCCGAGCCAAATCATCACAGACGTCGTCGCTGCCAGAATGACGCCCAGCACAACACCCACCAGCGGATAGGCCCAGGCCGAGGCCGCTCCCCGATCCATCGCGCGGTTGCTATCAATCGTGACAGGTAGTCGCGTCAACAACCCAAGTGCTGCAGGCAGATCAATCGCGGCGATCAAGCTGTTGTCGTGTTTGTACAAAATGCGTCCTTCCGTGGCCTTTTCATCAGCGCGCCATAGGTTAAACAAGAGCAAGAGTTGACCCGAGCGAGGACCTGATGCAAGCGCCATTTTCAACCATTTCTGGCTTCCGTGACCTGCTGGCGGCCGCCCCCGGCCCGAACGAGGATGCCCGCAAGGGCGCGCAGGACCGCAACGGGCAACTGACAAAACCACCCGGTGCACTGGGGCGTTTGGAGGATCTGGCAATCTGGTATGCCGCTTGGCGCGGCGATGCGCGGCCGGAGATCACATCACCGCAAGTGATTATCTTTGCAGGCAACCACGGGGTCTGCGCGCAGGGGGTTTCGGCCTTTCCGCCTGAAGTTACCGCGCAGATGGTCGCAAATTTCGAACATGGTGGTGCGGCGATCAATCAACTCTCACAGGCTTTTGGCGCCAAGATGGATGTCTATCCAATCGCGCTTGATATGCCGACAGCGGATTTCACAACAGCGCCCGCCATGACCGAAAGCGAATTTATTGAAGCGCTCCAAATCGGATGGGCCGCTGTTGACCCAGAGGCCGATCTTGTGGTGACCGGAGAAATGGGCATTGGCAACACGACCTCTGCTGCCGCTGTTGCGGTGGCCGTTCTTGGTGGGCTTGCTTCTGACTGGACGGGCCGCGGCACAGGCGTGGATGACGACGGACTGGCGCGCAAGACCGATGTGGTTGCACGCGGTGTCGCGCTTCATGCAACAACTGATCCGCTCGAGGCACTGCGCTGTCTGGGCGGGCGTGAGCTGGCGGGCATGGCGGGGGCGATTGCCGCTGCACGCCATCACCGAATTCCCGTGATCCTTGACGGGTTTATATGCTGTGCCGCTGCGGCCAGTCTGGCAAAGGCCGTCGATGGTGCGCTGGATCATGCTGTTGCGGGGCATCTCAGCGCAGAGGGTGCACATCAGAAATTGCTGGATGCTTTGGGCAAACAGCCTTTGTTGCAACTGGGGCTGCGTCTGGGTGAAGGATCGGGCGCGGCACTTGCAATCGGTGTGCTGAAAGGGGCGGTCGCCTGTCATTCCGGCATGGCAACTTTTGCCGAGGCAGGCGTCGCCGACGGTTAAAGCCCAAGCGTGCCGGACACTCAGGGTTGTCTAGGCGCGCTTTTTCTCGTTGGCTTGTTGGCGGGCGGTAAGCTCCAATTCCAGCGTATTGTTGAGCTCACGTGCCCGTGCCACATATTCGGGAATTTCCGTGATCGGAACGCCCGGTTTCCACAGTTCCGCCAACTCGCGCAGCGCCTTGCGGTCATGCTGATAGAAGGTTTGCTCGACCTCTGCGGCCTCGAACTCGGAAAGCCCGAGGTTTTCCAGCGCGTAGCGCCCGGCCCGTAGGGAGCTGTCGAACAGCTCGCGCACGATGTCATCGGCGCCTGCATCGTAAAGTTCGTAGACATGCACACGGTCACGTGCGCGGGCGATGATGTGCAAATCGGGTCGCGCCTTGCGGGCATAGCTGACAAGCTTGTTGGCCGCCTCGCGATCATCCAGCGCCACGACGAGGATTTTGGCATCTTCCAGACCCGCCGCATTCAGCAGATCAGGGCGCGTCGGGTCACCAAAAAAGCCGCGGAATCCGAATTTTCGCATCATCTGGACCGTGGCAAGATCATTATCGACCACCACGGTATTGACCCCCGCGCTTTGCACAAGACGGTTCACAATCTGCCCGAACCGCCCGATCCCCGCGATGATGACGGTGCCTTGTTCGTCCACCTCATCATGCTCGGCCTCTTCGACGTCACCCATGCGTTTGATGATCAACTCGTAAACGATGAAGAGTAGGGGGGTGATCAGCATGGAAAGGGCCGTGACCAGCAAAAGCTGCCCGGCAAGCCCGTCTGTCAGTACGCCTTGCTGCAGCGAAAAGGAGATCAGGACAAAGCCGAATTCACCTGCTTGCGCGAGGCCCAGCGTGAACAGCCAACGGTCCTTTTTGTGCAACTTGAACAACAGCGCCAAAGCATAGAGGATGAAGCCCTTGATCAGCATCACCGCAATGGCAAGGGCCAGAATACGTCCGGGATCACCAAACAACAGCGTAAAGTCGATCCCTGCACCCACGGTGATAAAGAAGAGCCCCAAAAGCAGGCCTTTGAACGGGGCAAGGTCGCTTTCCAATTCGTGCCGGAATTCCGAGTTGGCAAGAACGACACCGGCAAGGAACGTACCCAGGGCGGGCGACAGTCCCACCATTGTCATCAAGACGGCCGTGGCCACCACCATCAGCAGTGCAAGTGCCGTATACATTTCGCGCAAGCGGGCGTGATGGATGTAGCGAAAGACAGGGCGGGTCAGGAAAGTGCCCGCGAGAATAACGATGGCGACGGCCCCCAATGTGACCAGTGTCACACCCCAGCCAGGCAGGCCGTCAACAAGACTGACAACAGCATGGTGATCGTCACCGTGTTCGGTCGCCGCACGCACCATCGACCCGTCCGGCGCAAGGCTCATCACTGCGGGCACGGCCAGCAAGGGCAAGAGCGCCAGCATCGGGATCACGGCGATATCCTGCGCCAGCAGCACCGAAAACGTCGAACGCCCGCCGCTGGTCTGCATCAGGCCTTTTTCTGTCAGGGTCTGCAACACGATCGCTGTGGATGAGAGCGCAAAGATCATCCCCACCGCCACCGCCGTGGACAAATCATAGCCCATCGCGAGAGCGCCACTGCTGATCGCCAACATGGTCAGCAAGATCTGCAAGCCGCCCAAACCCAGCAACCTCTGGCGCATATTCCACAGCGCGCGTGGATCAAGCTCCAAACCAATCAGGAAAAGCATCATCACAACGCCGAATTCAGCGAAATGCTGCAAATCCTGCGTCTCGCTGCCGACCAGTCCGGCAACAGGTCCAATCACGATCCCTGCCAGCAGATACCCCAGCACAGAGCCAAGCCCCAGACGCGCGGCCAGCGGCACCGCAATGACAGCGGCACCAAGATAGATTGTCGCTTGAAACAGGAAGGATTCCATGAAGCTTTGGCTCTTTATTGTTCAGCGCAGTGGCGCGCTCTGACGATACCAACGCATTGTAACGCGGCAACGTCTATTGGAAAGGACCAATGGGACCGGCCCCTATAACGGTAAGGGCGCGTCAGGCTTGATCCGTTCCATCACGATCTGGCTTTGCACACGGCTGACGGCGGGGTGGGGCAATAGCACCTGTTGGACCAGCAGGTTCAGCGCGGCAAGATCGCGGCAATAGACCCGCAACAGATAATCGGCCTCTCCGGTCAGTGTCCACGCACCGACGATCTCGGGGCGTGTTCTGGTCAATTGCACAAAATCACGCGCGTTCTTTTCGGTATGGGTGGCCATGACCACCTGAATGAAACCCTGTACCGAGAGCCCCACCTTCTCTGGTGAAAGAAAGGCGCGGTAGCCTGCAATATAGCCTTCCGCCTCGAGCCGTTGCTTGCGGCGTCCTGCCTGCGAGGCGGACATGTTCAGTGCATCGCCCAGCTCTTGCGCCGTCTTGGCGGAATCGCGTTGCAGCATGGCCAGCAGTGAAAGGTCGGCGGCATCCAGTGTCATGCGTGAATCCTGCGTAAATATGTTAATAAATGCAGGAAATGCGCGCAAATTGCAATCAATGAAAGTAATATTGCGCAGTATTTGCAGGTATATCGCTGTATTATCTCCAAAACACATAGGAGATCACCAATGGGACCTTTTCCGCACGACGCCCCGAAAGCCACAATCAGCGCCGAAAACCCTGCCGGAACAGATGGTTTCGAATTTGTCGAATTCGCGCATCCAGAGCCGGAGACCCTGCGCACACTCTTCGCGCAGATGGGCTATACCCACACCGCCACCCATAAGACCAAAGATATCGAGCTTTGGCAGCAAGGCGATATCACCTATCTGATCAACAATGAGCCAGACAGCCATGCCCGTGCCTTTGTCGAAGAACATGGGCCCTGCGCGCCATCCATGGGTTGGCGTGTCGTCGATGCGCAGCACGCCTTTGATCATGCGGTTCGCAAAGGGGCGGTGCCCTATGAAGGTGATGGCAAGGCGCTTGATGTTCCAGCGATCGTCGGCATCGGCGGCAGCCTGATCTATTTCATTGACCAGTATTATGAGGCGAACCCCTATAACGAAGAGTTCAACTGGGTCTCAGACGCGCATCCTGCGGGGGTCGGTTTCCACTATCTCGATCACCTCACACACAACGTGCACAAGGGGAACATGGACCTGTGGTTCAAGTTCTACGGTGATCTCTTCAATTTCCGCGAAATCCGTTTCTTTGATATCGAGGGTAAATTCACGGGGCTGTTGTCGCGCGCGCTGACGTCTCCCTGCGGACGGATCCGCATCCCGATCAACGAAGACCGTGGTGAAACGGGGCAGATCGTCGAATACCTCAAGCGGTACAAAGGCGAAGGCATCCAGCATATCGCCGTGGGTGCACATGACCTTTACGATGCGACCGACGAGATTGCCTCGCGGGGTATAAAGTTCATGCCCAAGCCGCCCGAGGCTTATTATGATCTGAGCTACACCCGCGTAGTGGACCATGACGAACCCAAAGAGCGGATGATGAAACACGGTATCCTGATTGACGGCGAGGGTGTTGTGGATGGCGGCGAAACCCGCATCCTTTTGCAAATCTTCTCAAAGACCGTGATCGGCCCGATCTTCTTCGAGTTCATCCAGCGCAAGGGCGACGACGGCTTTGGCGAAGGGAACTTCAAGGCGCTGTTTGAGAGTATCGAAGCCGACCAGATCGACCGCGGTGTTCTGAAGGCAAGCTAGCTACGGCAGCTCGATCGCGTAGGTCCGCCCCCGTTTGACGTAATTGAGCGCGCTATCCCCGATGGCGGTGACCTGCCCGCCATCAAGCTCGCTCCCGATTTCGACGCGCACGTAGCGCCCGTTGCTGAGGCGCACGAGCGCGCGGCGGGCGTTGGGGCGTCCGTAGACGCCGATCAGATTGATCTCACGCAGGCGGATCGCGTCTTCTTGCGTGGCCGCGCGTGCAACACCGCCCGGGACGGGCTGGACGTTTTGGGGTGCCACAGGGGCTGCGGCCACGACAGGCGCGGCGCTTGCAGGCGCTGATGGCGCAGGGGCCGCAGGCTGTGTTCGCGCGCGCGCAGATGCGGCGGCGACAACATTGGCAAAGTTTGACGGCCGCGTATCTGGGCGGATTGAAAGCACAACGGCGAGTGCGGTGCTGCTGTCAAATCGCAGTGTTGCATCCTCGGCCGCGATACCGGCCAGAATATCGGTGATATCCGGCGTGCCGGGATCAACCCTTGCCGCAAGCCCATCTGGGCGCAGGCGGGGGCGCAAATCAACAAGCGCGCGTTCTTCCACGACGGCTGTATCAAGTGAAATCGCGCCGGTGTTCTGGAGTTCAAGTCCCCCAAGCCCAACACCGCCGGGTGTCGGCGCTTCCGGCGCAGGGGTGGCAGAGGCAATGGTTGTATCCTCTGGCGCCTCTTCCGGTTCGGGCAATGCCGCATCCGCAGGGCGCAAAGGTGGCACAACAGCCGGCGTGCCCGGGATGATCACCACACCTTCAGGGGCCGGCGCCAGAAGCGCAAAGCGCTCCAGATCAGCTTGGCTGAGTTCGGGGCGTGGTGTGATCGCAAGGTCGGGCAGCCCCGCAAAGACGAGGGCACCTTCCGGCGTGACGGTGCCTTCCTCGGTTGCCAGAATGAACCCGTCCGCGTCACGGGCGAATGTAACCTCGGGTGCAGGCGGATTGGCAGGCGCGATAAAGCTCAGATCGGTTTCGAATGTATCCAGCTGCGCCATGTTGGGCCGCGTGAGCCGCGCTGGCGCTGCGATGTCCGCAGGGCGATCAAACGCCAGCGGTTCAACGCCCGATGGAACATCAAAGAAGCGTGGGGCGCGTTGCCAGACACCGGTCGCCTCATAAATGCGCTCGGCCTCGTCTGGGCTGAGTACCTGCGCGCGCAGGACAGGCGCACCAACCGTGGCTTGGGCTGTTTCCTCGGCAGGTGGCGGGGCAGGCGGGGCTTGTACTGATGTCAGGGGGGCGTCAGCTGCGGCGACCGCTAATTCCGCGGGTGCAGTGCTGCGTGTCGCAGGCGTTTCCGGTCCAATTGCCGCAAGTTCACTGCCGGTCGCCTGTGGCGCGACAAGATCGGGGATCGCGAACGCTGCGATCTCTGGTCCTGTTTCCGGCGCTGCTTCCGCAACGCTGGGCTGTTCTATCGGTGCCTGCGCGACGATCACCTCTTCGGTTGCAGCGGCAGTCACAGGCTCTGGCGCGCGCGCGGTTGTTTCCGTTGTCGTCTGTTGCGACCAGATGATGCCACCCAGCACCAAGGCGGCCGCGGCAATGCCAGCGGCAATCAAGGCGGGGCGTTTGTTTGTCTCGGGTTTGACTGTCGGGCGGTTCGTTTGGGGTGCCACGGCCGGAGCAGCTACCGAAGGTGCAGGTGCACCGAGCGACACGGCCGGCGCTGCGCTTTTCTTTCCGCTGAATACCCCGACGAGCGGTGATCCTGCTTTCTTATGTGATTGCCGATGATGTTCTGGGATCACCAGATCAAAAAGCACGGGTTTTGCCAAACTGGCGGCGGCGGGACGCGGCGTTTGCGTTGCGGCGTCAGGTGTCTCAGGTGCGGCCGGCGCATGATACTCGGACGGTATCAGATCAACCCATATTGTTTGTTTTTGCACGGCGATGGCTGGGGTGTCTGCGGCCTCATCAGTCATCTGGGGTTCGGGTGCACCTGTCGATTCCCGAGTATCCTGTGCAGCCATCAATATCGCGAGGTCATCTTTGTACGTGGCCTCCTCCGCAATGCCAGCCTGATCAAACACCAAAAGGCGTGACTTGATCCGTGTGCCGACCGGCATGACCGGCAGAGCATCGCGCTCAATAATCGCGTCGGGGCCGACAATGCTGCGCGCTATGTCTGTCGGGCCGAAGAAGACTTCTTTTTGAAACGTGAAGGGTTCGGGAACCGCGACAAAGGCGACAGGCTGAAAACCATGGGCATCGGCAAAGGCCTCTGCCTCGTTGAGCGTTTCGCGCGCGACAGCGGCCACATGGGTACGCCCGCCGCTTTTTTCACTGTCAATGACCAGATCACCCAGCGCATAGGGTGTCGCGCCATCCAACGCGGCGTGAATGTCATCCTCGGTGGCGCGTGTCCCATCCAGTGCAATGTATTTGATCTGGTCGAGCGGGATCACCAGTTTGGTCCGGAGGCCGTCGGGTTCGATCAACAGGGCTTTTTCACGTAGCGCGCTCAGATCTTCCTCAAGCGTTTTGCTGGCCACATCGACGCGTCCAATCGGCCGCCAGCCGCGTGGCACGCGATGAAGCAGTTCAATTCCGTCAAGCGAAAGCGATAGCGCAAAGTTGGTGATCATTGTCACGCTCTAGCATGTTGGTCCCACAGGCAAAACGCGTTTTGCCCCCATGCCGGAACCCTAAAGCAGAAACCCGCCCACGCCAAGGGCACGGACGGGTTTCTTATTGTTAGGCCGTGGCTTTTGCCAAGGCCTGATCGAGATCGGCAATCAGATCGTCGGCATCCTCGATTCCGATGGACAAACGCACGATGCCCGGGCCGGCGCCTGCGGCCTCTTGCTGTTCGGCCGTCAACTGGCGGTGCGTGGTCGAGGCCGAGTGGATAATCAGACTGCGCGTATCCCCAAGGTTAGCCACATGACTAAATATCTCGAGGCTATCGACCAGCTTGATGCAAGCGTCATAGCCGCCCTTTACGGCGACCGTGAACAAGGCACCCGCACCCTTGGGGCAGATTTTTGGCACCAGTTTGGAATAGGGCGAGCTCTCAAGCCCGGCATAGGTCACGTATTCTGTGCGCGGATCATCCTCGAGCCATTTTGCGATTTTCATCGCGTTCTCGACATGGCGCTCCATGCGGAGCGACAGGGTCTCGATTCCCATCAGCGTGTAATGTGCGGCTTGCGGGTTCATCGTCATGCCCAGATCGCGCAGACCGATGGCAATGCCGTGGAACGTAAAGGCCAGCGGGCCGAAGGTCTCGGCAAACTTCAAGCCGTGGTAGGCAGGCTCGGGCTGGCTGAGGGACGGGAATTTATCATTCGCGGCCCAGTCGAATTTTCCGCTATCCACAACACAGCCACCGGTGACGGTACCGTTGCCTGTCAGGTATTTGGTGGTGGAATGGACGACCAGTGTCGCGCCGTGTTCAATTGGGCGGCACAGGTACGGCGTGGCAGACGTATTATCCACGATCAGTGGAATACCCGCCGCATCGGAAATGGCCGAAATCGCATCAAGGTCGGTGATATGCCCGCCAGGGTTGGCGATGGCTTCGCAGAACACGGCGCGCGTGTCGTCGTCGATGGCGGCCGCGACAGCAGCATGGTCATCAAAGTCGACGAATTTCGCCGACCAGCCAAAGCGTTTGATCGTCTGGCTGAACTGCGTGACGGTGCCCCCATAGAGGCGGCTGGATGCCACGATATTGCGCCCCGGCTGCATCAGCGGGAAAAGCGCCATGATTTGCGCTGCGTGACCGGACGAGCAGCACACACCGCCAACACCACCTTCAAGTGTCGCGATGCGTTCTTGCAGCGCGGCAACCGTCGGGTTGGTCAGGCGGGAATAGATATAGCCAACCTCTTGGAGGTTGAACAAAGCCGCCGCGTGGTCGGCATCGCGGAAAACATAGGCGGTGGTCTGGTAGATCGGCACTTGACGCGCACCTGTTGCCGGATCAGGGCGGGCGCCTGCGTGAATTTGCAGCGTGTCAAAGCCATAGCTTGGGCCGTCGGTCATTTCTGGTCTCCCCTTTTAAAGTTGTTGCCGCTAGGTGTAGGCGGAAAGCCGGAACACCTCAACGGCCCTCATTCGCAAAGGACAAGATCATGCCGCACCCATTCCATTTTGCCTTTCATGTTTTGGATCTGGACGAATCCAGAGAATTCTATTCCGGTGCCTTAGGCGCGACCGAAGGGCGTTCAACCGAGACTTGGGTCGATTTCGATTTTTTCGGCCATCAGCTCAGCCTGCACTTGGGCACGCCCTTTACCAATGAACCGACAGGTAAAGTGGGCGACCACATGGTGCCGATGCCCCATTTCGGGATTGTCTTGCCGCTTGAAGACTGGACCGCACTGGCCGGGCGCCTTGAAGAGCGTCAGACCGATTTTATCATCGCACCCTCCGTGCGCTTCAAAGGTGAGCCGGGTGAGCAATGGACAATGTTTTTCCGTGATCCGTCCGGCAACCCGATTGAAGTCAAGGGCTACGCCGATATGGACGGCGTCTTCGCGACCTAAGAGGGATCGCCCGCAACCCGGGGACGGCGCTGCGGGCGATCCGTTTCTCTGACCCGATATCAGAAACGCAAAACTCGGAACCTTGGGCCAAAGAATTTCTGGCGCTTACTCCGCGGTGATCACAGCCATCACAAGGTTTCCGTCAACGCGGATCGGGCCGTCTTCCACGGCACCAAGCGTGTATTCAAAGCCGCCTGTGACGGTGCCGCCAGCTTCGGAATGCACCATGAGCATGAGCATATCACCGGGCGCGACCTCTTCAGTCAGGATCGCGGCGACATCGATGTTGTCACCTTCGCGCAGTGGTGCGTAACCCACAACGGGGCCCGGTGTCATCGCAGCGTCAGTTCTGTGCACGACCATCCATCCGTTCTCTGCGGCAACAACCATGTTTGCGCTGACGATGCCATTGGCGACGGACTGGTTGGTGGCTTCGACCGAGGGGGTCACAGCATGGGCGGCGGCGAATGCACCGGTTGCGGCGATGCTTAGGGCAATAGCTGAAATAAGTGTCTTCATGTGTCTCTCCATCATTATTCCGCGGGACGTTATGTCCGGCAGATCAGCGAAAACACGTAACGGCACTGGATAAAGTTTCACGTGGCTCTATACTTTTTTTGGGGAGACAATAACGTTGGCCAACGCGTTGTTTTGCCGATCGTATCTTTGCAACATTTGTAACCCATGCGTGGCCTTCTGATATTGAAAAACAATGAAAACTGATGGCCGCGACGACATAGAAGCGCTGATTGCGCAAACCGCTTTGGGCAATCAAACGGCGTTCTCGGAACTTTATGATGCCACCTCGGGGAAACTATTCGCTGTGTGTCTGCGTGTGTTGACTGAACGCGCAGCAGCCGAGGATGCCATGCAAGAGACCTATGTCAAAGTCTGGAAGAATGCCGGTCGCTATCAGGTGACGGGCCATTCGCCGATGACATGGCTCATCACGATTGCGCGGAATACGGCCATTGACCGTTTGCGGGCGCGTCACGTGGATCACGATGTGGCCGATTATAGCGAACGGCTCCCTGCTCCCGGGATGTCGCCGGAACAGGCGGCAATTGCCCATTCGGAGGCAAAACGCATTACACAGTGCCTGGATGAGTTGGACGCGGACCGCCGTGCCGCGATTTCGGGCGCATATCTTCAGGGGCAAAGCTATCAGGAACTGTCCGAGCAGTTTAATGTGCCGCTCAATACGATGCGCACATGGTTGCGCCGGAGCCTGATAGCCCTGCGGGAGTGTATGGCACGATGACCACAGAGCAAGCACCCGACGAGATGGACGTCATGGCCGCAGAATATGCGATGGGGCTGTTGACGGGCGAGGAATTGGCCGAGGCCAAGCGTTTGTTGGCGACCGACCGCGTCTTCGCTCAAGCGGTGACGGATTGGGAAATGCGCTTGGCGTCGATGACTGACGAACTGGCACCGGCTGCGCCGCGGCCTGCCGTCAAGCAGGCGCTTTTTGCGGAACTGTTCCCGACGCCAGAACGTAAACCGTGGTGGGCGCGGCTTTGGCTCTGGCAAGGGGTCAGTGCCCTGAGCGTGCTTTTGCTGGTGTTTTTGCTCTCCTCCGGTCTTGGCAATCCTCCTGCGGACGGTGGGCCGCTCTATACGGCAGAGATCATTTCCGAAGCCGGGGATTTCCGTGTCGTGGCCGTTGTCGATAAATCGACCAATGAGGTCTTTCTGACCCGCACGGCCGGTGCCGCCCCCGAGGGCCGTATTTTGCAAGTCTGGGCGCATGGCGAGGGAGAGCCGGCCACATCTGTGGGGCTCTGGCCGCAGGGCGACACAGTCAGGATTGCGATGCCACCGGAGATTGCCGCCGTTGAAGGTATTCTGACCTTGGGTGTCAGTGAGGAACCTGTGGGTGGTTCACCAACCGGTTCGCCGACGGGCCGCGTGTTTGGAACCGTCGATATTCCGGGCGTTTCCAGTCGGCTTTAATATGCGCGCGCACCAGCGCCGCAGTTATCGCATCCAGAATCCTGCCGCCTTGATCTGGTTCCGGATCGCTTTTTCATGGCGGGGCAGGTTGTCACGATCAAAGAGCGCGCGCACCTTGGCGCCGCGCCCCTGATAGACCATCCGCTTGAACGGCTCGTAGAGTTTGAGCAGCTTCTTGATCTTGTTGGGCGCCGTGACCTCTTCCAGCACGGCCACCTGTCGATCTGTCGCAGTTGCATAGAACAGCGGCAAGAGCCGGTAATGGTAGCTGACACCCCCGTCGAGCCCCGCCAGTTCCGGCCCCGGTCTGCCACCACCCAAGCCATGAATAACCAAGGGCAGAACGATCTGATCGAGCCAGGGATCAAGCGGCTGGATCACCAGTTCAGTCGGAGGGTTGTCGCGCACGCTGACCGCATAATCGGTAAACCTCTGACCGAACTCCGCAGGGTCCGCCCCGAAAAACCAACCGGCGTTGAAGTACAGATAGCGTTCCCAATATTCATCCGGCTGCGCGCGGTCGAGCGAGCTTTCAAAATCCAGCCCGAAACGGTCATAAAGCGATTTCCATATCGCGGTGTAGCCGGGCCAGTACAGTTCTTCGACAGGCCATGTGCCCTCGCGCTGCATGGATGCGGCAGGGCGGGTAAAATCGAAAGGGATATCGGCCAGTTCACCGGTGATCAGCGTGTCAGTATCGAAGAAAATAAAGGGCTCGCTTGCGGGCAGGACCTGTAATCCTTCGATCTTGTTGCCGTAGGGATAGGACTGGCCGAAATGGCGGGAGACGAAGGGGACAACCTGTGCATCCAAAGCGGCAAGCTGAGCTTTGACGGGTGCGGACATGCGCGGGTCGCGGTCCCACAGCGGGCCGGGCTGCGGTTCGGCGACATAGAGCTTGCCCGTGAACTTGGGCGCATAGCTGCGCAACGAGGCTGCGAAAAGCAGCGCCTCATATTCAAGACGTCCGCCTTGCCCGATGATCAGGATGTTGTAAGTGGCTATCGATTTTGGCGGCTTGGCCATAGGTGGTCTGATCCTGTAAGACTTTTGCCTTTCTAGCCGTGCGCAGAGGCGAGGTGCAACAGGCGCGCGTTATGCACGCATCCCCTAATTCCTGACGTGGTGGATTTGCACATTTGGCAGCCCGATCGGCAGTACTCCAAAATCGCAACACATGCGCCCGAAGCCTTCGGTTTCAAGCAGGTCGTCATAAGGCAGTTCAGGAAACCGCACGCCAGCCTTATGGACTGTGGCATGGACCAAGAGCATCGTTCCCCCGACAGATGCCAAGGGCACGCGGTTCAAAGACCGCAACACATGAAGATGCCTGCGCGCGCGGTGATGCGCGGGCGGCATGTAGATGCCGTTCCTGACCCACCTGTAATAGGTCAGGTTCTTGCGTTCGCCGGCATCGTTGAAAGCGTTCCTATCATAGCTTGGCCCGTCCCAGTCCAACACACAGTCAGGTGTCACGACTTTCTCGTGTTCCGACAGCAGGCGTTCGATGATATCGGGCGCGTAATCGCAGACGTCAACATCAATCCAAAGCGCCCAATCGTCGTTCTCCGTGATCCCGTGATCAATCAGATGATTGCGGACCTTTGCCAGATTTGACCGGCGTTTGCGCTGCAAGGCGGGCAACCATCGTTTGGCGCGGTCGAGGGTTGAATTGACCTCCAACGTGGTCACTTCAATGGCGCGAAACGCGTGTTTGTGGGCCGATACCAGTTCAGCAAGCCTTTCCTTCGTGTCATCGCGGCTATCGCCTTCACAAAAGACGATCTTGAGCCGGTCTTTGGGGTAGGTCAGCTGTGTCAAAAGCGCAAAACAGCGTTCAAGGAATGGGGCTGCGTCGCGGACAGGGATCAGAATGGAGATATTCACGTCTTGCGGGGTGATCGGTCGGTGCAGGACAGCCGTATCAATCTGCTTTGCCATTTCCGCCCTTGTGAGCACAGGACCGCGGGTCAGCCGGTGGATCGCTCTGCGCAACTTGAATTCCAAACGCATGCGCCGTGTGTTTCTGGACAGAGAAAACCAGGTACTGCCCCAGTAATGGTGCGCAAGTGTGTGATGCGCGTAGTCCCCGAAACGGGGGCTGGGACTGGCGGTCAATGCTGTGTCGAGCGGAGTGAAGAGATGGCAGGAACTGACCGAGATTGTATCTTTGTCGGGATAGGTCTCATACGCCCCTGTCAGCAAAAGCGGCCCGGTTGTTTCGAGCACATGCGCCTCGCCATGCTGGCAACGGACCATCGCCTTGCTGAGATGGGGCCAGAACGGGTGTCCCTTGGGGCTGGCCATCACAGCGTTTGACAACACCAGATCCATGCCCAGCCGATGTGCATGGAATGCCTGTTCAAGCGGTTCTGCGGAAAAGACAATCCGTTGTTCGTTAGCGATGACATCAAGCGGGGCCATACATTCCGTGTCGATATCAGCGTAGACGCCGCCGTGGTGGTGCAAGATCAGATAGCGGGCCATGTCCGCCCGCTGCACCGGCTTTGGATACGACAGATAAAGCGCCTCCAACTCGGGGTAACATTGCCGAACGAATGCAATCAGATCGTCGTCGGTCCAAAGACGGTATTCCCAATCCGGATTATGTCGCTGCCAGCTTTGGGGCCACGCCTTCGGGACCGGCAGGTTATGATCGCGCCATGTTTGATGGATTATCTTGGGGATCATTAAGGAACCGGACCTGAACTGACGACGCAGGGCTCTTTCTCCTGCTTGAAGACGGCCGGCTGCACTACTTTAAGATTTCCTCGTAACATTGTTTGAATTTGCCGTTTTCGTCCAGCCTATACCGGCGATTTGCGGTTGGCTCCGAACGTGCTTTGGTTTTCTGTTATGCCAGCCGGTTCGATCC
Source organism: Yoonia rosea (assembly GCF_900156505.1). Taxonomy (NCBI): domain Bacteria; kingdom Pseudomonadati; phylum Pseudomonadota; class Alphaproteobacteria; order Rhodobacterales; family Paracoccaceae; genus Yoonia; species Yoonia rosea. Next base: position 1,327,700 of record NZ_FTPR01000001.1, on the reverse strand, counting down.
AAAGCGCACGCAGCGCGTTCAGGATAACGGCCACGTCGATCGCTTCTTGCAACAGTGCGCCCTGAACCGGTGTCAGATAGCCAAAGGCTGCGGCAATCATTCCCGCAACCGATAGGCCAATACCCGCGACCACACTCTGGACGGCGATACGGCGGGCACGGCGCGCGATTTCAATCCCCTGACCCAGACGGTCAACCCTGTCCACGAGCAAAACAACATCCGCCGCCTCGGCCGATGCGGCAGCACCCCGCGCGCCCATGGCGACGCCTACATCTGCGGCGGCTAGGGCCGGCGCATCATTTACGCCGTCTCCAACCATCATCACTGGACTGCTTTTGCGCTCTTCCAGCACCAGCTCTACCTTCATATCGGGTGTCAGCCCTGCCTGGACACTGTCGAACCCGAGACCCTTAGTGATCCGCTCTGCGACCGCCGCCCTGTCGCCCGTTGCCAGAAGTAGGCGAGTGATCCCTTCGCGGCGCAGTCGCGCAAGCATGGCGTCTGTACCGTCACGCAAGGGATCGGCCATCACGAGATATCCGGCCATTTTGCCGTCAACCGCAATGGCAACAAGAACAGAACCTGCTGCGCCAGCGGGGTGATCGCCCTCCGGATGCCCGATACGTTGGGCGACAAAATCGGCTCCGCCCACGATCACCCTGTTTCCCTCGACTTGGCCAATCACCCCCTCTCCGGGGATCTCGGTAACCTCAGATGGAATCGGTAACGCAAGATCGCGCGCTTTCGCTGCCGCGACGACGGCTTGCGCGACCGGGTGCTTTGACGCCTGATCAAGTGCCGCGGCAAGGCGCAGGATTTCATCGCCATCACTGCCGTCGCGGCTGTCAATGGACACAATCTGCGGTCGTCCGTCTGTCAGCGTGCCTGTCTTGTCGAGAATCAGCGTCCCGATCCGGGCCATCGTCTCAAGCGGTCCGGCACCTTTGATCAAGATGCCGAAATGCGCGGCGCGCGAAAGACCGGCCACCAGTGCGACGGGCACGGCAAGGATCAAAGGGCAGGGCGTCGCCACCACAAGCACGGCGACGGCTCTGATCGGATCGCCGGTGAACCACCATGCGGCAAAAGCAATCGAAACTGTGACCGCAAGAAATCCGAGGGACCACCGATCCGCGAGGCGTGCCATGGGCGCTTTGGAGCGTTGGGCCTCTTCGACCAGACGCACGATTCCGGCATAGGTGCTGTCCTCGGCCAACCGCGTTGCTGTCAGGTCAAAGGGTTCGCCCGCATTCGTCGCGCCGCTCATCGCCTCTGCGCCGCGTGCGAGGCGGGCGGGCAGTGATTCACCGGTCAGCGCCGAGGTGTCAACGAAAGCGCCCTCCGAGGCGACAGTACCATCGACGGGAACAACGTCGCCCTGCCGGATCAGCAAGAGGTCACCCGGTTGAATGGCGTCGAGTGCGACCTCTTCCAAACCACCATTCTTGTAGCGGGTTGCCGTGCGGGGGACACGTGCCAACAAATCACGCATTTCACGGCGGGCGCGCCCCTCGGCAAAGCTTTCCAGAAAGGTGCCGCCCGAGTACATGACCGCGACGACGGCCGCGGCCAATGTTTCACCAAAGACGAGCGCTGCGGTCATCGAAAGTGCCGCAACAATATCCAATCCGACCTCGCCCTGCCAAAGGCTGCGGATGATCTCAATGATGAGTGCTGCAAGCACAGGCGCAACGCCCGCAAACCAGACGATGCTGGCGATATCGCTTCTTCCATTGAAGTAGAGCGCCAGCCCCGCCAGCAAACCCGCAACCGAGAACAGCAAAAGCGCTGTCTTTAACCGGTCAGAGGTGGTCTGTTGCATTTGGTCCGGCTTTCCCCAGCAAGGTCTGCGCTTTGGCGGGCTGCCAAGAACCCCGCGACCCGCTGACACATACTCCATCATCGCGGAACGGCGCCATGGCGTCGAGTATTAACTGCGCAGCCGGCTTCGCTGATAGGCTCGCATAGGCGCCAATCTATGGTGTCCACGCGGGGCGTGACGTCGTCATACTTGTCTGAAAAACAGGGCCCCGAACCCAGCTCTTCTGAAGGACAGTAGCGTAAACTACTGCAACCGTATTTCCCACGAAATTGAAACGGAAGAACCGGCGAAACCTGAAGCGTATCAAGGAGAGTAGAGCTGCTTGGGCTGCGCACAGTCAGGGTTATGGCCGAGGTGAGAGCATGCGATAGCGACGATGTCTAATTTGCAATGTTTGCTTTGAAAACGCGGTATCGCAATATCACGCCACACGGTGAGAGTTCGCTCCGGATCGTACCTGTTGCTGAACAGAAAGGGCTGTTAGCGGTCGTTCGCTGCGTTTGGCGTAGAGGCCCGATAAGCGGGACTTAGCTGCTGTTCAAGCCTTCTTGATTCAGGTCCGCTTTCGCTCGAACTCTTGTTCGATGACCTCGGTGCCCCATTGCCTTCCGGGTGTTTCACGGGTCAGTTCGAACCCGTGCTTTTCATAGAGGTGGCGCGCCGTATCGAGCCCCTTGAACGTCCAAAGACGGGTCCGGTCGAAGCCGGTCGCATCCACAAACGATGTCGCCTTTTCAAGGAGCAAGTTACCGATACCCATGCCTTGGGACTCGGGACTGACGATAAACCACCTTAGATGGCCGACACCTTTTCCAAGGTCTTCTCCATCCAGAGAGACCGAACCAAGAAGTGTCTCGCCAAGGAAAGCGGAAAACGTCGTATTCATAGGGCTCTCTAGGCGCCCCATGAACTCCGACATTTCAGTCGCAACCTTCCTCTCAAAGACCGCACCGAACCCGTAATTGGTTGCGTAATACGTGGCGTGCAGTCCAACGACGGAGGCGATTACAGATGAGTAATACCCTTGGCGAATCTCCACGGCAGTGGAGCCGGAAGCGCTGGACCCTAGTCCTCGCAGCGCCTTGGCGAAGAGCGCCAAACCCGCTTCAACCTTTGTGAGATCATCGTTCGAAAGGTGTTCAAAGGCAGACCTCATTTGCATACGTCCAAATTCCTCCAGAGTTTTCAGAAGAACTCTGCCGTTCTTTGTAAGATCGAGTTGCCGAGTACGTCGGTCGGCGTGGTTGGACTTAGCCTCGATCAGTCCGTCCTCGGTGAGTTTTTGGACAAGGCGGCTAACCGTGGACTTCTCCAAGTGCAGCATGTCGCCCAGGTCACTTGCCTTTGTGACCGTGCCGTAGCCCAACTCAAGAATGGTATGCACAGCTGATGGAGACAAATCGGTTCCAGCCAGCCCCTTCTGCATGAAACCAAGTTCTCGGACAATGGCACGTGATACTGCACGCACTTTGTCGATACGCTGTAAGGAAATGGACTGTGTCATAGTTGTATCATACAACCAATATGACATTGCGTCTACCTCATAGCCGACCTTCGCCGCACAACAGAAAATCGGTAAAGTGGACTCACTGGTGCTGTTCTCTTCGTAACAAACAGATGTCCGCTATGGGCCAGATGTGTCAGCCGGCACGATGGGCGGGAAGCAGACATTCGCTGCAGATGCTTGCGTGTCATTCTACTGCAAGACGATCGTGCATTCTGTGGGGGGCGTTTGCCGTGATGTTGAACCAGAACGTTAATGATCCATGCCTATTCATCTGCGCGCGTCTGTCACTGCATGAACCAGATCAGATTTATCGACGGGTTTCGCGAGCATTGCAAAACGACTGCGGAACTTCTCATTCACAGGGTCTTGGGCAGGTAAGCGCGATGATATCAGAATAGCAAATGCCAAAGGGTCTCGGTCGAGTGTTGCATGGATCAATTGCACCCCTGAATGCCCATGGTCTAGATTCAGGTCAGAAACCAATAGGGTTATGTCCGGTGTTGTTTCGATGGTTTTTTGCGCGTCTGAAAAGTTTGTTGCGACCAATGTGTCATATCCGAGTGTCGCGAGGGTGACCTTCAATGCAGCAGCCGTTTCCGAACTGTCATCAACAACGATTGCCGTACCTGCAAAGGGTATTTCGGGTTTGGCAATGCGTGGTGTGGCCATAATCGGAAAGCGAATTGCGATGGTTGTGCCTTGTCCCACGGCTGAGCAGATTTCGATCGTGCCACCCGATTGGGTGACAAAACCATAAACCATGGACAGTCCCAATCCCGTGCCTTCTCCGTTCGGACGGGCGGTATAGAACGGTTCAAATGCGTGGCGGCGGGTTTCCTCGCTCATGCCGGTGCCGTCATCCTTGATCGATAGGACAGCGTGACCGTCCTGTGACGTCAGGGTGATCCATATGTTGCCCGCGTCCGGCATGGCCTGCGCGGCGTTCATACACACGTTGAGCAACGCGCTTTCGAGCTGGCCGGGGTCAAGCGAGACATGCAGCGGGTCTTTACCCACATCGAGGTGAAGTGCCACGTTTTCGGGCAGAGCGATGTCCAGCAGATCCTGCATGCCTTCGACCAATGATCCAAGATCGACCCGCTCTGGCTCAAGATGTTGCTTGCGGGCGAATGCGACAAGACGTTCTGTCAGAGACACACCCAGATCCACCGCGGTTCTGATCCGCCCAAGCCGAAACGGTGCGTCTGATGCGTTAGATGTTTCCAGCAGGTGCAGGTTGCCGGAAATCGTCGACAGGATATTTCCAAAGTCATGGGCAACTTCGCCCGTCACCTTGCCTAGCGCCTCGACGCGGCGGATTTCTTCCAGTCGATCTTCGATTCGCTTCCGTTCCGTGGCTTCGGATAACAGCCAGACGGTCCGGCCATCAGGCAGAAGTGAAGAACGCACCTCAATGACGTCGCCCATGGGGTTGGTGTACTCATCGTGCCCACCGCGATCATCCGGTCCGTTTTGCAGGTGAAAGGCCGACTGCGCGAACAGGTCTTGCATGGTTTTCGCTGGGGTCGTTTGCGGAATGTTCAAAAGCGCGCGCACCTTGTCATTCACCTCTTCGATCTCGCCTTGGGGCGTCAAGATGGCGACGCCGTCCTTGATCCCGCTGAAGACGCTGGAGAATAGCGTGTTCTGACGGGTAATCTGTGCTGTCCGCCGGTCCAGCTTGCGCGCATTGGAACGAAAGACGCCAAAGGCATGAAACAATTGGCCAATCTCGTCATCCGTCGCATTTTTGGTTGGCACCGTGACAGAATGATCGCCCGCCGCCAGCTGTCGCATCCCGTCCGCCACAAGACGCAGATTGCGCGTCACATAGCGCGACACAAACAGCGACGAAATCACCGCAACGCATGCGCTGAACAGCGCGAGCAGCGCCACAACAGTTTGCGCCAGCTTGAGATCGCGCGAGGTTTGCATCCGCGCAACCCGCAGCCGTTCCTGCGCCGCTTCAACCCGCGACGTCGCATAGGCGCTGATATCACTGGACAGTTGCCGAATGCGAAACAGCGCATTCTCCGCATCAAGCGCGGCGGTCAGGGACTGGTATTTGAGCTGGAACAAATCGGTGGTCGGGCGGATCAGAATGCCCTCAATCTCCTGCAGGCCCTCCGCCGCTATGAGGCTGTCGGGAAGTGCGGCGCGGCTGCGGCCAAAGCGGCGCCGTTTCTCTCCGACTTCGATGATTTCCTGCGCACGCGTGACGCTGCGGGCGTCGCTGGCCAAGCGCCCCAGCGCCGCCCAGGCCAGGCGATCATCCAAAGTGGCCTCTGCCATATTGGCCTGCCGCTGAAACCTGTCTTGCAGCCGGGCCAGTTCAATGTCGATCTTTGCGATTTCGGTCTGAAGCAGGCTTTGTGGCGACGACACGCGCAGCAGATTGGCAATGGCCGAGCGGATCCGCGCGAGCGGCAAGATCAGATCGTCTGTGCCCGCTGACAAGCCTTCCAACTTGTCGATAGTGTCCAGAATTGCATCTGCGTCCACCTGCCGCTGATAGGGCACCTGAACGGTCAAAAGGAACGGCGCGGCGGTGGCGAGGTCAGCGGCGTTGCGCGACAATTCCAAGGCTTGGGACACCTCTGACAGCGTGTCGCGGTGGATCGTGTCCAACCAGTTTTCGGCATTGCGCAACAGCAAAAGACTGATGGCCGAGATAATCAGGGTGACGGCACACAGCGTCAATATCGCAATTGAAAGCCGTGCCTTGACGCTGGGTGTGTGGAATGCGGGCCGCATGGCGCTACCCGGCCTCTAGCTGAAAGAAATAGCCCTGCGACCGGCGGGTTTGTAGATGAACGGGTTTGGACGGCGTATCCTCGATCTTGCGGCGCAGACGCAGGATCAGCACGTCAATCGTGCGGTCCACATAGCGTTCCATGTCCGATCCCAGTTCGGACAAAAGCTCTGGCCGCGATATTACCCGCGACGGGTTGCGTGCCAGATACTCAAGCAGACGATATTCGCCGTTCGTCAGCGGAATTTCATCGCCCGCGTGATCGAGCAGAATGCGGCTTTGCAGGTCAAGCTGTTTGCGCCCGAAGGTGATGGTGTGTTCAGGTAGTGACGGTGCGCGGTTCACGCCATGCCCGTAGCGGCGCAGCACCGAGCGAATGCGCGCGACCAGCTCACGCGGGTTAAATGGTTTCATCAGGTAATCGTCGGCGCCCGTTTCAAGGCCGATGATTTTGTCGATCTCGTCACCGACCCCCGTGAGCATTACAATCGGCAAGGCATAGCGCGCCCCGATCTGTACTGCCAGATCCAGACCGGATTCGCCCCGCAACCGCAAATCAATGATCGCCAGATCAACGGCGGGCGGCGCGCCAAGGGCGTTAAAATCCGCGCTGCCTTCACAGGCAATCGGGGTGAAACCGCTGCTGGACAGCAATTCACACAGGGTCTCGCGCACCTCTTGATCGTCGTCGACAATGGCGATGACGGGCGGCGATTGATCTTGGGTTTGATTTTCGAACGTCACCCTGACCCTCCCCGATACAGCGTGCTAGAAGTTTTGCCTAAACTGCGTGCGGTTTAAAGGAAAAGACAGTGCGAAGGTATCGCCTGTAATACTGTTAACACTAAAACCGATCACTGTAACTGAGTGTTAACACAGGCGCCCTCGCCGTAGCGGGTGTGGTGCCACTAGGCTTGCCGGATCGTGTGGTAGTGGTTGGAGGATCCTACCTGAGTGCGAGATAAAATTTAGGGAGATATCTACATGACGATGAACGTGACCAATGCAGCTCTGGCTGCAAGTCTGATGGTGCTTGGCAGCGTGTCTGCTGCTGCCGCGCAGGACTGTCCCCAACGCGGTGCGCTTGATGTGCTCTATTGCGATGCGAATGGCGATCTTGTGGCCGACGCGCCCACAGATCCCGCGGAACTGAATAACCCGAATACACTTGTGTTCGCCTACACGCCCGTCGAAGACCCTGCCGTTTACGCAGATATCTGGGCGCCGTTCATCGCCCACCTCAAAGAGGCGACAGGCAAAGACGTGCAATTCTTTGCGGTGCAATCGAACTCTGCCGAGGTCGAGGCGATGCGCTCCGGCCGCCTGCATATTGCGGGATTCTCTACCGGCCCGACACCGTTCGCTGTGAACCTTGCAGGGGCTGTGCCGTTTGCGATCATGGGTGCTGACGACGGCCAGTTCGGTTACCGGCTTCAGGTGTTCACACAGGCCGATAGCGATATTCAGGAAGTGTCCGACCTTGCCGGTCGCCGGGTGGCGCACACCTCGCCTACGTCAAACTCCGGCAACCAGGCGCCGCGCGCGCTGTTCCCGGGCCTTGGTGTGATCCCTGATGTGGACTACGAAGTCGTCTATTCCGGCTCGCACGATCAATCCATGTTGGGTGTAGTCGCTGGCGACTATGACGCGGCACCCGTGGCTTCCGAAGTGGTGGACCGCATGGCAGAACGTGGTCTGTATGACCCCGCCGACGTGCGCAAAATCTGGGAAAGCGACCCGTTTCCGACAACGTCTTTCACACTGGCGCATGACCTGGAACCAGAGCTTGCCGAAACCATCAAAGAGGCGTTCTTCTCTTTCAAATTTGAAGGCACCGCACTGGGAGACGAATTCGAGGGCGTAAGCAAGTTCATCCCAATCACCTATCAGGATCAATGGGCTGTCATCCGCGAAATTCAGGCCTCTAACGGCGTTGAATACACGCCACAGGGCCTCGCTGACAACTAATCCCCCCTGCAAAATACCACTCCGACCAATGGGTCGGGGTGGCACGCGCGTCTGAGAGGCAACATGCTAGAAATTAAGAATCTTGTGAAAAGATACGGGAACGGTGCGCCTGTCCTGAAGGATCTGAACCTATCGGTTCAAGGTGAACAATTGATGTCGATCATCGGATCGTCCGGCGCGGGCAAGAGCACGCTTTTGCGCTGTGTGAACCGCCTGGTTGAACCCACATCGGGCAGCATCACGTTGAACGGCACCGACTTTACGACGCTTGGCGCGAAAGAGCTGCGTAAAGCCCGTCGCCGGATCGGCATGGTGTTCCAAAGCTTCAATCTGGTGGACCGGTTGAGCGTTATGGAAAACGTGCAGTCCGGTCGTCTGGGCTATATTTCCACATGGGCCGCTGTCACGCGCCGTTATCCTGCTGAAGACATCGAACGCGCGTTCGCGTTGATGGAACGTGTGGGCATCGCCCAATACGCGGACAAGCGCGCTGATGAATTGTCGGGGGGCGAACGCCAACGTGTTGGTGTGGTGCGTGCCCTGATGCAGCGCCCTGAAATTTTGCTGGCGGATGAACCCACCGCGTCGCTGGACCCGAAAACGTCCGAACAGATTATGTCTTTGTTGCGTGATCTTGCCCGCGAATTGAACCTGCCTGTCATTATCAACATCCACAACGTGACCGAGGCCAAAGAGTACAGTGACCGTATTGTCGGGATGCGCTACGGGCGGATCATATTTGATGACAAGCCAGCCGCTCTGGACGCCGCACAGATGGATGAAATCTATGCGGGCACACCGTCCGAGGATCGTCAGGAAATGGGTGCCGTCGCATGACCACCCAAACCGTCTGGCGCAAACCGCCGTTCATTAAATCCCCCGTCCTGAGGTGGGTGTTTTATATCGCCGTTGCGGCCTATGTGATCGGGACCATTGCCACGCTTCCCATCGATTGGGAGCGCACAGCCCAAGGTCTCACACGGGCACAGCGTATCTTTAGCGGGGCTTTCCCTCCCAGCTTTGAACGTTCCGGCCTGTTGATTTCGGGTTTCATGGAAAGCCTGAAAATTGCGATCCTTGCCACCACGCTGGGAATGATTTTGTCGGTGCCATTGGCATTCATGGCTGCGCGTAACATTTCGCCAAAGCCTGTCTATTTGTTGGGCCGCGGCACGTTCATTCTGGCACGCAGCTTTCACCCCGTGATCGTCGCGATCATTTTCGTAAAGGCCGTGGGCTTTGGCCCCTTGGCCGGCGCGCTTACGCTGACGGTGTATTCCATCGGCTTCGTCGCCAAACTGTTGGCCGAACGGATCGAGGAAATCGACTTCGGTCAAGTCGAGGCGATGCGCTCTGTCGGGGCACCGTTCTTGAGCACAATGGTTTACGCGATCCTGCCGCAGATCATGCCACGTCTTGTGGGGCTTGGGATTTATCAGCTTGATAGCAACCTGCGGGCCTCTGCTGTGGTCGGTATCGTCGGCGCGGGCGGCATCGGGGCGACCCTTGCCAATGCGTTCGGGCGCTATGACTACGACTTCGCGCTTGCGATCACGATGGTCATCGTCGGTGCGATCCTGATTTCCGAAGCCGTCAGCGGCATGATCAGAAAGCGGATGACATGACACAGACACTCACACATGAATGGGCGCGGTTTACACCGGCCCAACGGATGAAACGATATGTCGCGCTCTTAGCTGTCACACTGGTGGTCGTCTGGGCGCTGGGCAGTATCGACGTGATCTGGGAATGGGTCTGGGATGCGCCGATCCAACTGGTCGACCTGTTTGCCCGCATGGTGCCACCGGACCCGACCAATCTGCCGTCGATCCTAGAGGCCACGTGGCAGACCATCAACATCGCCACCATCGCCACGATGATCGCTATCGTGCTGTCGCTTCCCGTCGCCTATATCTCGGCGCAGAACACGACGCCAAACGTGGTGTGCCTCTGGATCGGGCGGTTCATTCTGGTGTCCTCGCGGTCAGTCAATACGATCATCTGGGCGCTTCTCTTCGTTGCCATCTTCGGTCCCGGCATCGTCGCGGGGATCATCGCGATTATGTTTCGCTCTATCGGGTTCCTTGGCAAACTGCTGGGCGAGGCGATTGAAGAAATCGACCACGCTCCGATCGAGGCATTGGAAGCCTGCGGCGCGTCGCGGTTCAAGGTGGTGATGTACGGGATCGTGCCACAGGTGATGCCTGCCTTCTTTGCGATCAGCATTCTGCGTTGGGATATCAACCTGCGCGAATCCACGGTCCTCGGACTTGTCGGGGCAGGCGGTATTGGGATCATCCTGCAGGGCGCAATTGATACCTTCCAATGGCAAGAGGTTTCGATGGTCTTGCTCACGATCCTCGCACTTGTCATCGCAGGTGAGCTTATCTCCTCCGCCCTTCGCAAGAAGCTTCTGTGATGCATGACAGGGCCGCTGGATTATCCGGCGGCCCTGATGCTTTGCCCCCCAAAGGACAGGACACGTGACCGATCCAGATGCTTTGCTGACGACGCAACAGATTTTCGACCGCTACGAAGAGATCCGCACGCGGCTTCCGGCCGTGACGACCCAACCGGACACCGTCGAGATCAGCTCGCTGCTGGATATCGCCGCGCAAGTCGACGCCTTCGTCTTCGATGCTTTTGGCGTGTTGAATGTGGGCGAAACCCTGATCCCCGGTGCGGATACGCGGCTCGATCAGCTTCGCGCGCGCGGCTGCGCCATTCGTATCCTGACCAACGCCGCCAGCTATGATCGAAGCGGCGCCATTGCCAAATTCAAACGGCTCGGCCTGCGGGTTGAGGATGACGAGATCATTACCAGCCGGCAAGCCGCCCTTGACGCGATGGGTGCCGGACACTGGGGCGTGATTGCCGCCGATACCGACCAGCTCGGCGACCTGCCGCACACCGTAACGCGGTTGACGGACAAGGCTGCCGACTATGACGCCGTGGACCAGTTTCTGTTCCTTTCGGCGGCGGACTGGACGGCCGCGCAACAAGACCTTTTGAACGCCGCCATGCAGCGCTCTCCGCGCCCGCTGTTGATCGCCAACGCCGATCTCGCCGCGCCCCGTGATGACGGCTTTTCGGTAGAGCCGGGGTACTTCGGCCACATGGTTGCGGACGCATTCCCGGACTGTGTGCGTTTTTTCGGGAAACCCTTTCCCGAAGTGTATGATCTGATTGAGGCCTCACTCCCAAAGACTGCGAAGAATCGGATCGCGATGTGTGGCGACACGCTTCACACAGATATCCTGGGCGCTGCGGTTCGGGGCTGGCGCACTGTCTTGGTAACGCAAGACGGGCTCTTCTCGGGCTATGAAACACAGCCCTTTGTCAGGCGCGCGGGACTATTTGCAGACTGGCGCCTCTGTCGCATCTAAGTTTCGGCGCATTGGGTTGGGCCTTGAAGCGCTAGAGCGAAAAATCACATTGTTTCGAGAGCGGTTTGTCCCAACGCCCCGCGAGGTCATCGGGGTATGTCATGGCTTCACCGTTGGTCCCGCAAGCAAGGATTGTCCAAGGATGAACAGCACACGGGCTAAGTGAGACGCCGTTTTTGGATATCGCGTCCAGAAGGACAGCTGCAACTGCGGGTCCTTTCCCACCGGGTGAAAAGGGCAGGCATAAGTAAAAAATGCCGTGTCTCGAGTTGCTTAAGGGCTGGATAGCGCATGTAGATTTTCACCTGTGCTGTGCACGGGAAAATCACGCGTCTAAGTCTCTGTCCCAAGACAGAATGGTGGGCGACCCTGGAATCGAACCAGGCGTGAGTCGCCTCGAGGGAGTTACAGTCCCCTGCCACACCTTGCGGCCTGTCGCCCAACCAAGCGCTGATTACCCGCGCCCCTAGGGTGCGTCAACCGCAAAAGTGGGGTTAAATGTGATCCTCTTCACAGCCACGCCCGAGTGGGGTATCGCGGGGGCGAACATGCGCGATAGGAAAGCAGATGAAAAAGCCAAAGTGGGTGATTGCAAAAGAGCAGGGCAAACGGATTGCCGCTCAGGAAACCGTTTGGCTGTTTGGTCTGCACGCGGTGCGCGACGCGCTGGAAAACCCCGCCCGCACCAAGCTGCGGCTGGTGGTGACGCGCAATGCGCTGGAACGGCTAGGGGATGCGGTGGCGCAAAGCGGAATGGAACCCGAGATCTCCGATCCACGCAAATTCGCAGCCCCGCTTGATCCGCAGTCGGTGCATCAGGGGGCTGCACTGGAAGTCAAACCGCTTGATTGGGGCAGCCTGCAAGATGTGGCGCTGGGCGATGGCCCCATGCCACCGCGCATTGTGCTGCTTGACCGCGTGACCGATCCCCACAATGTGGGTGCGATCCTGCGGTCTGCCGAGGTCTTCGGTGCGCGCGCTGTTGTTGCGGTCCAGCGTCATTCTGCCCCCGAAACAGGCGCTTTGGCGAAAACGGCTAGTGGGGCGCTGGAGCGGCAACCCTATTTGCGGGTGCGCAATCTGGCGGATGCCATGGCGGCGCTGAAGGACATGGGCTATCTTGTGCTGGGCCTTGATGGCGAAGCAGAAACCACGATCGAGGCCGCTGTTGAGGGCAAGCGCGACCGTCCAGTCGCTCTGGTGATGGGGGCTGAAGGGCCGGGATTGCGCGAAAAAACACGTGAAACCTGCGACGCACTGGTCAAAATCGACGCAGCAGCCGGATTTGGATCGCTTAACGTCTCAAATGCGGCGGCAGTGGCCCTATATGCTGTCAAAGGCTGAATGACGGGACCGGATTGATGGCTGCCACAAAGATTGCGACATGTTGTTATTGCGGAACCAAAGCCGCCCTTGTCCTGCGCGGCAATGATCGGCACGAGCTGACATGCAGCAACTGCGGTGCACCCCTACGGGCGCTCAAGATGCTGCCAAAGCAAACTGCGCCCGCGGCGGCACCCGCCCGTCCTACGCCGCGGAAACGGGTCGAGAAGTATCCCGAATACCGCCATGAGCGCCCTACGAAACGTAAGAAATCCAAGAGTTTTGGCCGCCGCATCATGTCGCAAGTCTGGGATGTTGTCGAAGACGTTGTCGATGAGATTTTCGACTGACGCATCATCCCCCGGCACACGCCCTATCACATTCGCTTGAGGGTCTCTTCGTTTGTGCATCTGTCGCACACATCTCGGTAGGGACGGCGCGCCTTCGGAACAGGCGTGCACTGTCTCACTGTCCCTCGTTCCATGACTTGCGCCCGGTGTGTCCGGGCGCTTTTTTCTTATGAACGCGCAGTGTATGTTGCGGCATGAGCTATAGCGACGACCACCTCCGCACGATTCTAAAGCGCACGAAAACGATTGCGATCGTGGGCGTGTCCGCGAATGAAATCCGCCCCAGCTATTACGTGGCGCGTTATCTTAGCCTGAAAGGCTACCGGATTATCCCTGTGAACCCCGGTTTGGCGGGCCAGACGCTTTTGGGGGAAAAGGTCTATGGTGACGTGTCCGACATTCCCGATGATGTGGATATGGTCGATATCTTTCGCCGGTCCGAACAGGTGCCGCCCATTGTGACGGCATCGCTTGCAAGGTGGCCCAACCTGCAAACAATCTGGATGCAGATCGGCGTGTCGCATCCGCAAGCCGCAGCCGAGGCACAAGCCCGTGGCGTTGATGTGATTGAGGACCGTTGTCCGAAGATCGAATACCAGAGATTATTCTCTGAGTTGCGTATGGCGGGTTTTGCCACCGGCATAATCTCGTCAAAGTTGCAGTTGTAAACAAACGCTTTTATTAAAAAAGCCATAATGTGCCACAAGAATGGCACATTTAGCTAACAGGGTTATGGTGATGGTGCGGTAAGCCGATTCTATACGCATTAAATTGCAAGTGTTTCGTCATTGACTCATTGGCGCGCCGTCACATCTATTAGTTAGTTCCAGTAGCAGTCTTTGTTTTTCCGTTGTGCTTCACGACTATGGATAATCAATGCAAGAAACACGCATCATTGACCCATCTCAGATTTATGAAAGTCAGGGGCAGGGCTTGCCCACTGGCTTGGAACTGCTGGATGGGAAGTTCAAGATTGACCGTCAGATCGGTGCGGGCGGATTCGGGATAACCTATTTGGCGATGGACACGTTTTTGGAACGTCCTGTTGTGATCAAGGAGTGTTTTCCGGCATCAGTCTGTATGCGTTTTGGCAACCGCGTCACCGTGAACGCCCCCTCCCATGATGCGCAATACCGCCAGATCGTCGAGATGTTCATGCGCGAGGCGCGCAGTATCGCCAAGTTGCGCCACCCCAATATCGTCAGCGTCCATCAGGCGTTTGAAGAAAACGGCACTGCCTATATGGTGCTGGATCTGTTCGAGGGGCGCGACCTGCTTGATGTGATCGAGGATGACAATGACGCGCTGAGCCCCGATCAGGTACGCGATATTCTGGTGAAGGTGCTGGACGCGATTGAACTGGTGCACAGTAACGACCTGCTGCACAGAGATATTTCCCCCGACAATATCCTGCTGGATAAATGGGGCACGCCCGCTTTGATCGACTTTGGCGCCGCCCGCGAGGATGCAAGCCAGAAGACCAATGCCGTTTCGAAAATGCTCGTCGTCAAAGACGGCTATTCACCACATGAATTCTATGTCGCCGGTGGCGTGCAGGGGCCTTGCAGTGACCTTTATGCGTTGGCCGCAACGATGTACCATCTGATTACGGGTGAAGCACCGCCTGACAGCCAGATCCGTGTGTCAGCGATGGCTGGCGGTGAGCCTGACCCCTATGAGCCCATTGCAGGCCGCTTTCCGCAATATGAAACCGCGTTCCTCGCGGCGATCGACCAGGCGATGCGCGTCTCCCCGAAAGAGCGCATCCAGTCTGCAAAGGATTGGTTGGACCTGATCGCGCAGGAAACCAAGAAGGTCAAATCGGTCAAAATACCTGAAAACAAAACGCTGACAAAAACGCTGAGTGAGCTGATCGAAGAAACCAACAAGCACGTCTTGAGCGAAGATGCACAAAAGCGCGTCGAAACACCGGCCCCGCGCAAAGAGGCGACGCCAAAACGCGATGGTTTCAAGCCCGCGTGGGTTGAGGAGTTCAACCGCGAAACCTTTGAGGTTGAAGAACAAAGGCGGCTTGAGGCTGCACGTGCCGCGGCAATTGAAGCAGCGCGTCAGGCCAAAGAGGCACGCCTTGCAGAAGAGGCGCGTTTGGCGGCACTGGCGGAACAAGAGGCCGAGCAGGTACAACAGCACGCTGAGGATGAACGGATTTCCTCAAAGATCCTCGAATGGGTCTCTCGCGGAAGGTAGTCGTTTTGTGGGTCGTGCGCAGTTAGCCGCGCGCGGCTTTCTCGGCGATACCGGACGTGCCTTGGCGCGCAGCCAATTCCGCAATCACATCGTCCAGTGCCACATCACAGGCGGTCAGCATAACGAGCAGGTGATAAAGCACATCTGCCGCCTCGGATGTCAGACGCGCCTTGTCGCCCTTCACCGCCTCGATAATGGCTTCAATCGCCTCTTCACCGAATTTTTCTGCGCATTTTTCCGGTCCTTGGGACAGAAGTTTCGCAGTCCAGCTGCTGTCAGGATCAGCGGATTTGCGTGCGGCGATGATCTCGGACAGGTCGTTCAGGGTCATGTCAGCCTCACAGGGATGCCAGCGGCGGCCATATGGGCCTTGGCTTCGCCGATCGTGTAGGTGCCAAAGTGGAAGATTGACGCGGCAAGGACGGCAGAGGCCCCACCTTCGGTCACGCCTTCGACAAGGTGATCCAGCGTGCCCACGCCGCCGGATGCGATCACAGGCACGTCGACCGCGTCGGATATAGCGCGGGTCAGGGGCAGGTTGAACCCTGCCTTTGTGCCATCACGGTCCATGGATGTGAGCAGGATTTCACCCGCGCCTTTTGCCACAACAGTTTTGGCGAACTCCACCGCATCAATGCCCGTTGCACGTCGTCCGCCATGGGTGAAAATCTCCCATTTGCCGGGTGCGACTGTCTTGGCGTCAATCGCCACGACGATGCATTGCGACCCGAAACGCATGGCGGCCTCGGCCACGACATCGGGGTTGGCGACAGCGGCAGAGTTAAAGCTGACCTTATCGGCTCCTGCCAGCAGCAGATCACGCACGTCATGGTGCGTGCGCACGCCACCACCGATGGTCAGCGGCATAAAGCACTGCTCGGCTGTGCGGGTGGCAAGATCAAACATCGTGCCGCGGTTTTCCTGCGTGGCCATGATATCGAGAAAACAAAGCTCATCCGCACCCGCCGCATTATAGGCAATGGCTGCGTCCACAGGATCGCCTGCGTCGATCAGGTCAACAAAGTTCACGCCTTTGACGACACGGCCTTCGGCGACGTCCAGACAGGGGATGATGCGTGTTTTCAGCATGGGTTCTGTCTAAGCGCGGGCAGGGCGTGCCGCAAGCGTGCTGTTCGGGGTTTTTTCAAAGAAAAGGAGCTAGCGAAGTGCTGCCAGAGCCGATTTGAGGTCGATTGCCCCGTCATAAAGCGCGCGGCCCGATATTGCACCCGAGATCACGCCGGTGGCTTTGAGCGCGGTCAGGTCGTCCATCGACGAGACGCCGCCAGAGGCGATCACGGGGATATTGACGGCGCGTGCAAGGTCAGCGGTCGCGGTGATGTTGGGGCCTTTCATGGCGCCATCGCGCAGGATGTCAGTGTAGATGATCGCGGCAATCCCTGCGTCCTCGAATGATTTGGCAAGGTCGGTGACCATCACGTCGGTTTCTTCCGCCCAGCCGCGTGTGGCGACGCGCCCGTTGCGCGCATCAAGGCCGACCGCCACCTGGCCGGGGAAGGCGCGTGCCGCTTCGCGGACCAGCTCGGGGTTTTCCACGGCGACGGTTCCCAGAATCACGCGCGCCAACCCTTTGTCGAGCCAGCGTTCAATCGTGGCCATGTCGCGGATGCCGCCACCCAGTTGTGCGGGCACAGGGCAGGCTTTCAGAATGGCCTCAACAGGTGCGGCGTTCACGGGTTCACCTGCAAAAGCGCCGTTAAGATCGACTAGATGCAACCACGCACAGCCTGCGGCCACGAATGCCTTGGCCTGTGCTGCAGGGTCCTCGTTAAAGACTGTCGTCTGATCCATGTCGCCATGCACAAGCCGCACTGCGTTTCCGTCTTTGAGGTCAATGGCAGGATAGAGGATCATCGTCAGGATACCTTTCACGTTTGTGCGCGTTTATGCATGGGCAGCGCGGGATTGCAACGCAGGCTTTGACCCAACGTCTTTCTTGATCGTAAAGGCATTTCGCTCTCATGATCGGCATCAGAACTCAGGGAGGAATTGAGTATGAAGAAATTTTTGATTTTGGCAGCTTCACTGGTTGCCTTTGCGACCACTGCATCCGCCCAAGACGCGGCCCTTGGCGTCTGGCAGACCGAGGTCGATGACGGCGCATATGCGCATATCACAATCGCCCCATGCGGTGCCGCTGTCTGTGGCGTAATCAGCCGGACGTTCAACGCCGATGGGGAGTATCAGTCCGAGAACATCGGCAAGACGCTTGTAATCGACATGGTCCCACAGGGTGACGGGGCCTACGAAGGATCGGTCTGGCGCCCGTCCAACAACAAGATCTACATCGGGAAAATGGATGTGAACGGCAACAGCCTGCGCCTACGTGGTTGCGTGGCGGGCGGCCTGTTGTGCTCCAGCCAGAACTGGCAGCGCTTAGGCTAAGGCCGGACCACCACGAGGCGCGAAAACCCCCGCAACGCGGGGGTTTTTTGGTGAATGAATGTCTGCTTAGAGCCCAGACATACCATGTCGATACGTCTTGCTTCCTGGGTTTCCGCATGAGATTTTCTAAGTCATGGAAAACAAATCGCTCCACCCTGAAGTTGAAAGCTTCATCTGCAGCCTGCGAAGGCTCGAAGCAATTTTGTCAATACATGAGGGTAATTTTTGGAACGAAAGGGTGCGTAAAGTCCGCGAGATCGCAGAGAAATCAGATGGTTACAGCGTCGAAATGTTCTTGGGGTTTTTCGGAGGAATGGGAAGCCTTAACGACTTGGTCTTGAACGCGCCAATGCCTATAAATAGTGAGTTTGATGCAGAGAGACGGCGTGCTTACATATTTGCTCAGGCGTTGAAGTAGCATTTTGTCGAACGGCAGTTCCGTCCGCTTAGCCGTCATTTGCCCAGTTCAATTCATCCTTCATCGTAACCCTGTCTCTTCCAGCAATCCGCGCCGCTTGGCCTCATAGTAATAGCCCCGCGCATACCAGCTGACGGCGGTCGCCTCGTCCCCGTCCGACACCAGCCATGCCCCGCGCAGGTAGCGCCCCGCGTAGATCAGGTTGGTTTCGGCGTCCAACAGCCCTTCGGGTGCCCCGCGATACCCCATCGAGCGCGCTGTTTGCGGGTGGATTTGCATCAGCCCGTAATAGGGCCCGTTGCGTGCGGCAGGATTATGTGTGCTTTCGCGGACGATCACACGGTGCAGAAGAGTGACCGGAATCCCGTGCACATCGGCGTATTTGTTGATCAGGCGGCGCAGTTCGGGCGTCTCATTGGGGTAAAGTGGGATACTCCGGCGGCGCGGAGTTTCAGTTTGGCGGTTGCTTCTGCCGCAACCGGCCAGCAGTGCAAGTGCTCCGGCACATATGACGCGGCGTGTCAGTTTCTGCATCGTTGGTCTCTACCTGTGTTTGTTCTTACACCATGTTTGCCAAGCGCGGCGGCGCTTCTGCAAGGTGTTTTCAACACATCAGCTGAAAACCGACCATCCGGTGGCATGCACCAGCCGTTCCACCGCCAGCGTTCCCAGTTGCGAATTGCCGTTCTGGTCCAGTCCCGGTGACCATACCGCGATGGACGCGCATCCCGGTACGATGGCCAGAATACCGCCGCCGACACCGCTTTTGCCCGGAAGCCCCACGCGGAAGGCAAATTCGCCAGATCCGTTATAGTGCCCACAGGTCATCATCAGCGCGTTCAGGCGGCGGACGCGTTCGGGGCTGACAAGGGTTGGTGTGTCTGTCCCGCCCATCAGGAAACGCCCTGCGCGGGCCAGTTGCAGACAGGTCATTTCGATTGCGCATTGATGGAAATAGGTGCCGCACGTCAGGGCAGGGGGATTTTTCATGTTCCCGTGGGCCCGCATGAAATGCGCCAGCGCCAGATTGCGGTCGCCTGTGTCTTGCTCGGACTGCGCAACTGCGGGGTTGATATGGATATCATCATCGCCTGCTGCCGCACGGATAAATCGCAGGATTTCCCCCAAGGCTTCGCGCGGCGCATGGCCGGCAAGGATCGCATCGGTCGTGACCAAAGCGCCTGCGTTGATAAAAGGGTTTCGGGGAATGCCATGTTCGGATTCCAGTTGCAGGATCGAATTGAACGCAAGGCCTGAGGGTTCACGCCCCACACGCGCCCAAAGCTGGTCCCCCAAGCGGCCCAAGGCCAGCGCCAGTGTAAAAACCTTGGAAATGCTCTGGATCGAGAAGGGCGTCGCCGCATCACCTGTATGCACCTCCGCCCCGTCGGCTGTCACAATCGCCATGCCGAAATGCGCGGGATCAACCGCGCCAAGTTCGGGGATATAATCCGCCACCGCGCCACGGTCAGGGGCAGCGGCCATTTCCGCACCGATGTCGGCGACAATGCGGGCCAGATCCATCCGCGTCAGGGTTGCCAGCGTAAGAAGTTGCCGATCATGCGCAACCCTGCCGCTTGGCTTTTCTCGGGGTGGAATTGCGTCCCGATCATGGTGTCACGTCCAATAATTGCCGTGACGTCGCCACCATAGTCCACATGCGCCAGACGCTCGGAAGGGTGGGTTACATCCATCGCATAGGAATGGACGAAATAGGCGTGATCGCCCGTTTCAATGCCTTCCAGCACCGGATGCGGATGGTCGATCACCAGATCGTTCCAACCCATGTGCGGGACCTTCAGCTTGGGATCAGCTGGCGTGATCTTGCGGATATCACCCGCCACCCAATCAAAGCCGGGTGTGTCTTCGTATTCATGGCCGGTGGTCGCCATCATCTGCATGCCGACACAAATGCCAAAGAAAGGGCGCGCACGGGTTGTCACAGCCTCGACAATTGCTTCGGCCAGACCGCTGCGCGCAAAGAGTTCACCCCGGCAATGCGGAAAGGCACCATCACCGGGCAGCACGATCCGGTCCGCCTTGGCGACAACATCCGGATCAGAGGTCACGATGATGGACCCCGACCCGACCTCGGCCGCCATACGCTCGAACGCCTTTTGCGCCGAGTGCAGGTTGCCGCTGTCATAATCGACGAGTGCGGTTGTCATAGGCTGCCCTTGGTCGATGGAATAGCATCGGCTTTGCGCGGATCGGTTTCTACTGCTTCACGCAAAGCGCGCGCGACAGCTTTGAAAGCGGCCTCGGCGATGTGGTGTGCGTTAAAGCCGTGCAATTTGTCGATGTGCAGTGTGATACCGCCGTGGGTGCTGAGCGCCTGAAAGAACTCGCGTACCAGTTCGGTATCGAACGTGCCGATTTTGCCGAAAGGCAGATCAAGGTTGCAAATCAGGTATGGGCGCGCCGAGAGATCAAGCGCACAGCGGACTTGTGCGTCATCCATCGCGAGGAGGCAGCTGCCGTAGCGGCGGATGCCGCGTTTATCGCCGAGTGCCTGTGTGAGGGCCTGACCCAAAGCAATGCCCACGTCCTCGACCGTGTGGTGATCGTCGATGTGCAGATCACCTTTGGCGCGGATCGTCATGTCGATCAGCGCATGGCGCGACAGCTGGTCCAGCATGTGGTCGAAAAAGCCCACGCCGGTCTGGTTGTCATAAACGCCTGTGCCATCAAGGTTGATCGTCACCGAAATATCGGTTTCTGCCGTTTGGCGGGTGATAGTAGCTGTCCGCATGGTGTCGCGTCCTTTGGTGTTGCCTCTGCTCTATAGGCGGAACTGGGGCAGGGGCCAAGCCTGACACATTCTGCTGTGGCATTTTCAACAAAATTTAAAGGTTCGATTCGTATGGTCAGGTGGAAAGTCATTGATCAGGAGAATCCGATGAAAGCCCTCATACTACGCAACGATGCCGCCGCATCCCTTTCCACAGCCCACGCGCTGATCGACAAGGGGTTCCAGATCCTGTCGGTTGATACGCAGGCGCTTGCCCATGCGCTGATCCGTCTGGATACCATTGATCTGCTGATCATGGATGAACGGGTGGAGGGGCAGCTGACCCACGCGATCGCTCTTTCCGCCGAGCGGAGAAACCCGCATCTCAGCGCGATTCTTGTGACAGACCGGACAGCAGAACAAACCGATGACCTGTTTGAGCTGATCCCGAGCCTTTATGGGCTGGTCGGGCATGATACGACCGCGCGAATCTTGGGAAAGCTGGCACTCTCTGCGGTCAGTGCGCCGATGCCCCTGCCGGTCTTTGTTGAGGAAGCGGACGTTGCCGAGGTGCCGGAAGTGTTCGAAACACCGCAGCCTGAACCCTTGCTTTTGTTGCATGCACAGATGACCGAAGTGGCAGATGAATGGGACAACGAAGAGCCGGATTACGCCGATGTTGCGATTGCGGCACCTGCCTTGTCCGAAATGGCAGTTGCGGCTGGAAGCATGGTGTTCCAGCACACAAACGATCCTGTGCCAGCAGAGGTTGCAGCGCTCTTTCGCAAGACAGCCCTGCCGCATTTTTTACAAGCGCCACCGCCTGCGGCCGCACAAGCGAGCTAACCGTCTCGAAATGTTTTTGCCACGAAAAGCCAAAGGGCCGCAGCAAACGCTGCGGCCCTTTGGCTTTTCGAAATGGAGCGGGCGATGAGATTCGAACTCACGACCCTAACCTTGGCAAGGTTATGCTCTACCCCTGAGCTACGCCCGCATCCGTTTCGTGAGGCGTGATCTATAAAGAGTTGCGGCGTTCTGCAAGACCAAAATCACACCAATCCGTGTTTTTCTGCTTTTGGTGGCCAAGACCCTTTTGGGGCACCTGCGTCAGGCAACGTGATCACCAGTCTTGCGGTACAGGATCACCAGACATGGGCGGCATCGCATCTTCAGTTACGGCGCCGCTGGCGACCATCTCGCGCAGCGTATAGCCGCCGTACAAGAGCCCATCATCCCCGAAAAGGGCCCAATCCGCGATCTGTTCGCCCGCGAATTCAACGGTGTCACCCGCGTTAGCACCTGCGATCATCTGCGGCTGGTTGGCCAGTATACCAACCCATCCGGTCGCTGAAAGTTGGGCAAATGGAGCTATCCAGATGATTTCATTGCCGTCATCGGTCGGGATGGCGACCTTGATCATGGTCTGCGCGCCTGATTGTCCGTCAACCATCGTATTGGCGATAAATGCATCAAGGGTGTCTCGTGCTCCGGCCATCGCCGCGTTCATGCCGGGATCGTCGGGAGAGAACCCATAGGTTGGGTCGCCTTCGGCAGACAACGGGCCGCCCAGTAAGATCAAGGCGATGACGCCTGCAAAGACCGATTTTGATACCGTCATCTACTCAAACTCCACCAAGAGGTCTTTGGCATCAATCTGGCTGCCTGCCTGCACATGCACGGCTTTGACCACGGCGTCGCGCTCGGCGTGAATCCCTGTTTCCATCTTCATCGCCTCAATGGTCAGCAGCAGATCGCCCTGTTTCACGGTTTTTCCAGCCACCACTGCCACCGTCGCAACAACCCCCGGCATCGGCGCGCCGATGTGGTTGGGGTTGCCGTTTTCGGCCTTGGGGCGCGACACTTTTTCTGATGCCGCAAGCCGGTTCATGACACGGATGGTGCGCGGTTGTCCGTTGAGTTCAAAGAACACTTTGACCTCCCCGTCCTCGTTCATATCGGCCACGGCTTGCAGGCGGATTTCAAGCGTCTTGCCCGGGTCGATTTCGGCTGTGATTTCTTCGCCGGGTTCCATCCCGTAAAAGAAAGTCTTGGTTGGCAGTGTGCGCACGGGGCCATAGGTCCTGTGGCGGCCCATGTAGTCAAGGAACACCTTGGGGTACATCAGATAGCCGTTGAGGTCCTCGTCATCCACCGCCTTGCCTTCAAGCTGGCTCGACAAATCCGCGCGCGCCACTTCCAGATCGACAGGGGCAAGGTGCTTGCCGGGGCGGTCCGTGATCGGTTTTTCGCCTTTGAGGATCTTTTTCTGGATTGCCGCAGGCCACCCACCCGGCGGTTGCCCCAGATCACCATGCATCATGTCGACCACGCTGTCGGGGAACACGACGTCAACATCAGGGTCTTCAACCTGTGCGCGGGTCAGGTTCTGGCTGACCATCATCAGGGCCATGTCGCCCACAACTTTGGAAGAGGGTGTGACCTTGACGATATCACCAAACATCGCATTCACATCGGCATAGGTCTGTGCGACCTCGTGCCAGCGTTCCTCAAGCCCCAAGGACCGCGCCTGTGCTTTGAGGTTGGTGAACTGACCGCCGGGCATTTCGTGCAGGTAAACCTCGGATGCCGGCGCCTGTAGTCCGCTTTCAAACGCCGTATAATGGGCGCGGACCTGTTCAAAATAATTGCTGATCTCGCGGATTGCCTTGATGTCGAGACCGGTGTCGCGGGCGTCACCGCGCAGCGCCTCGACGATCGAGCCCAAGGTCGGCTGCGAGGTGTTGCCCGACAGGGCGTCCATCGCTGCGTCAACTGCATCAACACCCGCAGCAGTGGCTGCAAGGATCGTCGCAATCGCCGCACCGGACGTATCATGGGTGTGGAAGTGGATTGGCAGATTAGTCTCTTCTTTCAACGCTTTAACAAGTGCCGTTGCCGCCGCAGGTTTCATCAAACCCGCCATATCTTTCAGACCCAGCACATGCGCGCCTGCGGCTTCAAGCTCTTTGGCCATGCCGACATAGTATTTCAGGTTGTATTTCGCGCGGTTCGGGTCGAGCAGGTCGCCCGTGTAGCAGATCGTCCCTTCACAAACCTTATTGGCCTTGATCACCGCATCCATGGCCACGCGCATGTTTTCGACCCAGTTCAGGCTATCGAAAACGCGGAACACATCGACACCAGAACTTGCCGCCTGCGCCACAAAGCTTTGCACCACATTATCGGGGTAGTTGGTGTAGCCCACGCCGTTCGAGGCGCGCAGCAACATCTGCGTCATGATATTGGGCATGACCGCACGGATATCGCGCAGCCGCTGCCACGGACATTCCTGCAAGAAACGATAGGCCACATCAAAGGTCGCACCGCCCCAGCACTCGACGCTGAAAAGTTGATGCATTTTAGCTGCATAGGCGGGGGCTGCGTTGATCATATCAATGGAGCGCATGCGCGTTGCCAGCAAAGACTGGTGCCCGTCACGCATCGTGGTGTCGGTGATCAAAAGCTGTTTTTGATCGCGCATCCAGTCGGCGACCGCCTCTGGTCCGAATTCGTCAAGGATATTGCGGGTGCCGGGGGTCACGTCCGTGGTCGGCTTCACTGGTGGGCGCGGTGGTTTCACATCCGCGGCAGGACGCGGGCGGCCTGTGGTTTCGGGGTGTCCGTTCACGGTGATATCCGCAATATAGGTCAGGATTTTTGTCGCACGGTCACGGCGCTTGGAAAATTTGAAAAGGTCCGGTGTCTCGTCAATGAATTTGGTATGGTATTCATTGTTCAGGAATGTCGGGTGCTTGAGCAGGTTTTCCACGAAAGCGATGTTGGTCGACACCCCGCGAATACGGAACTCGCGCAGCGCACGGTCCATGCGTGCAATCGCCATTTCAGGTGTCGGCGCGCGGGCGGTTACTTTGGTCAGCAGGCTGTCGTAATAGCGCGTGATGACAGCACCGGAATAGGCAGTGCCCCCGTCCAGACGGATGCCCGGACCCGTGGCAGACCGGTACATCTGGATGCGCCCGTAATCGGGAATAAAGTTGTTCTGCGGGTCCTCGGTCGTCACACGGCATTGCAGGGCGTGACCGTCGAGTTTCACATCATACTGGCTGGCACAGCCTGTCGCCTCGACCAGTGATTTGCCCTCGGCGATCAGGATTTGTGCGCGTACGATGTCAATCCCGGTCACCTCTTCGGTGACGGTGTGTTCGACCTGCACGCGGGGGTTCACCTCGATGAAATAGAACTCGCCACTGTCCATATCCATCAGGAATTCGACCGTACCTGCGCATTCGTAATTCACATGCTGGCAGATTTTCTTGCCCAGATTGCAAAGCTGTTCGCGCTGGGTGCCGCTCAGGTACGGGGCAGGGGCACGTTCCACGACCTTCTGGTTGCGACGCTGGACGGAACAATCCCGCTCCCACAGGTGATAAATCTGGCCGTGGCTATCGCCCAGAATTTGCACCTCGACGTGGCGGGCGCGCATGATCATCTTTTCCAGATAGCCCTCGCCATTGCCGAAAGCGGCCTCGGCCTCGCGGCGGCCTTCGAGCACTTTTTCTTCCAGCTCGTCCTCGGACATAATCGGGCGCATACCGCGTCCACCACCGCCCCAGGATGCCTTGAGCATCAAAGGATAGCCGACCTCGGCCGCCTCTTTCTTGATCGCTTTCATATCGTCACCCAGCACTTCGGTCGCGGGGATGACGGGCACGCCGGCTTCAATCGCCACGCGGCGCGCGCTGGCTTTGTCGCCCAACTGGCGCATGGTTTCGGCCTTGGGGCCGATAAAGGTGATGCCATTGGCGGTGCAGGCATCAACGAAATCGGGGTTTTCGGACAAAAGGCCATAGCCGGGATGGATCGCATCCGCACCGGACATCTTGGCGACGCGGATGATTTCATCAATCGACAGGTAGGCCGCCACGGGGCCAAGGTCTTCGCCGATCCGGTAGGCTTCATCGGCTTTGAAACGGTGCAGGCCCAGCTTGTCTTCTTCGGCAAAGACGGCGACCGTTTTCTTGCCCATTTCATTGGCAGCCCGCATAATGCGAATGGCGATTTCGCCGCGGTTCGCGATGAGAATTTTCTTGAAGTCAGCCATAGATCGTTCCTTTGCAGTTGCAGCATTACTAAGCGGCAATCTGCCGCGCGTCTAGGACGATTGCGGTGGTTTGCGCAGGCGTGCGGGCACATCGGCCAATGTCCGTGTGCCCAATTGGCCCATATTGCTGATCATGTCTTGTCGCAGGATATCAAGTACATGGGCGGCCCCCGGTTCACCCAAGGCAGCCACGCCGTAATGGAAGGCACGACCAAGCATGACGAAATCCGCACCCAATGCGAGTGCGCGCAAGACATCCAATCCACCTTCGATGCCGCTGTCGAAAATGACGGGCAAATCGGTAGCCGCGCGCACTTGCGGCAGCGTTTCGATCGTGGATGGGCCACCGTCGAACTGACGGCCTGCGTGGTTGCTGACCCAGATCACATCGGCGCCTTCCGCCGTCAGGCGCGCGGCATCCTCGGGCAGACTGACGCCTTTGACGATGAGCGGACCGTCCCATGCATCGCGAAGCACTTTGAAATAGTCCCAATCGGGCGAGGTGCGCAAAAGATACCCCACATGTTCGTTTGAAGGCAGGGTGCCTTTGATATCCGAATAGCTCTCCATCAGCCGCAGCCGTGGCATGCCGGTCTTGCGGATCCCGTTCAGCCATGCGGGGCATTGCGCCGCCTGTATTGCCAGTCTTGGCGTGAGTTTCGGCGGTTGTGTCAGCCCCCCGCGGGTCTGGCGTTCGCGGCGCGATGCAACGGGAACATCCACCGTCAGCACGATGGCGGTGAAGCCACTGTCTCGGGCGCGCTTGAGAAGATCATCCCGGATGCCGGGGTCGCGCGGCGGATAGAGCTGGAACCATGCGTGCGGGCCTGCATGGGGGCCTACGTCTTCGGGCAGCTGGCTGGCGACAGTGGACAGGGCGTAGGGGATATTTTCGGCGGCGGCTGTGCGCGCCAGCATCTGTTCCGCGCCGGGCCAGATCAGCCCGGACATGCCGACAGGAGCGATGCCAATCGGCAGCGGGTGGGTGTGGCCCAGCAGGCTTGTCGAAAGATCGGGTTTGAATTCGCCGTGCAGGATCGAGGGGTTGAACAACACCTGATCCAGCTGCGCGCGGTTGCGTTTCTGTGTGGCCTCTACCCCCGTGGCGCTATCGAGGTATTCCCACACGAAATGCGGCATCCGCCTGCGCGCGCGGGCCTTGAGATCGGAAATGGCGGGGTAGCGGCTATGGTATGTCATGGGCTGACGCTATTGCGGCTCAGGTGTGCTTGGCAATGGGTCGGAGCCTCCGGCGGGGATATTTTTTGGGCCAATAATAACGATGAGAACGGAAGTAGAACAAGGCTTTTCACCCGCGCCCGTTGGCGCTATGTGTGGGGGATGAGCAGTTTTTCCGAAGATGATGCCTTTGAGGCGGCCGCCGTGCCACTGAGCCAGCGTGCGATGGCGCGGCCGAGTGCGGCCTATCTGGACGGTTTGAACCCCGCGCAGCGCGAGGCGGTCGAGACCCTGAGCGGGCCTGTTTTGATGTTGGCGGGCGCCGGAACCGGCAAGACCAAGGCGCTGACCACCCGCATTACCCATCTTCTGGCGACAGGGACTGCACGACCGCATGAGATATTGGCGGTGACCTTTACCAACAAAGCCGCGCGCGAGATGAAATCACGCATCGGCGGGTTAATGGGCGAAGCGGTCGAGGGGATGCCTTGGTTGGGGACTTTCCATTCGGTCTGCGCCAAGCAGTTGCGCCGTCATGCCGAATTGGTTGGGCTCAAGTCGAATTTCACCATTCTGGATACCGATGACCAGATCCGCCTGATGAAGCAGTTGATCGAGGCCGCAGGCATTGACCACAAACGCTGGCCTGCGCGGATGCTGTCGGGGATCATCGATGGCTGGAAGAACAAGGCGCTGACACCCGATAAGGTGCCTGTCGCCGATAGCGGTGCGTTTGATCACAAGGGGGTGGAACTATACGCCGCCTATCAACGCCGTTTGCTGGACCTGAACGCGGTCGATTTCGGCGATATCCTTTTGCACATGGTCACGATTTTCCAAAAGCACGAAGATGTGCTGGATCAATACCAACGCTGGTTCCGCTATATTCTGGTGGACGAGTATCAGGATACCAACGTCGCCCAATATATGTGGCTGCGCCTTTTGGCGGCCTCGCATAAGAATGTCTGCTGTGTGGGCGATGACGACCAGTCGATCTATGGCTGGCGCGGCGCCGAGGTGGGCAACATCCTGCGGTTTGAAAAGGATTTTCCCGGCGCGCATGTGGTGCGGCTGGAAGAGAATTATCGCTCGACCCCGCATATTCTGGCGGCGGCATCCGGCGTGATTGCTGCCAATAAGGGGCGGTTGGGCAAGACCTTGTTCACGTCTCGGACCGATGGCGAAAAGGTTCGTCTGATCGGCCATTGGGATGGAGAGGAAGAGGCGCGCTGGATCGGCGAAGAGGTTGAAGCGATGCAACGCGGGACGCGCGGCATGGCACCCTTGGGCCTTGATCACATGGCGATCCTCGTGCGCGCCAGCCATCAGATGCGCGCCTTTGAGGACCGGTTTTTGACCATCGGCCTGCCATACCGCGTGATCGGTGGACCGCGTTTCTATGAACGGATGGAGATCCGCGACGCGATGGCCTATTTCCGGCTGGCCGTAAGCCCCGAGGATGATCTGGCCTTCGAGCGCATCGTGAATACACCGAAGCGGGGTCTGGGTGACAAGGCGATACAGACAATCCAGCGCACGGCGCGCAGCAATGGCGTGTCGCTGGTTGAGGGCGCGCGGCTGGTCTGTCAGGGCAAACTCCTGGGTGGCAAAGGTCTGAAAGAGCTGACGTTTCTGGTCGGCTCTTTGGATCGCTGGCATGCGCAGGTGCGGGCCGAGGCGGACACCCATGTTGAACTGGCCGAGATGATTTTGGACGAAAGCGGCTATACCGGTTTTTGGCAGAACGACAAAACACCCGAAGCGCCGGGGCGGCTTGAGAACCTCAAGGAACTCGTCAAAGCGCTGGAGAATTTCGAGAACCTGCAAGGGTTTCTCGAACACGTCAGCCTGATCATGGACAATGAAACCGAAGAGCAGGGCGAGAAGGTGAGCATCATGACCTTGCATGCGGCCAAGGGCCTTGAGTTCCCTGCGGTCTTTCTGCCGGGCTGGGAGGACGGGTTGTTCCCGTCGCAACGGTCGATGGACGAAAGCGGGGTCAAAGGCCTCGAAGAAGAGCGGCGACTGGCCTATGTGGGCATTACCCGCGCCGAAGAGATCTGCACCGTGTCTTTTGCCGCGAACAGGCGTGTTTATGGCCAATGGCAATCGGCGATGCCGTCCCGCTTTATCGACGAACTGCCAGAAGATCACGTCGAGGTGCTGACGCCGCCGGGTCTTTATGGCGGAGGCTATGGTGCGGCGGGCATGGCGGCAAGCGCATCGCCTGCGATGGCGGGCATGGTGGGCTCCGACCTACATGAAAAGGCGCATAGTGCGGATGTCTACAACTCTCCTGGCTGGCGGCGGTTGCAGTCGCGGAGCCAGCAGCGCGGCATGGCAATGCCGTCCGAAGCACGCAATATGACCATTGATATGACCGCCGTTAGCGCCTTTACCGAAGGCGAGCGCGTGTTCCATCAGAAATTCGGTTATGGCGAAGTGATCGGGATCGAAGGTGACAAGCTTGTCATCGAGTTTGACAAAGCCGGTTCCAAACATGTCGTGGCGCAATATGTGGTCAGCGCCGACAAAGCCGATGACGTGCCGTTCTAGGGTCAGCACCGCTTGAATGCGTTGTGGCGGATCGGACAGAGGTTGCCGTGCCTGTCCTGACCAGCGCGCATCTGGCGCGTAAGCTGCACAGGCGAAACCTTGCTGCGTTGCCAGCGAGAGTTGCAATGTATAGCTGTTGATGACGACAGGGTTGCTGTATAAGAGGCCCGAGAAATCTATCAAGAATTGAAGATTTGGCGGTATTGATGCATTCTGAAGTGGCCCAACTCTTCCGGTATTCTCTGGGTTTTATTGCGGCCATATCATTCGTGGCGTGCCTTTGCATCATCGCCTTGGCGCAGGTTTTCCCGTGGTTGTGCGGCCGCCGCGATGACGAAAATGCAGTTCAATCAATGCATTCGCGGCCAACACCCCGTATCGGTGGCGTCGCGATCTTCTTTACTCTGGCGCTGGGTGTGGTCTTTGCGCCCACCACAATCGTGCAGAGCTATCTTGGCGTTATCATCGCGACAACGCTGCTGTTTCTCGTAGGGCTAAGCGAAGACTTGGGGTTTCGGGTTTCACCGCGCAGGCGGCTACTCGCAGTTTGCGTTGCCAGTTTAGTGGTCATCGTCTTGTTGGGGGTTTGGTTGCCGCGTATCAGCATGCCTTATTTTGATCTGCTCATGCAGTATTGGATTGTCGGTGTTCCTTTCACGTTGCTGATCACAGCGGGCGTTGCGAACGGGTTTAACCTGATTGATGGCGTCAACGGTCTCGCGGCTTTGACCGCAATCGGCGCTTCGGTATCTATCGCGTTGATTTCGCTGCAGGCAGGATATGACACGATGGCCATGGTGAGCATGATGCTTGCTGCCGTCATCTTTGGCTTCTTTCTGGTGAATTTCCCGTTCGGAATTATTTTCCTCGGGGATGCTGGTGCCTATACGATCGGATTTGTGCTGAGTTGGTTTGGCATTGCCGTGCTAATCGATTCATCTCAGGTGTCTGCTTGGGCCATCCTGCTCACCTTGTTCTGGCCGCTCGCGGATACGGTTTTTGCGATATACCGGCGCAGCAGGTCGAAAAAAGATGCGATGGCGCCTGACCGGTTGCACTTTCACCAACTGGTGATGCGCGGGTTGGAAATTTGCATTCTCGGACGCAAGCGGCGCCGCATTGCCAATCCGCTGACGACACTTGTGCTCGCACCATTTGTGATTGCCCCGCAGGTGTGCGGGGTACTTTTGTGGGATCACAACCGCGCTGCGTTTTTCACTGTGTTGGCGTTTCTCGCCGTTTTTATTGCGTCTTATCTGGTGGCCGTACCAGCCATTCGTGCCTGTCGGCAAAGACCGCAAGAGGCCTAGTCCTCCGCCCCGATTTTCACATCGCTATTCGATGTTCAGAGAACGAGAAGCCCTGTCAAACGCGTGACACCTTCTCGGACCAGACTGGCATCTCCACGCGCTTCGACATTCAAGCGGACAATCGGCTCGGTATTCGAGCTGCGCAGATTGAAACGCCAGTCCCCCATGATCATTCCAAGGCCGTCCGTCTCGTCGATTGCGATGGCCTGCGGGGCATATGCGGCGCGGACCCGCGCGATTGCCGCCTTTGGATCATCCAGCGAGAAATTGATCTCGCCTGATGAGGGGAAGGCAATCTTGCGCTGCGCCACGAGATCCGCAAGAGGCCCATTGCGGCTGACCAGTTCGGCCACCAAGAGCAAGGGGATCATCCCGCTGTCGCAGTAGACGAAGTCGCGGAAATAGTGGTGCGCGGACATTTCGCCACCGTAGATGGCGTCCTCATCGCGCATCGCCTGTTTGATAAAGGCGTGGCCTGTGGGCGATTGCACGGCGTGACCGCCTGCCTTGGTGACGATGTCTTGGGTGTTCCAGATGATCCGGGGATCATGGATGATTTTCGCCCCCGGTTCTTTTGCCAAGAACGCCTCGGCCAAGAGCCCCACGACATATTCCCCGTCGATAAAGTTGCCCGCGTGGTCAAAGAAGAAACAGCGGTCAAAATCGCCATCCCATGCGACGCCGAAATCGGCGCCTGACCGGGTGACAGCCGATGCTGTTGCGGGGCGGTTCTCGGGCAAGAGCGGGTTGGGGATACCTTGCGGGAAGGTGCCGTCGGGCGCATGGAACAGCCGTTCAAATGTCAGGGGCGCACCAAGAGCATCAAGTTTTGCGGCGATGGCATCAAAGGTTGGCCCGGCTGTCCCGTGACCGGCATTCACCAATATCCTGAGCGGTTTGAGGGCGTCCAGATCAACGAAAGACATCATGCAATCGACATAGGCGACACGCGCTTCGGCGGCGATATCGCGCAGCGTACCAGCGGTGCCTGAGTTCGTGAATTCACTTTTCTCGGCCAGCGTTTTGATCCGCGCCAGACCGTTCGCTGCATCCAATGGCGCAGACCCGGCCCGCACCATTTTCATCCCGTTGTAATCCATCGGGTTATGCGAGGCCGTCACGCAAATCCCGCCATCCGCGTTGAAGTGGGTTGTAGCGAAATACATCTCTTCCGTGCCCGCAAGCCCCAGATCAAGCACATCACATCCCGCGTCCATCACGCCACGCGCGACACTTGTCGCGAGTTCCTCGGACGAGGCCCTGACATCGCGCCCGAGGACGACGGTTCTTGCACCCAAAGCTTCGGCAAAGGCGCGGCCGATGCGGTAGGCGATTTCGGCATCAAGGTCGATGCCAAGCCGCCCGCGGATGTCATAGGCCTTGAAGCAGGTCAGTGCGCTCATCCTTTGGCACCTTGGCCGCGGGCGTAAACATCGTCGTAGCGGATGATATCATCCTCGCCCAGATAGCCCCCTGTCTGCACCTCGATCAGTGTCAGTGGCAGCTTGCCGGGGTTCTCCATGCGGTGCACGGCCCCCAGCGGGATATAAACAGACTGGTTTTCGCTCAACAGCTGGACCGTTTCATCGATGGTCACTTTCGCGGTCCCTTCCACAACAATCCAGTGCTCGGCGCGGTGATGGTGGCTTTGCAGCGACAGTGCCGCACCCGGATGCACGACGATCCGTTTCACTTGAAAACGTGTGCCGACCACGAGGCTTTCGTACCACCCCCAAGGGCGGTAGTCGCGGGGCAGCGTCTCGGCTTGGGGGACAGCGGCGGCCTTGAGTTTGATAACCGCTTCTTTGACGTCTTGCGTGCGGTCTTTATGCGCGACCAGAACAGCATCGGGCATTGCGATGGCCACCAACCCTTCCAGCCCGATGCCAACCAGTTGTTGTGCACCGCTGGTTGCCTGGAGCAGCGTGTCTTTGCAGTCGATGGATGTGGCCGGACCGGATTTAACAACACCCTGCGCGTCTGCTTTGCCGTCGCGCCAGACGGCCTGCCAATCGCCAAGGTCGGACCATGCGCCGCCATAGGGCACGACAGTCAGATTGTTGGCCTGTTCCATCACGGCGTAGTCGATGGAGATTTCGGGGCAATCGGCCCAGGCGTCGGGGGCAAGGCGTGTAAAGGAGAGATCGGCTTCGGCGGCCTCAAAGGCGGCGCGGGTCGCGGCGAGAACCTCGGGTGCATGCGCGGCAAAGGCGGCAAGGATCGTGGTTGTCGAGAACAGGAAAATACCTGCGTTCCACAGGTGCATCCCGCCGGCCAAGAGTGCCTCGGCTGTCGCAAGATCAGGCTTTTCCACGAAGCCCTTCAAGGGTTGTGGTGTCGGTGCAAATTCGGCTGTTGGGACACTGGAGAGCGCAAGCCAGCCATATCCTGTTTCGGGACGGTCTGGCCGGATGCCAAAGGTGACCAGTTGCCCATCCAGCGCGGCGGGCACAGCGGCCGCGACCGTCGCGCGAAACCGGTCTGCGTCGGGGATCACATGGTCCGACGGGGCAATCAACATCAGCGCGCCGGGTGTGCGGGCTTCAAGGGCCAATGCGGCAGCACAAATCGCGGCTGCGGTGTTTTTGGCAGCAGGTTCGATCAGGATATCGGCAGGGGCGATTTCCGCTGCTGCCAATTGTTCCAAGACAACAAACCGGAAATCCGCGGCTGTCACAACCGAAGGTGCGGTGAAATCCGTACCTGTCAACCTGCGCGCAGAGGCCTGAAACAGGCTTTCTTCGCCGATCAGTTTTACAAACTGTTTAGGATAGGATTTGCGCGACAATGGCCAGAGCCGTGTCCCTGCACCACCGCAGAGCAGAACCGGATTGATCTTGTTCGCCATATGCCTTTAACCCCTCAGGTTTTCCAAATTCGCCAGATACCATTGGTAGGTTTCCGTGATCCCATCCTCAAGGTTGATCTGCGCGCGCCAGCCCATTTTGGCCAGACGTCCCACATCCATCAGTTTGCGCAGCGTTCCGTCAGGTTTGGAAGGGTCGGTCGTGATCCGGCCCTGAAACCCTGTGACCTTTGCGACGGCCTGCGCCAGTTCAAGGATCGAAATATCGGCGCCGGTGCCCACATTGATGTGGCTGAGCATCGGATCGGTGTTCGCGTCATAGTCGGCCTTCGGCAGGTCCAGCACAAAGAGCGAAGCCGTAGCCATATCGTCAACATGCAGGAATTCGCGTCGTGGTGTGCCACTGCCCCAGATGACAACCTCATCGCGGTTCTGCTGAGCGGCTTCATGGAAGCGGCGCATGAGCGCGGGCAGCACATGGCTATTTTCTGGGTGGAAATTATCACCGGGGCCGTAAAGATTGGTCGGCATCACGCTGCGATAATCCACCCCGTGCTGGCGGTTGTAGCTTTCGCAAAGCTTGATGCCTGCGATCTTGGCCACTGCGTAGGGCTCGTTTGTGGGTTCGAGCGTCCCCGTCAAAAGCGCGTCTTCCCGCATCGGCTGGGCCGCGTCGCGCGGATAAATGCAGGACGATCCCAGCTGCAGCAGCCGTGTCACGCCGGCAGCATAAGCCTGATGGATGACATTGCTGGCGATCATCAGGTTTTCGTAGATGAAATCAGCGGGGTAGGTGTTGTTGGCATGGATGCCACCCACTTTGGCGGCGGCAAGGATCACGATATCGGGCTTTTCGGCCTGCATGAAATCGCGCACCGCTGATTGGTCTGTCAGGTCCAGTTCCGCATGGGTGCGGGTGATGATCTGCGCGTTTCCACGGGCCTGCAATTTGCGCAGGATTGCGCCACCAACCATGCCGCGATGGCCTGCAAGATAGATCTTTTGCATCGCGGCCACCTCAGCTTTCGTATGCGACCGGCACGTCCATCCCGTTCGCTTTCAGGAAAGCATGTCTGCGAGCGGTTTTCAGGTCTTCGGCCACCATTTCGGCGCACATCTCTTGGGCAGTGATCCGGGGTTCCCAGCCAAGTTTCTGCTTGGCCTTGGAAGGATCGCCAAGCAGCGTTTCAACCTCGGCGGGGCGGAAATAGCGCGGGTCGATCCGCATGATCACATCGCCAACCTTCAGGGCAGGGGCCATATCGCCGGTGATGCTGGCGACCGTGGCCACCTCATCGACACCTGCGCCGGTGAATTCCAGCGTCAAACCCAGTTCCGCTGCGGACCAGATGATGAAATCACGCACAGAGTGCTGTTTGCCGGTGGCGATGACAAAATCCTCTGGCTGGTCCTGCTGCAGCATCATCCACTGCATGCGCACGTAATCCTTGGCATGGCCCCAGTCCCGCAGGCTGTCGATGTTGCCCATATAAAGACAGGGCTCCAGCCCTTGGGCGATATGCGCCAGACCGCGGGTAATCTTGCGCGTCACAAAGGTTTCGCCGCGGCGTGGGCTTTCGTGGTTAAACAGGATGCCGTTGCAGGCATAAAGCCCGTAGGCCTCGCGGTAATTGACCGTCATCCAATAGGAATAGAGCTTTGCAACCGCGTAGGGCGAGCGCGGATAGAAGGGTGTTGTTTCGCGTTGGGGTGTCTCTTGGACAAGGCCGTAAAGCTCGGAGGTGGAGGCCTGATAGAAACGGGTCTTTTTATCAAGGCCCAGAAAACGGATGGCTTCCAACAGCCGCAGAGTGCCGATCCCGTCGACGTCTGCGGTGTATTCAGGCGCCTCGAAACTTACCGCGACATGGGATTGCGCACCAAGGTTGTAGACCTCATCGGGTTGCACCTCGGACAGGATGCGGGTCAGGTTCGAGGTGTCGGTCAGATCACCATAGTGCAGCTTGAAACGCGCGTTGTCGACATGGGGATCCTCATAGATATGATCGACCCGCTGGGTATTGAAAGACGATGCACGGCGTTTGATGCCATGCACCATATACCCTTTTTCAAGCAAGAATTCAGCAAGGTAGGAACCATCTTGTCCGGTGATGCCTGTGATGAGTGCAGTTTTTGTCATTTTTGTTGCGTACTTGTCCAAGAAATAGATCGTCGATGAAGGTTGTCCCACGCATGCGCTGAAATGCCAACAGTTCTATACAACACGAATGCGGCTGAATGATGAATGCGACTGAATGAATGCTACTGAAGTCCTTGCTGACCAGAGTTATCCTCTGCGTTCTGGAAAGTCTTTGCCGGACCGGGGCAGCACGGCAGCATTATGGCGTGACCTTATGGTGATGCTTGGCTTTGCCGGAGCCATTTAGAAATCCTGACACATCGGGGATGTGAAAATCAGCAGACGCGGTCGGATTGAAACCGCGCGAATAGGGCGACGGGTGCGATCATCGCCGACTGCGCGCACCCATCGGATACATCACACCAACTCAGGCAGAGGCGGTCTTCTATGCAAACATGAATTCACGCGATAGGGTCGCCGGAGAAGCACGCAACAGTCTCGGGTCAAACCAGGGGGTTCATTGACACCAACGGGGATCAAAATGACGTCTCACGACGGAAACTCTACCTGGTTTCTTGCGCAGTTAAAGCCGAACTGCAGCCATATTGCGCAGAAGAACCTCCAACGGCAGGGTTTTCGGACTTTCCTGCCGTTGGAGGACGTCACAGTGCACAGAAGGGGGCAATTCGCAACGGTAAGACGGCCGCTGTTTCCCGGCTATATTTTCGTGGCTATCGACGCTGCAGGTAATCAATGGCGTAAGGTGAATGCGACGACTGGTATTACGCGCCTTGTCAGCTTTGGCAGCGTGCCGGCTGCCGTGCCGTATGATATTATTGCGCATCTCATGGAGCGCTGCAGCCATGACGGTACCATCCTAACACCAAAAGCACCGCAGCCGGGGGAAATCGTCTCGCTTGCTCAAGGCGCCTTCGCCAATTTCACGGCAGAGGTGCAGTCCATTGAACCCGACAGGCGGGTTTGGGTCTTGATGGACATTATGGGCGGGCAAACACGCGTCAAAGTGAGTGCGGATCAACTTAAGTCGCTGTAGCTGCGTGCGGGAAAACAACGGGCCAATGGCCTCAGCTGAAGCGAGGTGTTTGCAACCAGCCTCCCGCAGGTCTATCCCCAAGTCTGTGCTGAATGAACGAAATATTCACAATTGTGCCTCTTCGATAAGGCCTTATGATGCCTTTGGGCAGAGGCCTTCGAGGTAATCAATAACAAATGTCTACTGAAACCTCAGTTCGTGGCAGAGCGGAGCTTGCTGAAACGCGCAAGAAAAGCCGTTCTTTGTATTGGGCAGTCGCAGTTTTCAGCTTCTTTGTGAATCTTCTCATGCTGACCGGGCCGCTGTATATGCTCAATGTTTATGACCGTGTGCTCAGCTCGCGGTCGTTTGAGACACTGCTCGCTTTGTCCGTTTTGGTGGCTTTCCTTTACGCGATGATGGGTATTCTGGATTTTGTGCGCGGCCGTGTCATGGGGCGTGTCGGTGCCCGTTTTCAGGCCGATCTGGACCGGCGGGTCTTTGGGGCGGTATTGAAGGCGACAACGCTGAACAGGGCACCGCGCGAGGCGGCAACGGGTCTGCGTGATCTCGAATCCATTCAGCGCCTGATTACATCACCTGCACTGATGGCGCTGTTTGATCTGCCATGGGTGCCGCTCTTCTTCTTCGGCATTTTCATCTTTCACCCTTTGATGGGTGTTCTGGCGATTGTCGGGGCAGTGATCCTGCTCATCGTGGCTTTGCTGAACCAATTTATGTCGCGCAAACCTTTGGAAGCTGCGAATGCAGCGAGTTTCATGTCAAACCAACTCGGCACGCAAATCCGCAGTGAGAGTGAAATGGTGCATTCCCTTGGCATGCGGGGCGCTGCATTTGATCGTTGGCAACTCGCGCGCGGCAAATCTCTGGATACAGCGATTGATGCCGCAGATACGTCGGGCACATTCACGGCCATCACCAAGTCTTTCCGGCTGTTCCTACAATCTGCGATGCTCGGTCTCGGAGCTTATCTTGTCTTGATCAATGAGTTGTCACCCGGTGCCATGATTGCGGGGTCCATCCTGCTTGGACGCGCGCTGGCACCGGTTGAACAGCTCGTGGGACAGTGGGCGGTGTTCCAGCGTGGGCGCGAAGGCTGGCGCAATCTGTCCGAGCTTCTGGGGCAAGTGCCAGCAGACGGGCAGCGTACCGAACTTCCCAAGCCTTTGGCGAAGCTTGTTGCTGATCAGATCAGTGCGGTGCCGCCAGGCGAGCAACAGGCAGCGCTGCGCAATGTCAGTTTTGCGGTTTCGCCGGGGCAGGCCGTTGGCGTGATCGGTCCGTCGGGT
The DNA here is from genome assembly GCF_900156505.1 of Yoonia rosea. Lineage (NCBI taxonomy): Bacteria > Pseudomonadati > Pseudomonadota > Alphaproteobacteria > Rhodobacterales > Paracoccaceae > Yoonia > Yoonia rosea. The sequence goes on along the minus strand of NZ_FTPR01000001.1, from coordinate 1,289,493 downwards.
GCAGGCAAGTCGACGCTTGCCCGTATTCTCACCGGTGTCTGGTCGCCTGCGGTTGGCAAGATCCGGCTGGATGGTGCGGCCCTTGATCAATATGAACCGGATGTGCTTGGGCAGCATGTCGGATATCTGCCGCAACATGTCCATCTTTTTGACGGCACGATCAAAGAGAACATTGCGCGGATGTCGATGGCACCTGATGATGCCAAGGTCATTGTTGCCGCCAAGACCGCCGATGCCCATGAGATGATCCTCAAATTGCCGGACGGCTATGATACCCGTGTGTCATCAAGCACCGGGCGGTTGTCAGGCGGTCAGATTCAAAGGATTGGCCTTGCGCGGGCGCTCTATGGCGATCCGGTGATTGTTGTTTTGGACGAACCCAACTCAAATCTGGACAATGACGGCTCCCTTGCGCTGAACAAGGCCATCAAAGCATTGAAAGCCGCAGGTAAGGTGGTGTTCATTATGGCGCATCGGCCGTCTGCCATTCAGGAGTGTGATCTCTTGCTGGTTCTTGAAAACGGCACACGGCGGGCCTTTGGCCCAAAAGACGCGGTTCTGGCTGAGATGGTGAAGAACCATGGCGAAATTCAACGCAGCACCGGCAAAGGCGGAGGCGTGTCATGATTGAGAATGTCGCCAAGCGCTGGTCAGCAAATAAGCACCTTTTGATTGGTGGTCTTGCGTTACTGATCCTTGTCGGTGGTTTCGGGACATGGTCGGTCATGGCGCAAATCTCGGGTGCCGTGATCACGACCGGTCAAATTGAGGTAGACCGCAACAGGCAAGTCGTGCAGCACCCTGACGGTGGCGTTGTCGACGAGATCATCGTCGATGAGGGCGATGCGGTGCAGGCAGGCGATCTTCTGCTCCGGCTGGATCCGACGGTCCTGCAATCGGAACTCGCTGTTGTCGAGGGTCAGCTTTTTGAAATTCTGGCGCGCCGTGCCCGTCTGGAGGCTGAAAGGGATGATGCGTCAGATCTTACATTCAGCCCGATCCTGACCGAGGTTGCAACGCCGGAGGTACAAAAACTCATGGATGGGCAGGAGCGCTTGTTCCGTGCGCGACTGGAAACCAATCAGAGTGCGATCGAGCAGCTTAGCCAGCAGCGCGCACAAGTTGCCAGCCAACTGACAGGGATCAGTGCGCAGCAAGAGGCGCTTTCAACCCAACGCGATCTGATCGGCAAAGAGCTTGCGGATCAACAAAGCCTGTTGGACCGGGGGCTGGCGCAAGCAAGCCGCGTGCTTGCGCTGCAGCGGGAAGAGGCCAGTCTGCTTGGTCGTGTTGGTGAATTGACGGCGCAAGCCGCGCAGGCGGCTGAACGCATGACCGAGATCGAGCTTCAGGTCCTTGGTTTGTCATCGACCCGCCGCGAGGAGGCTATCACACGCTTGCGTGATCTGGAGTTCAACGAGCTGGAACTATCCGAGCGTCGCCGCACGCTGCGTCGCCAGCTTGACCGTCTGGATATTCGTGCACCGGTCTCGGGGATTGTGTATGGTTTGCAGGTTTTTGCACCCCAATCAGTGATCCGCGCCGCAGATCCGGTGCTGTTCCTGATCCCGCAGGACCGCCCGCTTGTGATTGCCACCCAGGTGCAGGTAACGGACATCGACCAGATTTATGTCGGCCAAGAGGTCACGCTGCGGTTCTCGGCTTTTGACCAGCGCCGCACACCTGAACTGAATGGCACGGTGACCCTGATCTCGGCCGATGCGTTCCAGAATGAGAATTCCGGGCTGTCATATTACCGCGCCGAAATCGAACTGGCGGCAGGCGAGATCGACCGACTGCCCGAGGAAATGACGCTGATACCCGGCATGCCCGTTCAGGCGTTCGCACGCACACTGGATCGCAGCCCGCTGCAATTCCTGATCAAGCCGCTTGCTGACTATTTTGTCCGCGCGTTCCGCGAGACCTGAGCGGCACTGCCAATCCTGTTAAACGGCTCTTCGTACATGCGCCTTGAGTGCATGTCGTGCCGCGTGTCGCACCGCGAACATCACCGGACTGGCGCGGTTGGTTTAGAGTTGGCTATTCAATGCAACTTTGAGTAGAAGTAAATCAAGACAAGAGATCAGATGCGACATGCGGTCATGTCGGAACTTCCGGGGCAGCAAAACGAAACGATGAAGAGGTCTTTTCAACTATCGATTGCGGCCTTCTGTGCATTCGTTGCGAGTGATGGAGCCGCAGAAGATTGGCGCAGTGGTTACTCGCTTTACGGCACCCCGGGTCTTATCGAAATGCCCTCGGCGTTCGTACGACCGGACGCCGAAATCGGTATGACGCTCGGCGGTTTTGAAAACCAGCAACGGGTGTCGTTCAATTTCCAGGTGACACCACGTTTCAGTGGTACGTTTCGCTACTCGCGGCTCGCGGAATGGGGTGGCCCTGGGACAGGCGATCTCTATGACCGCAGCTTTGATCTTCACTATCAGGCTTTGACCGAGGGCAGCTTGCGTCCTGCGGTTACCGTTGGTTTGCGCGATTTCATGGGAACCGGTGTCTATAGCGGTGAGTACCTTGTGGCGAGCAAGACACTCTCGCCGCGTCTGCGGGCGACGTTGGGGCTCGGTTGGGGGCGTCTGGCGACCGAGGGTGGTTTTGACAACCCGCTTGGAGTTTTGAGCGATGCGTTTGATGCGCGTCCTGCGCTTGACTTCGGCTTTGGCGGCAAACCCTCTTTCGATCAGTTTTTCCGAGGCGACGCCGCTTTCTTTGGCGGCGCCGAGTGGCAGTTAAGCGATGATTGGGTCGCGACTGTTGAATACGCAAGTGACGGTTACGCGCGAGAGACCAGCCTGGGGATCGTAGAGCGCGAGACACCTGTCAACTTTGGTCTCAGCTATGCGCCGAACGCAGATTATATCCTGAGCGCTTACGCCCTAGGGGGCAGTGATATCGGTTTTTCCGCAACGCTTATCATTGATCCAAAAGACCGTGTCGCGCGCAGTGGATCTGAGCCCGCACCGGTGCCTGTTGCGGTCCGTGGTCGCACTGTTCCAGTTTCGCAGTCAGAGCGCGTGGCGCGCGATGTGACCGCGACGGCGCTCTTGGCAGAAGGCATTGTTTTGCAAGGTCTGGATATCTATGGCCGCACGGCTCGGGTGCGTTTCGAGAACGAGAGATACCGGGCCGAAGCGCAAGCACTGGGCCGCGTTGCGCGTGTACTGACCAGAACCATGCCACTGTCCGTCGAAAATTTTGTGCTTGAGCCGACCCGTGCAGGACTGCCCCTGTCAGCTATCACGATCCGTCGATCCGATATGGAAGCGATTGAAAACCGTCCGAACGCTGCAGCACAAATCCTTGACCGTGCGACCGTCACCGAGGCGGGAGCCGGCACGCCCCCGTCCGTGGTTGCATCGCAGGCCAGCGCAATCGCGTGGGGGCTGTCACCTTACTACGCTGTACAGTTGTTTGACGGATCAAATCCGTTGCGTGGCGAATATGGCTTGCAGGCTGATCTGCGCTACGCCTTGCTGCCCAACCTCACCCTCGCAGGGACCGCGCGTTACCGGATGTCCGAGAACCGCTCGGATGCCCGTGTCTCGGAGTCAACGCTCCAACCGGTCCGGCGCAATGTGGGGCTCTACGGTGAAGCGGGCGAGATCGGGATCGAAGACCTTGCGCTTCACTGGTACGCGCGGCCCGGCCGCGCGCTCTATAGCCGTGTTTCAGTGGGATATCTTGAAAAGATGTTTGCAGGGGCATCGACGGAACTTCTGTGGAAACCCGTCGACAGCCGCGTGGCGCTTGGGGCAGAGATCAACTACGTTGTCCAACGCGATTATGACCTTGGCTTCGGTGCGCAGGATTTCCCTGAACTCGACGGTGTCTACGATGTCGTGACGGGGCATGCATCCGTCTACTATGACTTCGAAAACGATTTTCACGGCAGGATCGACGTCGGTCGTTATCTGGCCGGTGATTGGGGTGCCACCTTTGCGCTGGACCGCGAATTTGCCAATGGCTGGCGCGTCGGGGCCTATGCGACCCTGACGGACGTGCCTTTTGAGGATTTTGGCGAAGGGTCTTTTGACAAGGGCGTTCAGCTGACGATCCCACTTGATTGGGCGATCGGGACAGCGACGCGTGACCAAGTCGATGTCCGCCTGTCGTCTCTGAGCCGTGATGGCGGCGCGCGCCTGAACGTCGATGGCCGTTTGTACGAAACCGTGCGCGGCGGCCATGTGGTTGCTTTGCAGGACAGCTGGGGGCGGTTTTGGCGATGAGAACGCAATTCCTGATCATGGTGCTTTTGGGTGTCACTGCTTGCGGCCCCCTTGCGCAGCAGCAGCCCGTCGTGAGCGTTCTGCGGGGAATTGCAGAAGCTGGGTCTGACGTCTGGGAGGAGAAGACAGATCCAAGAGAGGTATTAACGCGGGATATTATTGAAGCAGCCACAAATGATCTGTTGCTCTTCGCACCTGTCAATCAAGACATGGCATCCGTTTTTGCGCGCAGGTCAACGAATAGTGACTTGATCATTTGGGTTTCGGATGAAGGTATCAGCCTGACGTTGCAGGACGGGGTCGTTGTCGCAACGCGTGGTTTGGGCAACGACTTGATGGGCGCGGATTTAAACCAAACCTATCAGCGTGTTGTCAGCGGTAGTGGGAGCACCGTCCGGATCTACGACTACCTCAATGGCGAGGATCAGATCACGCGTCGGGAGTACGCTTGCAAAACTACGACTCTGCGCAATGAAACGATCGAAATTTTCCAGCGCAAACACGAAACCCGTCTGATCAGCGAGACCTGCATGGGGGATGCGGGTGGTTTCGGAAACCTCTACTGGATCGACGCCGGAGGAATGATCTGGCAGTCGCGGCAATGGATTTCTGCAAGGGTCGGTATGGTGGATATTCAAAGACTTTGAGGTCTGCATCTTATAATTGCGGAAACGTCCAAGTTGCTTTAAAGGGGTATTAAGATAAGCAATGCAACCAGGAGGAATAAGTGGATGATGAATATTAAAATCTTGTCGGCGGTTGCGATTATTGCAACTGCTGCGTCTACTGCCAGCGCCGGTGGTCTGTTGGATGAGCTCGTTGAGCAGGATGTGCAAGCGCCGCTCGTTGTCGCCGAACCTGCCGGTTCGGGGTCGATTTGGATTCCATTGGCTATCCTTGCTGTGTTGATCGCAGTAGCCGCCGGTGACTCAGGTGGTGGCAGTTAAGAGGCTGCATCGGTAAGGCGCATGGCGAAATTTGCCTCAAGCCCGCTTCGCTTGTTTCAACTGTTTTGAGCCGCGCATATCTGCCGAAATTTTTGCAGAGACGTCATGACGGCAAGTCTCTGTCGTGGAGAAAGTGTGCTCTTGGAGGGTACGCTTTTTTCAATTTAACGCAAAATTTACTATGTGCGTCGAAACACAATGAGTGAGGCATCAAGACAAAATACTGGGGACTTCATGCGTTTGCTGATTGCTTTCATCTGTGCTTTTGGGCTTTCGGCCTGTGCTGACGGCTCAAGCAGTTTCCCGGTCACATCAGCGACGCAGGCGACACTGGATGAAAGCGTGTCGCTCGTGCGGCTCGACGCGGAGAATATTTCGGCCTTCAATCGGGACGTATCGCCACCGCAAAGGACCACGTTGCCCGGCCCTGCGAAGTGGAACTACATCGTAGGCTCGGGCGATATTCTGAGCGTGTTGGTCTTTAACCACCCTGAGCTTACCATGCCAGCCGGCCCCCAGCGTAGCGCTGCCGAGACTGGTTTCCGCGTCCAGTCGGATGGCACATTCTTTTACCCCTTCGTGGGGCAGGTGCAGGCTGCGGGACTTGCGCCGGAGCAAATACGTGCAAACCTTATGGTCGGCTTGGCAGAATACATTGCCGATCCGCAGCTTGAAGTCCGCGTAGCGGCCTTTAATTCGCAAGCCATTAATATCACTGGTGCCGTTGCCGCACCGCAGAGGCTGCCTCTTACAACTGTTCCCTTGACTCTGATCGATGCTGTAAATGCGGCAGGTGGCCTTGTTCCAGAGGCTGACCCTGCGGGTGTCACTCTTCAGCGCAACGGACGTACATATCGTGTTGACCTCGAGGGCTTTCTGGAGCGCGGGATGGTGTCGAACAATCCGATGCTCGGCTCTGGAGATGTGGTTTTTGTGCCGGCAAGAACCCCCCAAGAGGTCTTTGTTTTGGGTGAGGTCGGGCGTCCTTCCGGCATCGACCTCGCGGGTGAGGCGCTCTCTCTGACCCAAGCGCTTGCACGTCAGGGCGGGCTGGACGAGTTGCGCGCTGATGCGCGGGGAATCTTTGTCTTCCGTAGCGGCAGTGACAATATGACGGTTTTCCAGCTTTCGGTGGAGTCGCCGACGGGGTTTTTGCTGGGCACCCGTTTCAACTTGGAGCCCGGTGACGTCGTGTATGTGACCCGCTCACCGCGTCAGCGCTGGAACGATACCATACTGGGGCTGCTGCCGACGGTTGGTGCCGTCAATACAACGAACACGACGGTTGAAGGGCTCTGATCCGAAATGAAGAGTATTCTGACTGTTTGCGTGGGCAATATCTGCCGTTCTCCGGTCGCAGAAGCGATCTTGCGCGCGCATCTGCCCGATCACAGCGCTGCCTCTGCCGGAATAGGAGCGGTCGTTGGACATGATGTTGACCCCACGGCGCGTGCGATCGCAGAGGCCGCTGGCATTGACGTGGGTGCGCATGTGGCGCGACAATTCACGCGTGAAATTGGCGAGCAGCATGACCTCATCTTGGTATTGGAAGCAGGTCACAAGCGCGAGATCGAGCGGATCGCACCGGAGCTCTCAGGACGCGTCATGCGCCTGACCCGCTGGACAGGGGACGCGGACATCCCTGATCCCTATCGCAAGAGCAGGGAATTTCACGAATTTGTCTTCGCGCTTATACAAGAGGCCACGACGGCCTGGGTGGCACGCCTGTCGCCCAAGACTGTGGAGTGACCGGTGACCGAACAGCTGCAAACCCAAAGTGACGCGAACCGGGACGACGAAATTGACCTTGTCGATCTTTTCGGGCGGCTTTGGGCGGGCAAATTCAGGATTCTGGCCTTTTTCCTTTTGGGTGCTCTGGCTGGCCTTTTTTACATCTTCAACACACCGCCGACGTATCAAGCTGACGGGCTGCTACAGCTCGAGGAGAAAGCAAACACGCTTGGTCTGCCCGATGGTCTTGCTGACCTGTCAGGGGACAGCCCGCGCGCCGTCACCGAGATCGAGATCATCAGGTCCCGCATGGTGGTCGGTCGTGCCATTTCCCGCCTCAACCTCGATTGGGACGCCAAACCAGTCCCGGCGCCACTGGTCGGACACCTGCTTGCGACGCAAGATATTCCAATCCCCCGGTGGGATTTCCTGACGCGATTTGCGCGTCCGGGCGACGCTATTCGTCTTGACCTTCTTGACGTTCCTCCCGCTTGGCTAGGGGAGGAGATCTACCTCATGTCGGAGGGGCAGGGCCGCTTTGTTCTGACACTCCCTAACGGACAGGAGTTGCAGGGGCAGGTTGGCGCGCCTGTGCTTGCTGAAGATATCGGGTTCTCGCTGCGGGTCGGCGCCCTTGTGGCAGAGCCAGGGCGCATTTTTGTCTTGGAGCAACTGCCCGAGCTAGAAGCGATCGAACGTGTGACAGACAGTCTTAGTATCTCGGAGCAAGGTCGCAATTCCGGCATTTTGCGCATGACCTACGAAGCCGGGTCGCCAGAGACAGCACGCCGGACACTCGATGCAATTGCACAAGCTTATCTGGCGCAGAATGCGGACCGGAGTGCTGCAGAGGCCGAAAGCAGCCTCGCGTTTGTCGAAAGCCAGTTGCCCGCCGCACGCGAGACCGTGGAAGAGGCAGAGGCAGCACTCGCCAGTTTCCGTGAGGAAGAAGAAACAGTCGCCCTCGGGGCGGAAGGCGAAGCGCTTCTGACCCAAATTCGTGCCCTTGAAACCGAGCTTATCGATCTCGCTGGTCTGGAAGAAGAAATCGCAGAACGTTACACGCCGAACCACCCAGAGTATCAGAGACTACTCGCCAATAGAACGCGGATCGAAGAGCGTCTTTCCAGTTTGCGCGAGGAAGTGCGCGCATTGCCTGCCACACAGCGCGAAGTGCTGAACCTGACCCAGGATCTCGAACTTGCGCGGGAAGTCTTTGTGCAGCTACGCAATCGCGCGCAGGAATTACGGGTTCTGAGGGCAAGCAATATCGGAAACGTCCGCATTGTGGACACCGCGCGCGCGCCGCAAGAGCCCGCGGCACCGCGCAAGGCTATCATTCTTGCGCTTGCCGGCCTCTTTGGTCTGCTTGTCGGGGCGGGCTACGTCTTGGCACAAAGCTATCTGCGGAAAACTGTTGATGGCAGTCAGGACCTTGAAGCCATGGGCCTCCCAGTTTTTGCAACACTCAACCGACAAGCATCGGCGCTGAAATCGATGAAGGTAAGAAAGACCCATCCCCTCGTTGCGCTCGACACGCCACAGGACCTCTTTGTTGAGGGTTTGCGATCTCTGCGGACGGGATTGCACTTTGGTATGCTTGATGCCGAGACGCGTTCCGTTGTCTTCACCGGTCCTGCACCCGGAGTTGGAAAGAGCTTCATCTCGGCTAACTTTGCCGTGGTCGCTGCACAGTCGGGGCAGAAAGTTTGCCTTGTTGATGCCGACATGCGCCGCGGTCAGCAGCGAAAGTATTTTGATATCTCCAGAGCCCATCCTGGTCTTGCCAACGTGCTCTCGGGCGAGGTCGATCTCGCGTCAGCGCTCACCGCCACGCGTGTGGAAAACCTCACAGTTCTCTCAAGTGGCCCTTTTCCACCCAATCCCTCCGAATTGTTGATGCGGGAGGATCTGTCCAATCTGATCAAGACCCTCGATGGAGACTTTGACCTGATCATCATTGATGCGCCACCTGTGTTGGCCGTTACAGATCCTGCTGTCATCGGCCGCGCCGCTGGTGCAGTGATTGCTGTCACCCGTTTCGGTCAGACGCATCCCGGAGAAGTCATGGCTATGAAAAAGATGCTTGAGAATGCAGGTGTGAAGCTCTCGGGCGCGATCCTCAATGACTTTGATCCAAAGCGCGCGCGCGGGCGCGGCGGATACAGCTACGCTTACAATGCGCGCTATAGCTACCAGCAGGGTGACTGAAGACAGTGTCAGGGTTGCCGGTGGATCACGCGCGAACTTCCTATCCACCGCAGTTGAGACCCAACAGGCGGGCGCCTGCGCGATTTTGCGTCATCACGGGGTGATGCGTTCGGATACAACCACTCACTCTCGAAAAGCGATGGCGTAGAGCGGTGCTGGAATTTATTTGCCCGAGGCATTGCAAGGGGTTGAGTTGCAAGCGGGGACTGCGCAACATGCGCACGCACGCTTGATGCAGGCAGTCACGAAAGTCTCGTTATTTTCTATGAAGAACTCAACAACCTTTACACCGCACAGACTACTCGGGCCTCTGTGCTTACTGGTGCTTGTGTTTATCCCGCTCAACATGCTCTTTTCACCCGTCTTCGACTTTTTCACGAGCGAGACGAGAGGCGCGAGCTGGACAGTCACAATGACGGCCTACGCTTTCATTCTGACGTGCATGCCTTTTCTCATTGTGCCTGTATTATTGATGAAATCGCGCAATGAGAAACTTGTCCTGCGATGCATACTTGTGTTTTTCATTTACGCATTTTTGTTTACGATATTGTCGGCGCAAGATCTGTTCTACCCGATGTACGGACTGGTCTCACTCTTCGGGACAACGCTTGTTACCGTGCTGTTTTACGTTTCCGCCAGAGACGGCATCATCAATGCAAAAAAGGTATTTCAAGTTCTTGTCGCTGCAGCCGCGCTTGCTGTTGTGCCGTTGCTGCTCGTACAGATTGATCCTCAACGCTTCGCCGAGCTGTCCGCCGAGTTTGGCCCGAATACGATACTTTACGGCTATGAAAATCCGCGACCTGTCGGCTGGGTTTCCACAATTTCTCTCTCGTTGTTGGTGACTTATGTCATGACGCAGCCGGACAAAAGCATCAGTCCGATCTTCTTACTTTTGACTGTAATTGCGTCAATGACGCTGTTTTGGAGCGGCTCTCGGGGGGGCGTGATCTCATTCCTGATAGCTGTCCTACTTATTCTATATTTTTGCAATCAAAAGAATATGAAGCGCATTCTGCCTGTTTTTCTCTCTGTCGTGATAGGCGCTGTGCTTTCGTACTTATTGTACCTACCCGGTGAATCATACGGCATCTTTGCGAGAATTGGTCAAACTCTTGAGGCAGATGGCATCAACGCCGCGACCACGGGTCGTACCGTCATCTGGCAGAACGTTATTCAATATATAGCAGAGCGCCCATTCACCGGATATGGGTATTTGCCTCACAAAAGCATGGCGGGCTTAACACACGGCAGCGCGCACAACTTCGTATTGGACCTCTGGCTTGGATTTGGTGTCATTGTGGGAACCGCAGTGATGCTGTTTGGGGTCATGCTATGGGCCAAGGCCTTTGATTATTTCCGGCGCGTAAATGATGAATATATTGCAGCCCTATTTTGCGTCGTGACGACCCTTTTGGCGTACAGCATGCTGTCCGGACCATACGCCAGAACGTTTCCTTTGCTTCTTTTCGCAGTATCATTCGGCGTTATTCTTGGTCACCGGTCCTCAAAGTCAAGCATCTGAAAACACCGATATGAAGGGAAGCCACTGCGCGGTATCGGTGTTTGATCTGGTCTTGTGGCTGGTGATGGATAGCTTGCCCGTTAAGATAGGAATATCAGTGGTGATGAAGACTATTTTAACGTTGCAAGACACAGCCACGTTTCGTCCAAGACTTCATGACGCAATACTTGATTAGCGCGAGATGAAAGATGGGTAATCATGGTCGGGGCCATGCAAGACCGCATAGCTAAAAAACGCAAAAATTTGCAAGTTGTCGTTTCTATTCTGGCGTATGCCCATGTGTCTGGACAAGACCCTGTGACGCATTACCGGTCATTACGACTGCGACATCCGATCTTGTCTTGAATAACGTCGAATAGAAATATGGGAGCCGAGATAAACATTCGCTTCCATAGTCGTCTTGGTTGTTGAAGAAGGCGGGGCAGCCATTCCAGACCAAACCTCTGAAAAAATGGATGAGAGCGTTTTACATTACCTGTATAAAAGTCAAATACCGCACCAATAGCCCCGGCAAATTTGACTGGAAGATAGTGTTGGTTTTTCGCAAGCCACAACTCTTGTTTCGGCGCGGTCATGCCAACCCAAAGCACATCGGCTTCAGAACGCTGCACCGCTTCAATCATGTCTGCATTCTCTGCCGCTGAGAATTCTGCTTTGAAAGGCGGAGAATACGTGCCGGCCAGTCGCACGTTCGGATAGTCCTTTGGCAATTTATCTGCAATCCGCCTGAGCGTTTCTTCGGTGCTGCCAAGAAAGAACACGCTTCCTCCGTGACGGTTCAGTTCACGCATTACGCTGTCGAATACTTCAAACCCTGTAATTCGCTCTTGAACGGGTCTTCCCAAGAGACGACTTGCGATCACGATGCCAACGCCGTCGGGGACAAGCCACTGCGCCGATCGCAGCGCACTGCGGAATTGGGCATCCTTACGCGCAAGCGCATAAGAGTGTGGGTTGATGCACGCCAGCCATACGCAGTCCCGTTGATCCAGGGGCAGGAACTTTCGGATTGCCTGTATGCATTCGGCCCCTTCAGAAGCTTGAACGCGATAGCCGAGTATTTCCACAGTCGACATCAGTGTTGCCCAGCTTTTGCTGCGCCGACTGCTTTTTCGTAGATATCAATCAGCATCGCTAGGTTCTCTCTTTCTGAATATTTTGCCTCATAGGCGAAACTGGATGACCTTGCCATCGCAGCAAGGCGATCACTCTGACTCCAGCGCGCGCTGACCTTTTCATAAAGCTCTTTGGGATTGTTTGCATCAAAGACGAGACCATCAGCCTGAGCGGCAATCTCAGGCAGGGGGCCCTTGTTGGAAACAGCGATTGGCGTGCCGAGCGCGAATGCCTCGCGCAAGACCAGAGGGAAGCCTTCGAACCAGCGAGATGGCAAGATCAGCAAACGCGCTGATCCGATCTCTGCTTCTGCTGTCTGAGAGTCGACTTGCCCCAGAAACGAAATATTGCCGGCTCCTGCGGCCCTGTCCGTAAGTTCGCTCCACAACGGGCCATGACCTATAATTCTGAGCTCCGGGGCATCCTCACCCCAGGCGAGCCAGGCATCGATCAGATCACGCACACCTTTTTCCGGACTAAGCCGACCAGCGAAGACGACTTTTCGGGGCCTGTCTTCAAACTTGGATGGTTCTGGCGTTCCGGGATAGAAATTGGGCTTGATGAAAATGCGCTCTTTTGGCAGTGCCGCATGCGCCATGAGATTGCGTTGGAAATCGGAAAGCGCGATGAATGCCTCAACATCTCGTTGCCATGTCCCGCGCCAGCGGTTGAGCGCAATATTGGCCGCAAGGGGGAGGGTCGCCAGCCGGCTGCCGCGATAGCAACCATGGCGCATCGCGGGAACAACGCTCTTTTGGTCAATGCATTCGGTACAGGTCTCACCTTGGCGCATCGGAATCGCGGCAGGGCACAGTAAGCGGTAGTTGTGCAGCGTCAGCACGCGCGCAGCACCTTTCGCGGCTGCAAAAACGGACGGTGAAATCATCGGGAATGTATTATGAGCGTGCACGACATCGGGCCGGAATTTCGTCATGGCCTTTACCATGGCCCGCGCGGCAAGCGGGTTCCACGGCGTCATTGCAGCGCCTGCAATCGCCCCTGCGGCACCCCACGAACGCAACGTATCGCTGAAGCGCTCTAGCGTTTCCACGTCGTGGCCGTTACGCCGCAGCAGATCCCGTTCAAGCGCAAAGACAGTGTTTTCCCCTGATGGGGCGGCCGATCCATAGTGGTTGTGAACCATGAGGATTTTCAACGCGGTAATTCCAGTGCTTGCACCACACCATGCGTAAAATTCCGCACCATGTTGGAAAGTGTGTACCGTTCCGCCGCAATCCGGCATCCGTTTGCCAATTGCTGATGCGCGTCGTCATCGGTCAAAAGAGCTTTGCAAGCAGCGACATAGGCCTCCAGATTGTCTGGTGAGATGACGCCATTGCGCGCGTCCAGATAGGCGATCTCGGGGCTGTGTAAACCGCAGTCTGTCGTCACAAGGGGCAACGCGGCCGCAAAGCTGTCAAGAAGGCCCAACCCGACGAGACCCGGGTTCATGTTGATCTTTGCAAGCCTCATAACGCAGGCCTTATCCATGCCTTTCAGGGCGCCACACGGGTGTATCCAGTGGTACTTTGATGCAGCACTTTCGACCTTTGCGCGCTGCGGCCCGTCACCCGCAATAAGAAGCTGAAAGCCGGGAATTTGCGCACGCAACTCTGCGGCGGCGGCGATCAGAAAGTCGAGCCTCTTGTGCCCGTAAAGTGATCCCAGGAACAATGCTGTCGGTCCGGTCTCCAGCCCGAAATGCATCCGCAGCTTATCAATATCGCTTGTCTTGACCGCCGCAAGATCACGCTTGAGCGCGTCTGTGTCGACGGCATTATCCAGCTGGGTGATGCGCGCCTCGTCAAATCCAGCTGCCTTGACCAGTTCGACACTCTTGCGCGTATATCCAAAGTACCAATCCACGCGGCCTGTGCTCCACCGTTTGTAGCGCTCACGCAGGGACTGGCTGTTTCCCTGAAAATTCGCACCATGCCCCCAGAACGCCAATCTGGGTGCCGGTCGCTTGATAAGCGCGAGATGGTTCGCCAGCAGGGCATTTTCCTGTGTCACAATCACCAAGGCACTCCCGGCGACCTGCTTTGCAAAGGGCTGCCAACAAAGTCGCTCACCCGCCAAATAGCGGGTCTCCAGTGGCTCTGCCCATGAGATATTTCCCTCATCGGCCTTGGCGGTCTCTTGCGACGTGCCTTGTCCGTGCAACAGGCGGAGCTTGATCCCAGCCTCCGCGAGGCTTTCGCGCAAGGCAACAAAAAACGGAACCCGGTAATGGGTCAGCCGACGCTGAATGATCGAGACTGTTGGCGTGATGGCTTTGTTCATTTCAACAAACGGACCCTGAGAAATGCAATCGAAAGGATTGCAGATAGATACAGAAGCCAGATTGGATGCCTCCAAGCAAAAATGCTCACCTCAGTCGTGTTGAATAAAAGGAAGATGATTATGCTTCCCAAAATGAAGAACCTTTGCGGTCTGTTTCTCAGGTTCTTGGCGGCAACCAGACCCGCCAGAAGTGGTAATAAGAAGACTATCAAGCCAACCATGCCAACAGACATTATGAGATGTAGCGCTCCGTTATGGAAATGCGTCGGCCAATTCGTTACGCCAACGTCAAACGTTGTGACGTTGACGCCATGTCCAAACAAGAAGTGCCCGGGTAGTGTTGTGAGAGAGGCGCTCCAAATGGCTGTTCTACCCGTTAGGGTGATGTCCTTACCCAAAACCTCTAGAAATAATGTGAACCAAAAGTTTAGGCTAACAATCACAAGAATGAGCGCCAAGAGCAGTCCTCCTTGGATTGTTGCTGTACTCGCATGATCAAAGCGCCTTAACGAGAAGAACACAAATAGAGAGAAAACTACGATGAGTGCAGCGCTAGATGTTGCACTTCTGGTTCCGATGAATATCGCAATTGGGACGATCATAAAGAGAATTGTAAATTTGCTTTTGGCCGCCCCGGAAACCGAGAGTACCATCAGAAGGAAGACGTTCAAGAGCGCAAGACTAGCAAGATAATTGGGGTTTCCCACAAGCGACGACCAACGACCATCGTCACCAATGGTCTGGTCCGGCGCAAGACCGATAAACACCAAATTCAATAACAAATTCAAAAATGTGGCACGGTGGATCAGTTGAATTGTAGCCGAAAAATTGTTCACTAAGCTTTTTGCGACGATCGCGGCCAAGGCTGTTGAGCCAAACAATTGGAGCGCTTCTGTCGCTGGCGAGTTGACGTAGCTACTCAGAAATATGGATGCCGCATAGTAGAATGTTGGGAGTAGTGCGAAGACGAACCAAATAGTCCGTAGTGCCCGAAGATATTTCAAGATGACAATGGCTGAAAAGGTGTAGAGCGCCCCCCATACGAGATACTCAAGCAGTTCTGGTGTTGTCTCTTCCACTACCAAGTCGCGGATAGTGCTGGGTGGTTCAGGGATAGTGGCGGAAATTGGTAATCCAAGTAGCGCGAAACAAAAGAAGATAACGATATAGGGGAGTTTCAGCTTCAGTTTGAAGTGCCCGTTTTGCCGTGTTGATCCATCTACTGAAGTCAATTTCATGCTAGGTACTCGACACTAAAGTAGATTTAGTTTTCAACCACCATGCACCCGCCATCACCAACTCTGTCAGGATGAGCGCAGCAACGGCTCCGATGGGGCCAAGGGCCACTGTCAGTTGCCATGCTGTCAGCAGTGTCAGCAACGTGAGGCCCATGGATACTTTGGTCATGAAGGCAAAGCGGCGCTGGGCTTGTACACCCCATTCAAGCACGCTGCGGATCATCAGAATAGCGGCGAAGACACACCAAGTTGCCACCAAGGGGAGCAATCCCTGATACTGCTCGCCGACCAGAACAGGCTCCAAATATGGCCAAGCCAGTACGAGCGCGCCTGCATAGGTGACCACAACCGCAAACAACGCGGTGCCAGTTTTGCCAATCGACCGCAGCAACTCTGCTGGCCCGGCGTCATGAAGCTTGCGCGCAAAATCTGGTAAAATCACGTTGGCCAATGCTGCAATGAGCAACAAGGGCGGTGAAACAAAAAGCCGTGCTGCATTCACCTGCGCCACGGCGACAGGTCCGAGCAGACCCGCAAGGAAAATAATGTGCGCATTGTTGCGAAATGATGCGATCAGGTTGGTCGCAACAGCCCATTTTCCACCGACGCTCAGCTTTCTGAACGTTTCAATAATGTCACCACGCGTCTGGCTGAACAGCGTAAGACCAGAGACGCTGTGTCCGACGATCGCTGCGAGACCGGTGATTGCCGCAAAGACAACGAAGGCAAGATCAGCGGTGATTTCCGCATCGATCATCGCCTGAAAGGCCATAAATCCGAGCAACCCTGCGCCCATCACGGCGTTGATCAGCATCGCTTGCTTGCCGCGTCCTGTGCTGAATGCGTGGCGGATATGAAACTCTTTATACGAAAAGGCGATTGCCGAGACGCCGATCGCCAAAGCCATCAGCCCCAGTCCAAGAAAGGATTGCAGCACTGCGGCAATGGCAACAAATGCCGCGAGCGTCGCGAGTGAAACCAACGACATCGTGGCATAGACCTGTCCGGGGAACTTTGCGGGGCCTTCCTTGGGGGCAAGGACAATATATTGCGTGATAAAGAACCCTTGCCAGAACCCGGTGATGATCATCACCAAAGCAAAGCCCATCCCGAAAAGCCCGAATTCACGTGGTGTCAGGATGTGGAGAAGCTGGAACGTAAAGACGAAACTGACCAGACTTCCGGTCGCCTGACTGACGACCGCTGCAGAGATAGCACCGGATGCTGATGGAACGCGTGGGATCATCTTCCGGCCAGTCATCCTGCGGTGCATTTGCGATTTTGTCTTGTACCTGAAGATAGTTGGCA
Source organism: Yoonia rosea (assembly GCF_900156505.1). Classification (NCBI taxonomy): domain Bacteria; kingdom Pseudomonadati; phylum Pseudomonadota; class Alphaproteobacteria; order Rhodobacterales; family Paracoccaceae; genus Yoonia; species Yoonia rosea. Next base: position 1,272,890 of record NZ_FTPR01000001.1, on the reverse strand, counting down.
GACAGTCTGTTGGATAGAAGCCGTGTAAAGGTGTTGATCAAGCGGGACGATGAAACCCATACTCGCGCCCTCCGCTTGAAACATAGTGAATGCGGTAGCCGACGTTCTTCAGCGCCGTGACCGCATCTCGGGTTTGATCCTTGGTGTGGCCGAACATACCATGATGAAACTCGACACAAAGCTGCGCGGGAAAGATCTGTTTGTTGATCATATCGGTGATTGCAGGATACTCAGAACCCTCGATATCCATCTTCAGGAAGTCGATTTTCGTATCGTCCAAGTCCGACATGATCTCATCAAGTGGTTTGACAGGAAGTTCTACGCGCTCTTGATTATCTGTCCGCTTGGAGACGCTATAGGATACGAAATCCTCTTGGATCGGCGCATAGAACGACAGAACCTGATTGGCATCGGAAAGGCCTACCGGATAAAATTGAAACAGCTCCGGCGTATTTTGGCTCTCAACCCAGGTCATGGATCGCGGTGTGGGATCAAAGGCCGCAACCTTGCAGCCGTATTCCGCGATCAGTGCAAGATCGAAGCTGATGTCCTGACCAACCCCAAAGCTATAAACACAGCTTTCTGACGAGAGACTGTCTTCAATGACAGGCCACCCTCCATAATCTGTCCCAAGAACACGCAAGGGCATGACGCATTCTATGCGGTGCAAGGGGGGGCGCAACAGTCTCTTGATGCTCTGGATAGATCGCACGCAGGTTGCGTTTATTTTTTTTGATAACATAGTTCGTATCTCTGCAGCCTCGTTTTTATATGTCGCCTGTCTGGTCAGCAGATGTTCATCTTGAGCGCTGCAGTATAGAGCGCGCCGCAGTGGTAGGTGAAGAGACGTTGGGCCAGACCGGGCACGAATTTGAGCGCCAACCCACGCACGCGCCGCTTTACCTTTGCGACAATGGATCCGTTTTGAAAGGCAAAGATTTCAGGTGAATGATCATTCAGCTGGTGATGCAGCACTTTGAGACCGGATGTCTCTAATTTCAGCAAGAAAGACTCAAGAGAGTACGCTTTGATGTGACCAGCGAGGCTCAGAGAATTCTGGAGGTTTGAAATCCTGGTTCTCGCGAAAAGTTCCAAAGGCAATTCAACATAGACGAGCCCTTTGGAGACGCGTCGTAGCTCGTACAAAAATTGCCGCTCATGAAGAACGTGTTCCAACACTTGAGTTGCGTAAACAAAGTCAAAGCTTCCTGCGGTAAAGGGAAGCGTTTGCCCATCGTATCCTTCAATCGCGACGGATCGTCCGTTGATCTTCTCAGATTGCTGCTGTGAACGTTCGCTACCAATCTCAACGCCTGAAATGTCCTGGCCAAAGCCGCGGCGCGCAAGTTCCCTCATGACATCGCCGGTGCCACACCCAACTTCCAGAACTTGGCCAACCTTTGCCGCATCATTGCGGGACATGAGATCCAGAATGTGGGCGGCTTTGTCGATCGCGCCGAGGCGGCGCCACTCTCTCATGGACTGATCATATGGCCGAGAATAAAGCTCCCGCAGCGATGGCAAAATGAAGATGTCTTTCATTGCTTTTCCATAAAAAAAGTCATGTCTATTTTTAATATCGCTGTGCTATTTCAGACGGCTTTTCGCATTGGTCATAGGTACTTTGCGAAACAACTCACGTCGCTGCAAACGCAAACGGGAATATCGCGGCACTTTGGGGTCGCCGTATCATTTTACGCCTCGCCGGGCTCTTCGTGCATTCCGAAGGCCCTGATCCTTACAGTGGGATAACGGATGAGACGTTCACAACAGGCAATCAGCAGCCGCACAACCACGCAAGATGCATAGTTTATCAACATGTAAGCCCTTCGTCACAGCGTGCTCGTGCGACGGTATCAGGTCTCTTGCAGTATGTCGTTCCGTCAATCAAAAAAGTGTCCCAATCCGCGATAACACAAACCAGCGCTGTTTATCGCTGTTCTCAGTACACACTTCATCTTGCAGCCCCCTTTTCTCGGCCAGACCTTCAGATGTGAGCACATATGCATAGCGTGTTTTGTTTGAGGTGCGGAAGGTTTCAACCGTGATACAACCCCGGTCGATCAGAACTTTGAGGCCGGAATTTACACCACCCAAACTAATACCAACTTCGCGCGCCAGATCGCGCTGGGACAACTTGGGGTTCGGTTGAAGTGCGCGCATGATGCGGAAACCTAATTCCGCCCAATCACTCAGTTCTTGCCTTGCAGGTGCTTCCACGGCTACCGCACCAGAGGTCACCGCGGTGATCTGTTCGGGACGCCATCATCGGAACCCGCGTTCATGCATGAACAGTCGCAATAAGGTTGCACGCTTTCAAGTTTAAAACCAAAAAATGGAGAAAGGGTGTCCAGACGGCTCAGAGTTGCAACGCTCTCGTATGCGCGGGACACGCTCAGAGCTTCGTGATCTGCGGAGTTGGTCAAAGCGCAGCACGATACCCCGTGTCTCCGTCGTGCCAAAGCCGCCTCAAAACAGTCACCCCGAACGCCTGAGTACGCACGTGTCTGGCCACTTGCAGGACCGTTCTTTGCCATCTGGGCAGGCCCGCGCGCAAGGTTTCTTGTTCCTACTTGGCTGCGCAAACAGGCGGGCTTGAAAGACCCGATGAATGGTCAAGGACAGACCACCCGGGCCTGTCCTCTTGCAGGTGACGGTTGTACCCGGATCAGCCTAGGCGCCTGCGACCGCCTGCTCGAGTGCGGGGCGTTGATCGGAGACGACAACGCCGTCGCGGGGCAGGGCACCGATGGCGACAAGATCGATTTTGGCGCGCAGTTTCAGGATTTCAGAGACTGACACCTGAAATGCGGCCGGATCGGTTGCGTCGGTTTCCAGCTGAACGGTGATCTCGTCACCGCTCGCACCGCGGTGCACCTCGACACGGGCCTTGGCCACATCTGCATGGCGTGCAACCAGGGTCGCCACCTGTTCGGGACGGATGAACATGCCTTTGACTTTGGTCGCCTGATCCGCCCGCCCGCGCCAGCCGACGATGCGTGTATTGGTGCGCCCGCAGGGGCTTTGCCCGGGCAATATTGCGCTGAGATCACCGGTCGCGAACCGCAAAAGCGGGTAATCGGGGTTCAGGACGGTGACCAGAACTTCGCCAATCTCGCCCGTCGCCACAGGATCACCGGTGCCGGGTGTGACGATCTCGACGATGACGTCTTCGTCCACGATCATGCCATCGGTGCTTTCGGCGGACTCGTAGGCGATCAGCCCGGCATCGGCGGTGCCATAGCATTGGCGGCAAAGGATGCCGCGCGCTTCATAGGCGGCGCGGATCTGGGGAAACAGCGGGCCCGCTGACACAGCCGCCTTCGTGATCCGGCTCAGATCAAGCCCCATCTCGTCACCTTTGGCGAGGATCGTGGCCAGATAATCCGGCGTCCCGATATAGGCGGTCGTGCCAATCGCGGCGGCGACTTCGGCTTGTTGCATGGTCTGGCCCGGGCCTGCGGGGAAGACCACCATGCCGATGGCGCGTGCGGCGCTTTCAAACATCATGCCCGCAGGCGTAAAATGATAGGCAAATGTGTTCTGGGCCACGTCCGATGCATCAAACCCCATAGCGGCCAAAAACCGCCCCATGCGCCAGAAATCCGGCCGTGTGCTGCCCGGTTCATAGATCGGCCCCGGGGACTGGAAGATGTGGCTGACGTTGCGGGCAGGGACTGCGCCGAAAGGCGGGTTTTCGGCCTGCCCACGGCAGAGCGCGTCTTTGCGCATGACCGGCAGACGCGCCAGATCCGCCAAAGAGGTAAGGCCCGCATCCGGAAAAATCTCTTGCGCCGCTTTGAGCTGCGCGGCCTCTCTTGCGTCCTGCGTGCGGGTTTCCAATGCGTCCATGCTCATGCCAACCACCTTTTGCGCCGCCGGTAACTGCGCACATCACGGAATGATTTACGCCCCTCGTCAGAGAGGCCCAGATAAAACTCTTTCACGTCGGGGTTTTCGCGCAACTCTGCCGCGGGGCCTTCCATCACAACGCGCCCGGATTCCAGAATATAGCCGCGATGGGCGAACCGCAGGGCCACGTTCGTGTTCTGCTCTGCCAGCAGAAAGGACACGCCCTCGTTTTCATTGAGGGATTTCACGATCCCGAAAATCTCTTCGACCAGTTGCGGTGCAAGCCCCATTGAGGGTTCATCCAGCAGGATCGTCTCGGGGCGGGACATCAGGGCGCGGCCAATCGCGCACATCTGTTGTTCACCACCCGAGGTATAGCCAGCCTGTGATTTGCGCCGCTCGCGCAGGCGCGGGAAATAGTTGTAGACCATCTCAAGGTCGGCCTGCACGGCCGCACCGCCATCGCTGCGCGTATAGGCGCCCGTCAGCAGGTTCTCTTCAATGGTCAGGTGCTCAAAGCAATGGCGGCCTTCCATGACCTGCACAACGCCGCGCTTGACCAGCGCCTCGGGCGACAGGTCTTGCACAGGTTCACCGCGATAGGTGATTGCGCCTTTGGTCACCTCGCCGCGTTCGGAATGCAGCAGGTTGGAGATCGCCTTGAGCGTTGTGGTCTTGCCCGCGCCATTGCCGCCCAGAAGGGCCGTAATGCCGCCTTTAGGCACGGTCAGGGACACGCCTTTCAGCACAAGGATCACGTGATTGTAGATCACTTCGATGTTGTTGACCTCAAGCAGGGTCTCAACCGGTTTGTCATCCAACATGGGGCGCGGCTCCGTTTGTGTTCATCGTGGCGGGCGGCCCGGAGATGGGCCGCCCGGTTTCTTCTGGCTCAGAGGCAGCCCGGCTCGATCCCGGCCTCGGCCGCGAATGCAGCAGAGTCTTCGGCAACCAAAGGCTGGATCACGCTCATATCGGGCGCGATATAGTCGGTCAGGGCAACCCAGTTGCCAGCAGTTGCATCCCACTGCTGTACAATCCCCAGACCGGACCCGCCATGGTTCTGGCAGCTCACACTGAACGCAGGACCGACACGGGCCATGCCCAGTTCTTCCATGCGCGCATCGGTGATTTCCAGCGCTTCCATCCCGTCACGCACCATCGCAGGGGTCACAGCGGACACGCCGTGAATTTCCTGCGCTTTGGCGATGGCTTCGGCGGCCAGCATCGCGGCGTACATGCCCCGCGTATAAAGCACTGATCCCATGTTCGAGCCGTCACCGGCCGCATTACCCGCGTCGTGGACCAATGTGCGGATGTCATCAAAGACAGGCAGGTTGGCGTCGATCCGGTTCATGTTCAGTGACTTATAGCCGTTTGCCGCAGCCCCTGCAGGGGTAACGTCATGTTCAGCACCGGCCCACCAGTTACCGATAAAGTTTTCCATCGGGAAACCGATGTTGGCGGCTTCCTGCACGGCAACCTGGTTCATCACGCCCCAGCCCCACATCAGGACATAGTCAGGGCGTTCACGGCGGATTTGCAGCCACTGTGATTTCTGCTCTTGTCCGGGGTGGTCAACAGCCAGTTGGGTGAATTCAAAGCCGTGCATTGCCGACAGCTCTTCGAGTGTGCGGATCGGTTCCTTGCCGTAGGCAGAGTTGTGGTAGATCAGCGCAATCTTTTTGCCCGACAGATCGCCACTATTCTCCTCCAGAAGGTAGTTCACCATCACCGATGCGGCATCCCAATAGTTCGCAGGGTAGTTGAACACCCAGTTGAACACCTCACCATTGGCAGCAGATGTGCGGCCATAGCCCATCGTGTGGATCGGGATGCCGTCGGCGGTCGCTTTGGGGATCAGCTGATAGGTGATACCAGTGGACAGCGGTTGATAGATCAACGCGCCTTCGCCCTTGGTGGCTTCATAGCATTCCACACCTTTTTCGGTGTTATAGCCGGTTTCGCATTCGAGAATGCGGATGCTTTCGCCGCCGATCCCGCCGTCACGGGCGTTCAGCATGTTGAAATAATCCTGATAGCCATCCGAGAACGGCGTACCACCTGCCGCATAAGGGCCGGTGCGGTAGCTCAGATCAGGGATCACCAGTTCCGCGCTGGCCACGCCTGCGGCGAGTGTTGCGGTCACGGCCATTACGGCCAGTTGTTTCAGTTTCATCGGGTTTCTCCTCCCATGGTTGGTCCGATTGTCACGCCGGGGTGTGCCCCGATCTTTGGGCGCGCGCAGGGCGCGCACCGCATTTAATAAGGGAACGGCCAAAGCCGCAGTTTCTCTTTGGCCAGCCGCCATAGCTGGGCCAGCCCGTGGGGTTCCTTGATCAAAAAGAACATGATCAACGCGCCCACGATCACCAGTTGGAAATGCGCCACCAGATCGGTGGGCCAGCCCAAAAGGTCGACACCGATCAGTTTCAGCACAACAGGCAGGACCACCAGAAACGCGGCCCCTGCAAAGCTGCCGAAGATTGACCCAAGACCGCCGATAATGATCATGAAGAGCACAAGGAATGATTTCTGGATGCCAAAGGCTTCGCCCACTTCGACAGCGCCCAGATAGACGGCAAAGAACAGCGCGCCGGCGATCCCGATAAAGAACGACGACACGGCAAAAGCTGTCAGCTTGGCCTTGAGCGGGTTCACCCCGATGATCTCGGCGGCGATATCCATATCGCGGATCGACATCCATGTGCGCCCCAATGACCCGCGTGTCAGATTGCGTGCGATGATGGCGCAGGCGGTCACGAAAACCAGACAGATCAGGTATTGCGCCCAGGCTTCGGTATTGGGACCTGTGACAGGCACGCCAAAGACGGTGCGTTCCGGCGCGTTGATCTGGCCCGAGGCGGAATAGTTGTAGAACCAGCTCACCTTGTTGAAGAGCCAGACCAGAAAGAACTGTGCCGCGAGCGTGGCCACAGCCAGATAAAACCCCTTGATCCGCAAAGAGGGCAGGCCAAAGGCCGCACCGACCGCCGCGGTGATCCCGCCTGACAGAATGATGTGAATGACGATGCTGACATCGGGAAAAGAGGTCATCAGCTTGTAGCAGGCATAGGCCCCCACGGCCATAAAACCGCCGGTCCCAAGGCTGACCTGTCCGCAATAGCCCGTCAGGATATTCAGCCCGATCGCGGCAATCGCGTAGATCAGAAAGGGCACCAGAATGGCATTGGCCCAATAGTCGTTGATCACGAAGGGGACGACCAGAAAGGCAAAGGCCAAGACGGCCCAATACCGGTACCGGTCAAAGGCAATCGGGAAGGTCTGGCTGTCTTCCTGATAGGACGTCTTGAAATCTCCGGCCTCACGATAAAGCATGCTGGGCCTCCCGTTTGGTCAAATTTGGCTTGTGGGCCATGCGTGGATCAAACCCTCTCAATGATCTTCTCCCCGAACAGGCCTTGCGGGCGGAACACCAGAAAGATCAGCGCAAGCACGTAGGCGAACCAGTTCTCGGTCGCACCACCCACCATCGGGCCGATCATGTATTCAAAGAGCTTCTCGCCGACCCCGATAATCAGGCCGCCGACAATCGCGCCGGGGATCGAGGTGAACCCGCCCAGCATCAGCACCGGCAGCGCCTTCAGCGCGATCAGGGACAGCGAGAACTGCACGCCGGATTTCGCACCCCACATGACACCAGCGACAAGCGCCACAAGCCCCGCGAGCGACCAGACCAGCACCCAGATGAAGTTGAGTGAAATGCCCACCGACAATGCCGCCTGATGATCATCGGCCACCGCACGCATCGCACGGCCTTGTTTGGTGTATTGCGCAAAGAGGATCAGGCCGGTCACCAGCACAATCGCCACGACCGTCGCCACCATGTCGAGCTTGTCGATAAAGAAGCCGTAGAAATCATCGCCGCCCAGGCCCGAGGTCATATCCTCGACCCAGAGCGATCCGCCCTGTGGCAGGCCAAGCGCCAGCGTCTTGATGTCAGAGCCCCACATCAGATCGCCCACACCTTCAAGGAAATAGGCCAGACCGATGGTTGCCATGAACAGGATGATCGGTTCCTGCCCGACGAGATGCCGGAACACGAAATGCTGCACAGCCCAGGCAAAGAAGATCATCACCACCAGCGTCAACAGGATCGCCAAAAGGGCGGGGACCTCCCACCCGAAATGATGAATGTCCGTGCCAAAGACTGCGTTGATCAGATGCGAAAAAGGCACTTCGCCTTCCATGATGCCGACCAGCGTGAGCGCTGCGAAAAGCGCCATAACCCCTTGGGCATAGTTGAAAATTCCGGATGCCTTGAAGATCAGAACGAAGCCGAGCGCCACCAGCGCATAAAGCACACCGGCCATCAGCCCGTTGATGATAACTTCTATGCCGTAAAGAAAATCAGCTGACATCGCGACCGCCCCCCTTAGTCATGTGCCACCCCCAGATAAGCATCAATCACCTCTTGATTGTTGCGCACCTCGTCGGGTGTGCCGTCGCCGATCTTGCGGCCGTAATCCATCACGATGACGCGGTCTGACAGGTCCATCACAACACCCATGTCATGTTCGATCAGCGCAATCGTGGTGCCGAATTCATCGTTCACGTCCAGAATAAAGCGGCTCATGTCTTCTTTTTCCTCAACGTTCATGCCGGCCATCGGCTCATCCAGCAGCAACAGCTTGGGTTCCGCCGCAAGCGCGCGGGCCAGTTCGACCCGTTTTTTCAAACCATAGGGCAGGCGGCCGACGGGTGTCTTGCGGATCGCCTGAATTTCCAGAAAATCAATGACCCGTTCCACGGCTTCGCGGTTCTCGGTCTCTTCACGTTCCGCGCGGCCCTTCCAGAGCGCCTGCGAAAACAGGCCCGCGTTCATGTGGTTCAGCCGGCCCGTCATCACGTTGTCCAGCACAGACATGCCCTCGAACAGTGCGATATTCTGGAAGGTGCGGGCGATGCCAAGGCGGGCGACCTGAAACGGTTTCATCGGCGGGCGTTTCTTGCCGCGGAACCATACCTCGCCTTCCTGCGGGTTATAAAAGCCCGAGATCACATTCAGCATGGATGATTTGCCAGCCCCGTTGGGGCCAATAATCGCGCGAATTTCGCCTTCTTGGATATTGAAAGAAATATCTTTTATCGCCTCAACCCCGCCGAAACGCAGGGTGATATTGCGCATATCCATCAAGGTTTCGCCAATCTGGCGGCCATCTTCGGTCACATAAGGTGTCAGCATATCTTTCATTCCGCTGCCACCTTCATTGTCGGGGCGACGATGGCATTGCGGATGTTCAGCGTCGCTTTGATCTTGCCTTTGCGGCCGTCCTCATAGGTGACCTCGGTCTCGGTATAGATCTCGGCGGCATCGCTATAGAGGGCGTTCACAAGATCATCGAATTTCTGCCCCACAACGGCACGGCGCACTTTGCGGGTGCGGGTCATTTCGCCATCGTCGGCGTCCAGTTCCTTGTGCAGCACCAAAAACCGATGAACCTGGCAACCTGCCAGCATTTCATCCTGCGCCACTGAGGCATTCACCTCGGCCACGTGCCCGTCGATCATCTCCAACACACGCGGGTGCTGGGACAATTCCTGATAAGAGGAATAGGCGATATTGTTGCGCTCGGCCCAGTTGCCGACCGCCGTCAGGTCAATGTTGATAAAGGCGCAGCAGCGGTCGCGGCCAGCGCCAAAGACCACGGCTTCAAGGATGTTGGGATAGAATTTCAATTTATTTTCAACATACTTGGGCGCGAAAAGTGATCCATCCGCCATCTTGCCCACGTCCTTGGCGCGGTCGATGATGCGCAGATGCCCTGTGCCTTCCTCGATAAAGCCCGCATCGCCTGTGGCGACCCAACCTTCGGCATCTTTGGTTGATGCGGTGCTTTCCGCGTTCTTGTAGTATTCCACGAATACACCGGGTGAGCGGTAAAATACCTCGCCATTGTCCGCGATCTTCAACTCGACACCGGGTGAGGGCACGCCAACGGTATCCGAGCGCACCTCGCCATCGGGTTGCTGGGTGATATAGACGGTCGCTTCGGTCTGGCCGTAAAGCTGTTTGAGGTTGATCCCCAACGCGCGATAGAAATCGAAAATTTCGGGGCCAATCGCCTCGCCAGCGGTATACCCGATGCGAATACGGCTCAGACCCAGCGTGTTCTTCAGCGGGCCATAGACCAGAATGTTGCCAAGCGCATAGGAGACCCTGTCGGCAAGGCTGACAGGTTTGCCATCCAGCAAGGCGGGCCCAACCCGCCGCGCAACGCGCATAAAATGATCAAACAACCACTTTTTGAACCGGCCCGCGTCCTCCATCCGGATCATGACCGAGGTCAGCTGGTTCTCGAACACACGGGGCGGAGCAAAGAAATAAGTGGGCCCGATTTCGCGCAGATCGGTCAGCATGGTGTGCTCGCTCTCGGGGCAGTTGACGCAGAAACCGGTCCACATGGCCTGCCCGACCGAAAAGATGAAATCCCCGACCCAAGCCATTGGTAAATAAGCGAGAACTTCGTCTGTGGGCAGGAGATGATCAAACTCGGAGGAATTCTTGGCGGTCTCAATCACATTGCGATTGGACAGCACCACCCCCTTCGGGCGCCCCGTGGTGCCAGAGGTATAAAGCATCACGCTGGTATGATCGTAGGTCAGGGCATCTGTCCGGCGCGCCATCTCGGCGCGATCACCGCCTTTGGCGGCAATCTCGGCGTAAGATGTCATATGGCTGTGGTCGTATTTGCGCAGTCCGCGCCCATCGAGATAGATCACATGCTCAAGCGCTGCCACCTCGGCGCGGACATCGGCGATCTTGTCCACCTGTTCCTGATCACCGACCACAGCATAGCGCGCGCCGCAGTGGTTCAGAGCATAGGCGATTTCTTCTGCGGCGGCATCTTGGTAGAGGGGAACAGGAATGCAGCCCACTTTTTGTGCTGCGACCATCGCCCAGTAAAGGGCAGGGCGGTTGCGCCCGACGATGGCGATATGGTCACCCTCGCTGGCCCCTAGGGTCAGAAGCCCAAGGGCAAAGGCATCAATTTCTTTAGCTGTTTCGGCCCATGTCCAGCTTTGCCAGATACCGAATTCTTTTTCACGAAAGGCGGGTTTGTCGGGAAACCGGGCAACGTTACGGGCCAGCAAGGCCGGCACGGACTGTGGTGCATCACGCGACACGTCTGTTGTCATGAAATTCCCCCCTTCTGACGAGACTAGGGGTAATCTGTGATCCTTGCTAGTTTTCTTCTTAATCCTAACGAATTCTTACAGCGCGCTTTCCGCTGTCACATTGCAAGGCTTTGCTGCTAGAAATTCCGCCATGGGAGTGACCGACATATCGCGCCACGACATGATCCTGTCGGGGCTGAACCTGATCAAACAGGCGATTTCCTTGCATGACGAGGAACTGCGCCTTGTTGTCGCCAACCGCCGATTTCAGCAGATGTTTTCCTTGCCCGATCGCCTCGTAGCACCCGGTGCGGAGTTTCGTGACATTGTCAGGTATCTGACGGAACAGGGCGAGTATGGCACTGTCGACGATGTAGACGCTTTTGTTGATGAGAAGGTCCGTCTCGCCTTTACGTTCGAGCCGCATTATTTCGAACGCACGCGTTCAAACGGCACGGCCATCTCGGTCGAGGGCAGCCCATTCCAGCAGGGTGGCTGGATTTCCGTCTACACGGATATCACCGAAACCAAACGGCAAGAGGATTTCTTTCGCTCACATACCGAAACGCTTTCCGAAAAACTATTGCAACGCTCCGAGGATCTTGCGCTGGCCAACAGGGCCTTGTCGGCCACAGTGAATGCGCTGGAAGTGGCCAAGCAAGAGGTCACGGACAGTCGCGAACATCTGGCACTGATGAACACGATGACACCGGGCCATATCGCGCATGTGAATGCGGCAGGGGTCTATACGCACTCCAACGGCAATCTGCCCACGATCCTGCCTGTGGGCGAGCGCAAGATTGTCGGGCAGTCGTTTGAAAATGTGCTAGGCCCCTTTGTCTGGGCGCAGGTTGCCCCGCAATTTGCGCGAGTCTTGCAAGGCAAACCGACCACATCGGAAATTCGTGACGAGGCCTCGGGACGTTTCATGCGTCTTGCGATGACCCCCGACATGGCAGGGGATGGCTCTGTTCAGGGGGCCTATATTCTGACAGTTGATGTGACCGAAGAAGTCTCGGCCCGTGCGGCCCTTGCCCATGCGCGGCGCAAGGAACTGGCCACCCAGCTGACCAGCGGGATGGCCCATGATTTTGCCAACCTTCTGACGATCATTCTGGGGCAACAGGCCAAGCTGGATGAGTTGGCGTCACTGCATCCGGCCCTGGCCGAGGTCTCTGCGACGATCAATTCTGCGGCGAAGCGCGGCGGTGAGTTGATTGAAAATCTCTCAAGGATCGAAGCACATCGCAGCCTCAATCCGGTGTCCGTCAAGGTTGCCGATTTTGTCGCTGATGTGCTGCAATTGGCACGCGCGGCCGTGCCTGATGATGCGGTGCTGAAGATCACTTATGATATTCCCGATGCGCGCCTGACCTTTGATCCCGGCTTTGCGCAGGATGCCATTCTGAACCTTGTTCTCAATGCCGCCGAGGCGCAGGATGGGCCCGCGATGATCACCACGCGCATGCATCGGGCAGCGGACGGGATGCTGGAAATCATTGTTGCAGATAATGGTCCGGGGTTTTCCGAAGACGCGCTCGCCAATGCGCTGGCCCCGTTCTATTCCACCAAAAGCGGCAAGATCGGGCGCGGTCTGGGTCTGACAACCGCATTTGATTTCGCCAAATCGAGTGGTGGCACTGTGCGCCTGCGCAATCATGCCTCGGGTGGCGCTGTCGTGACGTTGCGGATTCCCTACACACCCGCCCGCACTGTTGAGGCGGGACTGGTGCTTTTGGTGGACGACACGCTTGATGTGCGCCAGACCATGCGCAATTTCCTGCGCCGCTCTGGGCATGCGGTGGTTGAGGCTGCCTCGGTGGAAGAGGCGCAAAAGCTGATGTCGCTTGAGGGTCTGACACATGTCGTGACCGACCTTGCGATCGGTGAGGGATCAGGGCTTGATGTTGCGGCGACCGTGCCGTCCGGAGTGCCGGTGCTGATCGTAACCGGATTGCCGCCGTCAGACGCCCTGCATCAAAAGGCCAAAGCCGCGCATCCCGTCCTGCCAAAACCGTTCGATTTCGCCACATTCGAGGCCGCATTTTTGAGGGCAAGTACATGAGCACGCAAGGCTATGTCGCCATCATCGACGACAACCCCGATATCCGGCATATGTTGTCGGCGGCGTTGACCGATGCGGGTTTCACCACACAAAGCTTTGCCCGCGCTGCGGATTTTGAACGCGCGCTCGCCACCAAGCAGCCCGAAGTCTGCGTCGTCGATCTGGGCCTGCCGGACAAGGATGGCCTGAGCATAGTTGCGGCTTTGGCCAACAGCGCGACGGCCACCTTGGTGATTTCGGGCCGTTCGACCCTGCAAGACAAAATCGTCGGCCTTGAACTGGGGGCGGATGATTATCTCGCCAAGCCTTTCGAGATACGTGAAGTTATCGCAAGGGTGCGTGCACTCTTGCGGCGCAAGGCCCCGACAACCGCCAAGAATGAGGCCGAGAAGCTGACGTTTTCAGGTTGGACGATAGATTTTGCGCAATTCAATCTGATCGACGCAGACGGCAACAGCACGCGGGTGTCGGCCAGCGAGGCGATGCTGCTACGCATCTTCCTGACCCGTCCCAACAGGTTAATCACCCGCGATCAATTGCGTGACGAGTTGAACGAAAAAAGCGACGCGGAATCCTTTGACCGTGCGATTGATGTGCGCCTGTCCCGCCTGCGCGCCAAGCTCAAGGACAGCACCAAAGACCCCAAGATCATCAAGACGATCTATGGCGCAGGGTATATCCTGATTTCGGATGTGTCCCCCGCCACAGCGTGACCGGAACATCCCTCTCTTTTTGGCAGATTTACGTTTTACGGGTTGCCTCACTCGCGTTTAACGTGTCCGGTATGGCATGAAGTTGAACGGCCCCTTTCTTTTCATTCTGATGACGCTTGTGATTGATGCCATCGGGGTGGGTATCGTTTTTCCCATTTTGCCCGACCTGATGGACCGTGTCGGCGCCACCAGCACTGCCGAGGGCGCGGTATTGGGCGGTGTCATGATGTCGGCCTATGCGGCTGCCATGTTTCTTTTCGGCCCCATTGTCGGCAGCTTGTCAGATGCTTATGGCCGCAGGCCGGTCCTGATTTTCGCATTGGTGACGCTGACCATCGATTACGTGATCATGGCGCTGGCAGGGACCTATTGGGTTTTGCTTGTGGGGCGTGTCCTCGCTGGGATGGCGGGTGCGACCTATATCACGGCCACAGCCTATATCGCGGATATTGCAAAACCCGAGGAGCGGGGGGCGGCCTTTGGGATGATCGGCGCCGCTTTCGGTGTGGGGTTTGTCATGGGCCCCGCACTGGGCGGTTTGGCATCGGGGTGGCACATCACTGCGCCGTTCTGGATCGCAGCCGGTTTGTCGGCACTCAATGTGGCGTTTGGGTTCTTCCTGTTGCCAGAATCGCTCAAGCCCGAAAACCGGCGTCCCTTCGGGCGGCGTGATCTGAACCCCTTCGGCACCATTACGCGTGCCTTTCTTATTCCGGGGCTCGCCGTGCCACTGGTTTGTATCTTTGTGTTCGAGTTTGCCAATATGGTCTACCCGACGCTCTGGGCGTTCTGGGGGCGCGAGGTGTTCAGCTGGGACGGTTTCACCATCGGGCTGACGCTGTCGGGATATGGTATTCTGATCGCACTCGTGCAGGCGGGTATTCTGCCGCGTCTGACGGGACGCTATGGTGACTACCAGACACTGCTGATCGCAACAGCCGCCGCCATCATCGGACTGGTGGGGTTCGGCGCAACAACGGCGGTCTGGGCTGTGTTCTTGTTCCTGCCCATTGCCGCTTTGTCGGATATGGCTCCCCCTTTGATTACCGCTTTCGCTGCCAATCGGGTGGACGAGGACCAGCAAGGGCTGGTGCAGGGTGTGATCGCCTCTTTGTCATCTGTCGCGGCCGTCACGGCGCCGCTGTTTCTGACAGGTGTGTTTGAACGATCAGTCAATGAGGAGGGGCTCTATCTGCCGGGTGCGCCCTTCCTTGTGGCGGCGGTCTGCGTCATCGCTATTGTTCCGCTAATTTTCCGGCTTGATCCCAAACGTCCGGACCGCAAGCGTTAGGTCGGCGCAATAACGATCCGCGAACCTGCGGGGAGCAGGGTGATCGGCACGACCGGAAATTGCCCTTGATCACAAAGGCCAGACGACAAGGATCGTCGGCACCGCAACGCAGATTACTATGATTTCCAGCGGCAGGCCGAGGCGCCAGTAGTCGCCGAAACGATACCCGCCCGGGCCCAGAATAAGGGTGTTGTTCTTGTGCCCGATGGGTGTGAGGAACGCGCAGGACGCAGCCACCGCAACGGTCATCAAGTATGTATCAGGGTTTGTGTCCGTCGCCGTCGCGATTGACATCGAGATCGGGGCGGCAATCAAAGTGGTTGCGACATTGTTCAGGAAATCAGACAGGGTCATGGTCACGATCATCAGCGCGACAAGCGACACCCACGCGGGGTATCCTGCGCTCAGGCTGACGATCTCTCTTGCGATCAGATCGGCACCACCGAAATGGTCGAACGCCTCTGCCAGCGGGATCAGGCTGGCCAGCAGGACGATGACTTTCCACTCGACCGACGCATAGACCTCGCGCGCGCTGACAAGGCCGAACGCGACATAGGCGATCACAGCGCCCCCCAGCGCGACCGATAAAGGCACGAGTCCCAAAACCGCCAATCCGACAGCGGCCAGAAAGACCCCAATGGACAGGCCCGCTTTGCTGCGCTGGACAACCTCGGTCTGGCGTCCTTCAAGAGGGAATACGCCAAGCCAGTCAATGGCGTCCGCCACGCGGTCCGGTGGCCCCAGAAGCAGCAGCACATCACCCGCACGGATCGGCAAAAGGCGCACACGGTCCTGAAAATTCCGCCCGCCCCGCGCCACACCCAACAGGGTAACCGCGTGACGTTGCAATAAATTCAGGCTGCGTGCCGTGCGCCCGTCAATCCGCGCCCCTTCGGGCACGATGGCCTCGGTCAGCGTGAGACCGGGTGCAACCACGCCGCCTTCGTGCTTTTCGGATCCTGCAAAATCAAGCCCAGCCTGACCCATGAAGGCCTCGATTGCCTTTGGGTCCCCTTCGACCACAAGAAAATCACCCGCCTGTAATTCAACACGTCGCGCAAGACCGCGGATGCGTTTGCCGCGCCGGATCAGGCCAAGAATATTGACGTCAGCGTCATTCGCTTTGGGGTAAAGATCAGCGACCAACATTCCCTCTTCCAAGGATTGTTCGCCGATCCGCAGTTCCGCCACATAACGTCCCTGGCCGACGTCCTTTTTCTGGTCCATGACCGAGGTACGCGACGGCAAGAGCCGCCACCCGAACAGCGATACAAACGCAATGCCCGTTATCGCCACAGCAAGGCCGACAGGGGCAAAATCAAACATCCCGTAAGGTTCGCCCAAGGCAGTTTGCCGGTATTCGGATATGACAATATTGGGTGGCGTCCCGATCAATGTAATCATCCCGCCCAGAATGGTCGCAAAAGACAGCGGCATCAGCGTTTGCCCCGCTGCACGCTTGGCCTTCTTTGCGGCTTCAACGTCAAGCGGCATAAGAAGTGCGAGCGCGGCCACATTATTGACGATGGCCGACAATCCCGCAGCCAGCGCGCCGATAACAGCGATATGCAACTGGACGGGCCGGTCAGGGTTGATCAGCCGCGATGCAATCAGTTCCACCGCCCCGGATGATGACAGCCCGCGGCTGACAATCAGAACCAGGGCAATAATCGCCACGGCCGCGTGCCCGAACCCCGAAAAGACATCTTCGGTGGGCACAAGGCCGATTGTTGCCCCAATGATCAGAGCGCCGAACGCGACCAGATCGTATCGGATACGCCCCCAGACAAGCAGCGCGAAGACGATGCCAAGGAGTACAAATATCTGTGTCAGTTGATCCTGCATGGCCGCACCCTAGAGCGCTTTGATCAAAGTGGAAATGCCACTTTGCGCCACCAGCGGGATCATTTGCTTGCACCTGACGGCTAAAGGATCGGTGGCTTGTCCGTTAGATCATCATCCTGCGGGGATCGCCCAACAGACCGGCCAGATAGCTGACAAAGCGTGCGGCCTCGGCCCCATTGATCACGCGGTGATCATAGCTCAGGTCAAGCGGTACCATCGGTTTGGGCTGAAAGGCCGCGCCATCCCAGACGGGGGTGATTTCGGTGCGCGTCAGGCCAAGGATTGCCACCTCGGGCGGGTTCACGATGGGGGTGAAGGCTGTGCCGCCGATCCCGCCCAGATTACTGATCGACATAGACGCGCCACCCATTTCATCGGGGCCCACCTTGCGGGCTTGTGCGCGCGCCGCCAGATCGGTGATCTCGCTTGCGATCTGCCAAAGCCCCTTGCGGTCCGCATCACGGATCACGGGCACCATCAGGCCGTGGGCGGTATCAACGGCGATCCCGATATGGACATAGTCCTTGAGGATCAGTGTCCTGCCATCCGGTGTCAGCGACGCATTGAAACGCGGGAATTCACGCAGGGCCCGTGCCAGCGCCTTGACCTGAAACGCCAACGTGGTGAGCTTGACACCGCGCGCTTGCGCCTCCGGTTTCAACTCTTTGCGCAGTGCCTCAATCGCCGAGACATCGGCGCGGTCGTGGTGGGTGACCTGCGGGATCATTGCGTTCGCCGCACCCAGATTGCCAGCGGCCACTTGCGCAAAGCGGCTGAGCGGTTCTTCGGTCACGGGGCCGAACTGACTGTGATCGACGTCCCAATACTTGCTGTGGTCGCTCGGGGCGGCACCGGGCTTGGCATCGCCCGTCAGATCCTCACGGGCGATGGTGGTCCGGCCCAGATCGCGGGCCAGTTTTTCCAGATCAATGCCTTTTTGACCTGCAAGGGTGCGGACGGAAGGAGAGGCGATTACATCTGTCATCACATTCACCAGCTGGCCGAGATGTATTGCGTTTCCATGAATTCGAGCATGCCCTCGTGCCCGCCTTCACGGCCGAGGCCTGACTGTTTCACGCCGCCAAAGGGTGCTGCGGGATCAGAGACCAAACCGCGGTTCAGGCCGACCATCCCGTATTCCAGCCGTTCGCAGACCTGCAAGGCGCGCTTCATATCTTCGGAAAAGACATAGGCCACAAGCCCGTATTCGGTGTCATTGGCGCGGCGGATCACGTCTTCCTGATCGGTGAATGTCTGGATCGCGGCGACAGGGCCGAAGATTTCGTCATGCACGCAATCCGCGTCCTGCGAGACATTGGACATGACGGTCGGCGGGTAGAAAAAGCCCTTTCCGTTGGGCGTGGTGCCGCCACATTCGATTTTGGCACCCTTGGCGACGGCATCCGCCACGAAAGCGGCGACCTTGTCGCGGGTGTCTGCATTCACCAAAGGGCCCACATCAACGGATGGGTCTGTGCCGTCGCCGACCTTCAAGGCGGCCATTGCGGCGGTGAATTTGGCAGTGAAGGCTTCAGCCACATCCGCGTGCACGTAGATGCGGTTGGCGGCGGTACAGGCCTCGCCCAGATTGCGCATCTTTGCCAGCATCGCGCCTTCGACGGCGACATCAAGATCGGCATCTTCAAACACCAGCAAGGGTGCGTTGCCGCCCAGTTCCATCGCAGGTTTCAGGACCTGATCCGCCGCTGAATGCAGCAGTTTGCGGCCCACGCCGGTAGATCCGGTAAAGGACACGACCCGCACGCGCGGGTCATGCAGCATGTGATCGACCAAAGCACCGGTGCGCTTGGACGGCAGCACGTTGACAAGGCCCTTAGGCACGCCGGCCTCTTCCAGAAGTGGCATAAGCGCGAGCATTGTCAGCGGCGTTTCCGAGGCGGGTTTGATGATGACCGCACAACCAGCTGCCAGCGCGGGCGCGATTTTGCGCGTCCCCATCGCGGCGGGGTAGTTCCACGGGGTCACCAGCACGGCAAGCCCTGCGGGTTTATGCTGCACCATAATCCGCGCGCCGGATGCGGGGGCATGGGTCAGCATCCCGTCGGCGCGCACGGCTTCTTCGGCAAACCAGCGGAAAAATTCGGCGGCATAGGTCGCTTCGCCCATGGCATCGGTGCGGGCCTTGCCGTTTTCCAGCGTGATCAGATGGGCAAAATCTTCGAGCCTCGCTGTCATCAACTCCCACGCCTTGCGCAGCACTTCAGAGCGGTGGCGCGGTGTTTTGGCGGCCCATTCCTTCATTGCGGCTTGGGCGGCATCAAGGGCGGCGTCAGCGTCGGCAATCTCGGCCGAGGCGACCGAGGCGATCACCTGTTCTGTGGCGGGGTTGATCACGTCAAAGCGTTCCCCAGATGCGCCTTTGTGCCATGCGCCGTCGATGTAAAGATCGGTAAAGTCCATTTTGGTCTCCGATGTGGTCAGAGCAGGTGGCGGAGCGGTTGCTCCATCCGGCCTGCGAAGTTGGAAAGAAGGGTGATCGCGTCACTTGGCGCCAGTTGCGCAGGCGCAAATTCAAGCGTGATCGTGAGGCCAGTGCCGGTGCGCGTGAGCGTCAGTGTCGGCACGTCCTCGGCCCCGACAGCCACGCTTGTAATCGCGCTGAAGCGCAAGTCGCGGACCCGCAGTCGGGCGGCGTCCTCGGTCGGGTCTGTGGCGCTGAGTTGGGCGGAGGCCGCGTAGGTCTTGGTCATGCCAAAGCTTTCGACGGCTATTGTCGTATCGCTGCCGTGGCTCGCGGCGCAGAGACCTGCGAGCAGAGCCGCGGTATCGGTCAGTTGTGCGGATTTCGCGGCCCAGTCGGCGAAATCGGTGAAACCTTCGCTTGCAATCTCGGCCGTCAAACGGCCAGAGACCTGCGCTGCGGTCGTTTGCGTTGCGCCAGAGGTTTGCGGCAATGCGCGTAGCGCGTCGAGGTCTTTGACATGGAACGGTTGCGGATGCCCCGCGTCGACCAGTCGCTGCAAATCCAGCCCTTGCTCGAGCGCCAGCCGCCGCAGTTTGGGTGACGCAAGGATGCGCCCGTGGGTTGCGGGGGCAGGGGCCACTTTCGCCGGTTGCGCCTTGGCGACGGGTGCGGGTTTTTCCTCTACAACGGCGGCTTGCGGTGCAGGGGCCGCAGCACTTTTGCGTGCGACAGGGTTGGCGGGCTTTTCAGCAGTAATGATCGCGATGGTCTGGCCGGTGGGCACGTCTTCGCCTGCTTCGGCGAGTGTTGCACCAAGGTAGCCGTCAAAGCCTGCGTTGACTTCGTTGACGCTTTTGTCGGTTTCGACTTCGAACAAAATGTGATCGACGCTAACCGCATCGCCGGGGTTTTTATGCCATGCGACCAGCAGACCCGAATCCTGCGCCATGCCCAGCGTGGGCATGATAACTTCCTTGCCTTCGGGCAGATCGTCTGATGGGGCAGGGGCCGCCTCCTCGGCAGGGGCGGAGGCTGCGCTTTCGGCACTGTCAGAGATTTTTGCGATGACGTTGCCTACCGGCACGTCGGTCCCTTCGCCGGCGGCGACGTCGGTTAGAAAACCGTCAGCGGCGGCCTCGATCTCCATCGTGGCCTTGTCGGTTTCGACCTCGAACAGAATGTCACCCTTGGTGACCGCATCGCCGGGTTGTTTGTGCCACGCGACGATCAGGCCCGTTTCCTGGGCCATACCGAGCGCGGGCATGATGACGTCAAGCGGCATGGATCATCTCCCCGCCGACCAGCAGCCGCGCCTTGGCGGCGACACCTTCGGGCGTGGGCACTGTGATGTCTTCAAGCGTGGGGCTGAAAGGGATCGGCACATCCATCGCGCCCATGCGGAGCACAGGGGCATCAAGGTGATAGAACGCCTTTTCATTGATCCGGCTTGCGATTTCGCTGGTCACACCAAAGCTCTGGTGGCCCTCGTCCACCACGATCACGCGGCTGGTCTTGCGCGCAGATTCCAGCAAGGTCTTTTCATCCAGCGGCACGATCGTGCGCGGGTCGATCACCTCGGCGCTGATACCTTCAGCGGCCAGAATTTCGGCGGCTTTCTCGCAAACCTGCACCATAGAAGATGTGCCGATCAATGTGATGTCGCTGCCTTCGCGCTTGATATTCGCCTCGCCAAAGGGGATCAGGTATTCTTCTTCGGGCACTGGGGCCTTATCCTGATACATCAGCTTGTCTTCGAAAATGACGACCGGATTATTGTCGCGGATCGCGGTTTTCATCAGGCCCTTCGCCTCATAGGCTGAAGACGGCATTGCAACCTTGAGGCCGGGAATATGGGCAACAAGCGCATGGAGCGACTGGCTATGCTGTGCCGCAGAGCGGCGCGTCGCCCCCATATTGGTGCGCAAGACAAGTGGCACGCTGAGTTTGCCACCGGACATATAGTGCGTCTTGGCCGCCTGATTGCAGAGCTGGTCCATGATCAGGAAGATGAAATCGCCAAACATCAGATCGACCACAGGGCGCGTGCCGGTCATAGCCGCGCCGACGGCAAGCCCCATAAAGCCGGGTTCGGCGATCGGGGTGTCGACCACGCGACCTGTGCCGAATTCCTCGACCAGACCGGAAAGGACTTTGAACGGTGTGCCGGCTTCGGCCACGTCCTCACCGATGATGAACACGGTCTCGTCGCGGCGCATTTCTTCGGCCAGTGCTTCGTTCACGGCTTGGGATAGGGTGATCTCTCGCATCGCAAATTCTCCTTATGCCAGCGCGTGTTTGATGTCGGAAAAGACGTGCATGTCGACTTCGGAGACATCGGGATATTTCGCATCAAGCGCATATTTGACGGCCTCTTCGGCGTCTTTGGCGATCTCGGCGTTGAGCGCGTCGATCTCTTCCTCGGTGGCAAGGCCTTCGCTGACCAGATGCGCGCGGAACCGGATGATTGGGTCGCGGTTGTCTTTCCAGTCCTTCTCTTCGTCCTTGGACCGGTAATACTCGCGGTTGATGTCGCCCACATGGTGGCCGTGGTAGCGGTAGGTCATCAGTTCGATAAAGAACGGGCCTTCGCCCTTGCGGGCACGGGCAACCAGATCGTTGGCCAGCTTGTTGACGGCCAGAACATCCTGCCCATCCACCTGATGCGCTTCGATCCCGAAGGCCTCGGCGCGGGCGGTGATGGAACCGGCGGCGATTTCTTCGGTTTTGGTGTATTCGGAATAGCCGTTGTTTTCACAGGCATAGATGACGGGCAGGTTCCAGAGGGCCGCCATATTCATGACCTCGTACATCAGGCCCTGTGCGGTGGCGCCGTCACCAAAGAAACAGACGGTGACGTCATCGCGGCCCAGCATTTTGGCGGTAAAGGCAGACCCCGTGGCGATCCCCATAGACCCGCCTACGATGGCGTTGGCCCCAAGGTTTCCGTTGGACTGATCCGCGATATGCATCGAGCCGCCCTTGCCGCGGCAATAGCCTTCTTCCTTGCCCAAAAGCTCGCAGAACATCTCTTTAAAGTCAGCGCCCTTGGCCACGCAGTGCCCGTGGCCACGGTGGGTAGACGTGATCTTGTCGGTGGTTTTCAGCGCCTCGCAGATGCCGACGGCGACGGCCTCTTCGCCGGAATACATATGGGTCAGGCCCGGCATTTTGGCCGAGAGATACAGCTGGTTTGCGTTGTCTTCAAAGCTGCGGATACGGACCATCTGGCGGTACATGCGCAGATAGTCCTCGGAATTTGTTTTGGTTTTGGCCATGGCAGGCTCCCCCCTTGCCGGATCGTTTGATGAGGCGTGATGTGCAGGCCGCTACGGAAATGCAGCGGCCTGTCAGTGGTCTAGTAGCGGTTGGCGATAGGCAGCTCTTCGGCAGGGAACAGGCTGATCACCTCGCACCCTGTCTCGGTCACGACGACTTCTTCCTCGATCCGCGCGGCGGAATAGCCGTCGGTGGCGGGGCAGTAGGTTTCCAGCGCAAAGACCATGCCGGTCTTGATCTCCATCGGGTGATCCATCGACACCGCACGGCTGATGATGGGCCGTTCATGCAGCGCCAGACCAAGCCCGTGACCAAATTGCAGACCAAAGGCCTGATCCTCGCTTGCGAAACCCAGCTCTTGGGCCGTTGGCCAGACCTCGGCCACCTTATCGGTCGATACGCCCGGTTTGATCATCGCGATGGACGCGTCGATCCATTCGCGTGCCTTGGTATAGGCGTCATTCTGTGACGGGGTCGCGCGGCCGACGTTGAAGGTGCGGTAATAACAGGTGCGATAGCCCTGATAGGATTGCAGGATATCAAAAAACGCCTGATCGCCCGGTCGGATCAGACGGTCGGTGAAGTTATGCGGATGCGGGTTGCAGCGTTCGCCGGAAATAGCATTGATCGCCTCGACATCATCGGATCCCATCTCGTAAAGCATCTTGTTGGACAAGGCGACGATATCGTTTTCGCGGATGCCCGGTTTCAGCTCTTCGTAGATCATATGATAAACGCCATCGACCATGGCTGCCGCTTGGGTCAAAAGCTGGATTTCATCCGTGTTCTTGATTTCGCGCGCCGCCAGCATGATCTGCTGGCCATCGACCACGTTCAGTCCCTCTTCTTGCAGCGCGTGGAACATGGCCGTTTCAGCATAGTCCACCCCCACGGGCATATCGGCCATGCCGGCATCGCGGATCAATCCGGCGATCTGCTTGGCGTATTTTTTCATGAGCCCGAATTCCGGCGGGATCGTGCCGCGCATGCCCACAACACCGGCAAGGCAGTGGCTGGGTTCCAGCCAGTCAGAATGGCGCTTGTGGTGCTCTGCGGCCGATCCGAAATCCCACACATAGGGGCTGTCATCGCCTGTCAGCAGACAGAAACGGCACATCTTGTCGCGTTCCCATTCACCGATCTTGGTCGCGCTGACGTAGCGGATATTGTTCACATCGAACAACAGCAGTGTACCCGCGTTCGAGTTTTGCAAAGACTGGCGCGTGCGCGCAAGGCGGTAACGGCGCAGGCGGTCGTGATCGATGCGGCGTTCGAAATCCACGGACATATGGCCATGGGCCGGCAGCTTGTCGCGCCATTCCCAGTTGGGCTCGAGGTCCATGGGGGTGAGCAGGTTTGGCATTAGGGCGTTGCCCGGACGTTCTGACATTGCGGTCTCCTTCGGGGCGCATGGCCCCGTCTGAATTTTGGAATTTGAAAGGGTGGTGCGTTACTGGATGCACCAGCCGCCATCGATGTGGATCATCTGGCCGGTCATGTAATCGCTGTCATCGGACGCGAGGAAAGAGGCAGTGCCCACAATGTCCTTGGGGTAGGACACGCGCTTGATCTGGAGCGCATCGCGCACGATGTCGTCATAGGCCTGGCCTTCTTTTTCCTTGAACCCGATATCGACAAGATCCTTGTCGAGTTGTTCCCAAAGCGGCGTCACAACAACACCGGGCGCATAGCCGTTGACGGTGATATTATGCTCAGCCAGACCAATCGCACCGCAGTGCGTCAGCGCCAGACAGCCGTATTTCGAGGTGCAATAGACGGTCACATCAACCAGCGGCTTGCGCGACGCAATCGAGCCGACGTTGATCAGCTTATAGGGGTGATCCTCCATCGGACCCTGCGCGATCATCTGGCGGGCGGTTTCCTGCATCCCCAGCCACATGGCCTTGGTGTTGACGTTCATGATCATGTCCCAGTTGTCTTCGTCGATATCCATGAAGAAACGGGGTTTGTTCAGACCGGCGTTGAAGACGCCTACATTGATGGATCCGAATGCCTCAACCGTGGCGGCAACGGCGGCGACGTTATCTTCGCGCTTGGTCACATCCATCTTGACCGCAATTGCCTTGCCATTGCCTTCGGCATTGATCGCGTCGGCCACGGCTTGTGCCTGATCCCCGTCCAGATCGCCGATGCAGACATTGGCGCCTTGGGCGGCAAAGGCCTTGGCGTTGGCTTCTCCCATGCCGCGCGCGGCACCGGTGATCAGAATGTTTTTCCCTTTCAGGCGATTGGGGTCCATTGGTCTCTCCTCCTGTTGTCACGTAAACCCGTGCGTTAGATGATGGCGTCGGCCCTCCCTTGTGCGCGACGCAGTGCTTCTTTGGGGCTGACAATTCCACGCAGCATGTCGTGGAATTCCTCACCGCAAATCTGGATGATTTCGTTGATCTCGGGGATCGGCGGGCGCGGCCAGAATTGCAGCTCGTCGCGCCATGACATGGCGTCGACGGCTTCAAAAATGGGCGATACGCGCCGCACATCGGGATCAGCCGCAACAGAGTACCGTGGGTTTGTGCGGCTGCCGTTCTGGACGTAGAGTTTTTGTGCTTCGGGCGATGTAAAGACCCGCAAGGCCGCCACGGCATCCGCGACGCGTTCCTTGGGCAGATTTGCAGGAATACCCATCATATAGCCGCCGACAGGGGCGACCGGTGATGCATTCGGACCCGCCGGATGCGGCAGATAACCTGTTTGCTTTTGCGCAGGCGATGAATCGTCGAGCTCGAAATAGGGGGCAAGCAGGGTATAGCCGTAGGCCATTGCAATGCGGCCGCTTGCATAGGGGCGGACCCGTTCATACCAGGACATCGACAGGATTTCGGGCGGCGAGTATTGCAAAAGTTCAAGAAGAAACTCGGCAGCGCGCAGTCCCGCTTCTGTATCAATCGTGACGCGATACTGGCCTTTCGCAAGATGCGCGGTGTCAAAACCGCCCGCAATCCTGGGAAGATCAAGGATAGGCTGACCAAAGTCTGCCAAAGTCATAAGAACCGTGTGGCCCAAAGCCGTGCCCCGCGCCGCGTTCCATGCGATGCCGTACTGCCCCCGCTGCGGTGCATGCAGGGCTTTGGCCGCGGTCAGCAATTCGTCCGTTGTCTGCGGGGGAACCAATCCGTTCTGTGCAAAAAGATCCTTGCGATAGAACAGCAGCTCAGGCGTTGTCTGTGCCGGAACCCCGTAAAGCTTGCCGTTCCAATGTGCGGCCTGCCAGCCAGCTGTGTGGAAATCTGCGGGGTCAAGCTGCGCGATCTCCATCACCTCTTCCAGAGGCATCAGGATTCCACTGTCGGCGAATTCACCAACCCACGGCAGGTCGACCGCGATAATATCATAGCGGCTTGCCTTGCGTTCGGCGTTGATCTTGGCCTCCGAGCGCAGGCGATCAATCGAAAAGGCACGTTGATGGATTTGGGCGCCAAGCGTCTGTTCAAACTGGCGTTTGAGATTATCCATGACCATAAACGTCGGATCACCATGCACCAGAACCCGCAATCCCCCGGCAAGTTTAAGCGGCTCGGGCAGGACTTGCAGAGGCGGGATTGATTTGACGTTCATATAGGTGCCGCCAAAATAGTAATCCTCGGTGCGCCCCAGCGCCGAAGTGCTACCGAAGTGCTTTGCTGAAAGGCGCTCAAGGCGGCTCGACATCTGCATCCAGTGGTCCAGCAATGTCTCGCTGGGGTGCATGGAATAGCTTTTTCCTGTGCGTGTCCGCGGACGCTTTTCAATCAACCCGGCCTCGAACATTTCCTGCAAACGGCGGCTTGCAGTGGCATAGGGCGCGCGGCTTGCACCGATCAGGGACGTGGCCGTCACGACCTTTCCCTCGATATGGCCGCGCATCAGGGCAGCGATAATCCGTATATTGGGATTGGGCGAAGACAGATGGCCAAAGTCTTCCAACTCGTCCCCCAAGTCTTCGGCAAAGGCAATGGCACGAAGCATGGCGGTCTTTGCCTCTGGGGCAGCAAACCTTCTCATGGTATCTCCGGTCATTGCGTTCATTGCGCTTGCATGCCCCTTTCCGGGCGTTAGAAAAGCACCCCTACGTGGTGTGGCGCCTGTCTTTTCAGGCGTTTTATTCGTTTTGGATGTTTTGTTGGCTGACATTTTCTGCGTCCGTCCACTATCAAACTAAGGAGGATCAGATCGTATCACAAAAATATCCAAAATGGATAAATGGTTTCTCAAAGTGGATATTAATGATGCGGATGGCCGTCGCAGCGGCGCGCATGCTGGCATTGTCACCTGCAGAATGATGCAGGGCGATTCCCCGCTGGAGGAGTGGGGCGATAAAGAACATCAGACGATTTCAGGGAGGAAACGTAACATGACGATCCGAACAACTTTGACCGCAACCGTTGCAACAGCCGCAATTGCAACAGCCGGTGCGGCCTTTGCCGATGGCCACAGCCCGATGCGCATTGGCATCACGCAAAACAACGTGGGCGTTGACAGCTATCAGACCACTTACGAACAGGCGTTCATCGCAGCCGCCGAGGCAAACGATAATGTAGAAGTCGTCGTGCTTGATGCCGGCGGCGACGTTGCCCGCCAGATCGCGCAGATGGAGGACCTCATTCAGCAAGAGGTTGATGCCATCATCATTTGGCCGACAAACGGCGAAGCGGTGATCCCCGCAGTGCGCAAGGCCGCACAGGCAGACATTCCCGTTGTTGTGACCAACTCCAACATCGCCGAAGCAGGCTTTGATTTTGTCGCGTCCTTCTCTGGACCGGACAACATCACGCAAGGCTCACGCTCGGCCGAGATTATGTGTGACCGCTTCAAGGCGCTGGGCATCGAGAATGAAGCGCAGGTTGTGCAGATTTCCGGTCAACCCGGTTACACCACCGCGATCGAGCGCGCCAAAGGATTTGAAGACCGTCTGCCCGAGGTTTGCCCGAACGTAACATTGGTTGAAACACAGCCAGGCGACTGGAACCGCGAGAAGTCACAACAGGTGATGGAAGCGTTTCTTGTGAAGTATGATGACATCGACGGCGTTTACGCTGGTGATGACAACATGGGTGTTGGTGCATTGAATGCAGCGAATGCCGCTGGCCGGACCGAGGGTATCACCTTCGTCGGTGCGACAAACTTTGCAGTCGGTTACGAGGCAATGGAGCGTGGCGAATACTGGGGTTCGATCTATCAATCCCCTGTGGACGATGCAGAAGCCGCGCTGAAGACTGCGATCGACCTTCTGAATGGTGAAGAGCTGCCGTTCCTGAACTACTTCGACACACCGAAGATCACACAGGACAATATGAGCGAATTCACGAAGCCTGTCTTCTAAAGACCCTCCCAACGTGGGCGGGGGGCTTCGGCTTCCCGCCTTCGCTCACGTGAAGATAAAGAACAAAAGGGGGGATAGGATGGCCCGTATTTCCGGTCGTTCCTGTATCGTCACCGGTGCCGCGCAGGGTATTGGTCGCGCAATAGGTGAGGCGCTTGTCCAAGAGGGTGCCGATGTATGTTTTGCAGATATCAACGCAGAGAAAGCAGCAGAAATAGCTGAATTGAACCGCGCCACAGCCATTGGTCTGGGTGCGAAGGTGACACACGCAAAGGTCGATGTAACCGATCGCGCTGCCGTCAGAGAGATGATTGCCAAGACCGTTGCCGCCTTTGGAAAGCTGGACGTGATGTTCAACAACGCTGGCGTTAACAAGCCGATGAACTTTCTGGATGTAACTGAAGAAAACTGGAACTTCATCATGGGGATCAACGGGTTGGGCTGCATGATCGGCATGCAGGAAGCCGCCCATCAGATGATCGCCCAAGGCACCGGCGGCAAGATTGTGAACACCGCCTCAATTGCCAGCAGGCAAGGGTTTGATAACGTGGCACCCTATTGTGCAAGCAAATTTGCGGTTGTGTCATTGACGCAGTCCGGCGCCCGCGACCTTGCCAAACACAATATCACCGTCAATGGTTTCGCACCCGGCGTGGTCGCCACTGAAATGTGGGAGCAGGTCGACAAAGACCTCATGGATATTGGCGCTGCCGAGCGGCCCGGTCAGGCGATGGAAGAATTCTCGTCCGAGATTTTGCGCGGTCGCGTCGCCACCCCTGCCGATATCACCGGCACAACGAACTATCTGGCAGCGCCGGATAGCGACTACATGACCGGCCAGATCGTGATGATCGATGGGGGTATGGTACTCGTCTGATCCCGTGATGGGTCAGCAAACCACGCAAGTGGTCTCAGGGAGGAAGAAATGGCGACACTGTCGAAACAAGATATTGGTAAGATACTGGCGCGGCAGGGTATTCTGATCGCATTTGCGTTCTTTATCATCGGCTTTACCTTGGCCAATGGACGGTTCCTGAGCCCTGATAATGTGATGGGTGTCGTCCGGTCTTCTGCGATTTTGGGTGTGATGGCGTTGGGTGTCACCTTTGTGGTGATCAGCGGCAACCTTGACCTGTCGGTGGGCTCCATGATGTCGTTCTCGACCATCGTTGTGCTGGATCTGCACGACAAGATCGGACCGGCGCTGGCGATCCCTGCGATGTTTGCCATGACTTTGTGTCTGGGTGCGTTCATCGGTTTCTTGGTGGGGTATCTCAAGCTGAACTCGCTGATTGTCACCTTGGGCATGTTATCGGCCATCCATGGTCTGACGCTGACCTATTCGGGCGGCAAGAATATGGATATCGCCGATAAGGATGGCACGTGGTTTGATGTCTTCGGGCAAGGCACGGCGCTGGGCATTCCCGTGCCGATCCTGATGTTCCTTGCCCTTGCCGCGCTGCTCGGGATTATTCTCGCCAAGACCCCCTTCGGACGCAAAGTCTACGCTGTTGGCGGCAACGGCACGGCGGCCACGTTCTCGGGCATCAAGCGCGCGCGCACCGTATTTCTTTGCTACCTGATGTCGGCGGGCTGTGTTGCGACCGCGGGCCTTATTCAGGCCAGCCGGTCCTTGGGGTCGCAGAACACCGTGGGGCAAGGGCTTGAACTTGAAGTGTTGGCGGCTGTCATTCTTGGTGGTGCGTCACTGCTGGGCGGGTCGGGGACGATCTTCAAGACCGTCATCGGCGTGCTGATCCTCGGATTTATCCAGAACGGACTGCTTTTGGTCGGTCTGCAATTCTACGTCCAGTTTGTTGTGACTTGGATCATCATCATCCTTGCTGTCTGGCTCGATATTGCAGCCAAGCGCGGCAAGCTCTGGTCGAACATCGCTTAGGGGGCGGGGATATGCAGGCGGGAAAAATGACACCGTTCATCAAGACTGGCGCGATCTGGGCCTTTGTGGTGCTCGAGTTGATCTTCTTCAGTGTCGCGGGTGAGTTCCTGTCCCTTTCGGACAAGGCGTTCATGGACCTTGATAATATGCTGCTGCTGCTCAAGCAGTCGGCGCCGATTGGGATTATCGCGATGGGCATGACGATCATCATGATCAACGGCAACATCGACCTGAGCGTCGGGGCGATCTTTGCGCTGGCGGCGGTGATCCTGCTCGACAGCATGTCCTGGGCGATTTTTGCCGGTCTGGGCGATTGGGTGATCCCTGTGTCCTGGGCGCTGGCTCTGCTGACCGGCGTGGTGCTTGGCGCTATCAACGGGCTGATCGTGTGGAAGACGGGCGTTGATGCCTTCATCGTGACCTTGGGGTCGATGCTGGGCTTTCGCGGGCTGGTGTTTATGTACAACGGCGAAAACCCCACGTCCGAGCTGAACTGGACACTGGTGGACTTTGCCGAGGCGCAATTCCTGGGCTTGCATACGGCCACATGGTTTTTGGCGGCTGTCACCCTCGTGATCTGGTATGTGATGACGCGCACGGTGCACGGGCGCAACGCCTATGCTATCGGCAATAACCGCGAGGCGGCTGTGAACGCCGGCATCCGTGTGGGGCCGCATATGATGATCAACTTCATGATCATCGGCTTTCTGGCCGCACTCTCGGCCGTGGTGTTTTATTCGGAATCCGGTTCGGTCAACCCCAACGACGGCCAGCTCTACGAGCTTTGGGTGATTACGGCGGTGGTGCTTGGCGGCACCAAACTGACCGGCGGGGCGGGGTCCATCATCGGGACGCTGGGCGGCGTTCTGGCGATCCAGTTGTTGCGCAAAGGCTTGGGCCACATTGGCGCAGATACCGAAACTGTGAACCTTGTGATCGGCCTGATCCTGATTGCGGTGCTGTTTCTTGACCGCCAGTTGAACCTCAAAGGCAAAGAGGAGTTGAAGACATGACCGACCAAACCCCTGCACTGCGGCTTGAGGGCATCGTCAAAACTTTTCCCGGTGTGCGCGCGCTTGATGGTGTGTCCTTTGCGGTCATGCCGGGCGAGGTGCACGCGCTGATGGGCGAAAATGGCGCCGGCAAATCGACCCTGATGAAGGTGCTGGGCGGCATCCACCAGCCCAATGAAGGCCAGATCATCGTCAGCGAAGTGCCAACGGTCATGACATCACCCTTGCAGGCGAAATCCAAAGGGATTGTCTTTATCCATCAGGAACTCAGCCTTGCCGAAGAACTGAGTGTGGCGGAAAATATCTATCTGGGTGAATTGCCGCTGAAATCATTTGGCCGTGTGGACTGGACCAAGCTTTATGCGCAAACCGATGCGATCCTTGAGAAGCTGAAAGTCGGCTTTAACGCCAAGACGCGTGTTGGCGACCTGTCCATTGCCAACCAGCAAATGGTCGAGATTGCCCGTGCGCTGACCGTGGATGCCAAAGCAGTGATCTTTGACGAACCGACCGCGTCCCTGACCGACGCCGAAAAGGTCGTGTTGTTCGATGTCATCGCCGATCTGAAATCGCAAGGCGTGGGGATCATCTATATCTCGCACCGCATGGAAGAGATTTTCAAG
Organism: Yoonia rosea; assembly: GCF_900156505.1. NCBI lineage: Bacteria > Pseudomonadati > Pseudomonadota > Alphaproteobacteria > Rhodobacterales > Paracoccaceae > Yoonia > Yoonia rosea. Next base: position 1,241,427 of record NZ_FTPR01000001.1, on the reverse strand, counting down.
ATCACCGACCGGATTTCGGTGCTGCGCGATGGGCAATATCAGGGTACGGTCGTCACTGCCGAGACTAATGAAGAAGGTGTCACGCAGATGATGATCGGGCGCAAGCTTGACCTCAGCCGTGCAGCCGTCACCCATGAGTTGGGCGACGTAGCACTTGAAGTGCGTGATCTGTCCTGTGGAAAGCTCTTTGAAAACGTCAGTTTTCAGGTGCGCCGTGGCGAGGTTCTGGGCTTCTACGGATTGGTGGGCGCCGGACGCACTGAAATTGCCGAAACGCTCTTTGGTCTGCGCAACCCCAGCGGTGGCACCATTCATCTTGATGGGAACGAGATCAGGATCAACTCGCCCGCCGATGCAATCGCGATGGGTATTTCACTGGTGCCCGAAGACCGTAAAGGGCAGGGGCTAGTCCTTGGCATGAATTGTCGTGACAACATGACATTGCCGCAGGTCAGTGATCTGACAGCAGGCCCCTTTGTCGCCGAAGGTGCCGAAATCGCGATTTTCGATCAATACCGCGATAAGCTGGATATTCGCACGCCCGGCTGGAAACAGACCGTGGGTAATCTGTCAGGCGGCAACCAGCAAAAGATTGTGATCGGCAAATGGTTGTCGATGCACCCCGATGTCCTGATCGTCGATGAACCGACGCGCGGCATCGACGTGGGCTCAAAGTCGGAAATCCATAATCTGATCCGCGAACTGGCCGCACAAGGCTATGCCGTGATCGTCATCAGCTCGGAAATGCCCGAGGTGCTGCATGTGAGCGACCGGATTGTCGCGATGTACAGCGGCAAGGTCATGCGGACCTTCACCAGTGAAGAAGTGACAGAAGACAACCTGATCCAAGCCATTTCCGGAATCACACCCACGAACAAAGTCGCCTGATACGATCAGGTTGTCACGCTTAACCGTCACGGGTTGGCGATGACTGTCACGCATACGACTCACAACTGCGCCCGCGCATCGTCACGCTTGTCCGTTTTGCGATCCGTCGTTAGGCTACTGTCATGGCCGTAAAACCAGATCCTGTCTTTACCAAGTTGACCAAAGTGCTTTCGGCGCTGAAGGAAACGACTGTGAAAGAAAAGAGCGGAGAAGAGGCAGCCAGTGAGCTGAAAGAGGATTTCCGGCGCGAAAACGGGGGTGCCCCGCTCACCGATAGTCAGCGGCAAGCCGTGCGCCGGACCAAGGTCAGGGTCGAGTGGGAAAGCACGCGCAAAAAGCATGTCAGGCGCTGCGTTGCCTGCGGGACGCAACTGCCGGTCACTGCGCGTGCGGACGCGAAAACATGCAGTGACGCATGTCGGCAGAAACTGGCGCGCAACCGTTAGATTGAAGTCCTACCAGTCGCAATCAGCGTAACCGCTGCTCAGGCAGTCATGCGCCATCAGTTGCGCAAGCGAGATATCTGCGACTGTCATATCCTGGGCGACCGACGCGCGCAGGATATCGCCACCCTCGAAACCGTTCACATCACCAATGGCGTACCACATATAGGCTTTGACATCATCTTGCGCGACGCCCTCGCCATTTCTGTGCATGACGCCAAGGGTGGATTGTGCAAAAGGGTCACCCTGTTTGGCCGCCATCGCGTACCAATTGATCGCTTGTGCCAGATCCTGCGGTACACCCTCACCATTGCGGTACATCACGCCAAGATTGAATTGCGCCGTGACATTCCCCTGTTCGGCAGCCTTGAGATACCACCGCACAGCCTGCACGTCGTCGCGGGGAACGCCTTGGCCGTTGTCATACATATGGCCCAGGTTGGTCTGCGCTGCAGCGTCGCCCTGTTTGGCGGCAAGCCGGTACCATTTCGCAGCCTCGGCATAATCCCCGAAGCCATCCTCATAAGTTATACCGACGTTATAGAGTGCGAGAACATCGCCGTTTTGCGCAAGGGGAAGAAGCTCTGCGAGTGCAACCTCATAGTTCCCCGCATCAAAGGCTGTCATCGCCCGATCATAGCTCTGAGCAATTGCGGCAGACCCCGATGACAAAACGAAAGCCGAAACACAAACGGCGGAACCTAGGAAACGCATGAAACACCATATACTAAACACTTTCACACTGGACCGGATCGGCGAAAAGGTCAAACTGAAGCGTGGGACGCCAGTTTTTGAAGAACAGGCGAACATGTCGCAAGCGCGAAAGATCGAGGCCTTGCAGCGCCCGGCAGTCGGTTTTGGATGGTTGCGAATGTATGGCCTGTCGTCCGAACGCCAAAGTCTTGAAACGCCACCGCAATCCCGCGATGCAGATGGTCGGTTGGTGCGCACGATTGCCGCTTGGGCTGTCGTGGCGGAGGAGGTGGGATTAGAAGTGTATCTCTGAAAGGTCAATAAATTAAGGGATATCGAGAGCGCATATACTCCGCATTACCTGTCAGATACCCTCCGTTTGAGCAACGAATAAGGGTGCGCCCGAGAATATCTTACCGTTTCTTGAGTTGGACTATGAGTGATTTTGTGAGCGGCGCTGTGCTGAACCCGTGGATGCGCTGTTTGCCGTAGGCCTACCCATTTCAATTCTTGGTTGAAATCATGCCGCATTGTGTTTTCAGTGGCTGTGACCGAAATTGCAGGAAGATATGAAATGGCGTTGAAGTTCTTTGCAGTATTGTCGGGCGTTGCCGGGACAGGAATGTGGCTCTTGGCTTTCTGGGCCTTGGATGATGCCGTGACCAACGGAACCACCGCCCCCGCTTTTACTCAAGGCTTAAAGTACGGGTTCTATCTTTGGATAACCGCAATCTTGCTGTCCACTTTTGCGGATTTGGTCAATTACCTCAAGACAATCGCAGAAAACTCAGAGGAGCTTGTATTAATCGCACAGCAGTCTGGGTCTTGGGGGGACGATGACTGAGGCGCAGATTTAACATGGAAGAAAAGATCAGAATGCAGCGCATACGGATGCTGAGTGCTTTGGGTGACTTCCAACTGGCGCTCAGCGCAGCCGACTTCATGCAAGAGGCTGACGAAGACCAGAAGTACAACCATGTCGAGTTGCGGCGATTTAGGTGTTACGAGCATACAGCCATCGTTTCTTATGCGCGGCCTTTCTCACAATCGAAAGGGAAAACACCGAAGCTCAGTTTAAAGATGTGTGGTGTGACGTTGACGCCGGAAGAGCAAGAATTGCACGACCGTGTCATCGATCTGCGAAATAAACTGGTGGCGCATTCTGACACTGAGATGATGAATTTCGCAGCGCAAGCTGGAGAAGTGATGAGACACGAAGGTCAGCCCTTTTACGGCCTCATGGTCAAGCATGATGAGGGTTTGCAGTTTTACAAATGGATGGACCAACTCGACCTTATCGACTTGATCCGAAAGGTGAGCTTCACGCTCTATGATAAGATGAGCGAGCTGGTCCAAGACGACCCAAAGGCGTTTGATATCAAGGTCCATTTTTCCGACCAATCGGTGTGATCTGCCGTTGGCTGCGCGTTGTGCTGATGACCGCTAAGCGGGACGAAGCGGGCATTCTCTGCTGTCGCACCAAGGTCCGCTCGGAAGAACCGGAAGCATAAAAACGGTGGTTTCCGCAACGAGTAGGCTTGTCAGCTATTTTTTTAGTTGCTCTTGCAGTGCATCGAGCCTTTTGGACAGCTTTTCGTGAAATTCGGTAAGAGATTGGCTCATCAAGTCGCCCGCAAGGTTATCCGGGAGTTCTCCGTTCACAATTATTTCTTTGATACGGTCGAGGATCTGGCCGATGTCCATGGCTTGTTCTTCTGGCGTGAGTGACATTTCTTCTCTTTTGTGTTTTGAGTGGGGGGTAATGTTGTTGCTACCTCTATTTATATAAACCTGAATTTCCGGGTGCCTGTAACCGTCACGGGTAATCTACTCTCCATCCCATCGGTTCATATGCTACGGCAGTAACCTCGGGAAGAGCTGACCTGCCAAAAACGGTCGATTCCGCTTGTGGCAGAAACAGTTGAGTTTTGGCAACCGAGCGCCAGACACAGAGTATTTGCCACCAGATGTTGACCAACAGCAGTGCTGGCCTGAGACTACCCGTCCTTTTACTCCTCCGGCACCCTCAGAGAAGTTCCGTCGCAGTCGCGATGATAGATCATGATTGTCATCAGCGCTGCCAGCATGGTCATGTGGGCATCATCCATCGCATCGAAATGCGACTGCCCATAGTCGAGGGCCATCTGAACCCTGCCATTTGCTGCGATGGCCAGCTCTCGTTGCCCAATATCTTGGAACGCACCCTGTTCTAGTATCGACTGATAGTCCGCCCCATACCAACGACCGCCTTTCTTCTGGATGGGCCACTTGAGCGCGGTGACGACCCGTTCAGCCAAGCGGTCCTCATTGTCGTGGTAGCGGTCAGGCCGTGGCGATCCGGCGATTTGGTAAATGATTTCATTCAGATCGCCCGCGAAACTATCCGCTTCAGGTTCGTATCGATCCACACCCCAAGCTGCCTCCCAGCTCATGGTAATGTGACTTAAAGGACGCAGAACCATGTAGTCGAGGTAATCGCTGGCAGCAAAGAAAGCCCGCACTAGCTCTGGCGGGTGCACGGTTGTCGGCTTGCGGGAACGAGGGGTCTTTCGCAAAGTAGAGTTCCATTTGGTTGTCTGTCATCCAGTTGGCTGCCTAAGCCGCGAAATCGAGGTGATGGGAAAGGTGGCTGTATACCTCGTATACCGGAAACTTAACATTCCGCTTTATCTCCAGTCCATAGCAGACCTCGGCACATCGCGTAGCACCGATAAATTTGGGCTCTTAACTGCCATTCGCTGCGGGATGACCCAAGGTCTGCTTTGGCCTCAAACCGGTAGCATTATTGCTGCCCTTATTTGAGACGACGCCACACATCACATGCGGCGTCTCTGGTTTGCAGGGTGGGTGGCAGATGTCAGCCTTTGAGGCTCTTCAAGTCCGCTTCCATTAACTTGATAATATAACTCCGAGCAGTCTCAACAGGCACCAGTTGCGCTTTCGAGGGACACCAAGTGCGCTCATTGGCCTGCAGTGCCTCCTCGATGTCATGGGTCCACCATATCGTCCCGCCGCTTAGGACGGCACCGTCACTACGCTGGATAACCTTGCGCACACCTCTGGTCCCAGCATTGCGCTGCCCCGCGATGGCCTCAGAGAGGCGCTCACGGTGTCGCTGGGTCATGAGGTCACCCATCACTGGAACTCTGCGGCATTACGAGGCCTGCAGATCGAGCATGTTGACGCATGTCCTGCTCGAGGACGCGTGTGGCAGCAGCAACCACATTGATAACTCGAGCAGCGGCGCTAACGCCGGCCCCGAGCGGGTTGTTCCCAGATGCGGCCAAGGCTGCTTCGTACTCCGAGCGGGCCTTGCGTTGGGACTTGTGCAATCCCACGAGACAGGACGATGCCATGTCCCAAGCTGTCATTTCGGTGGCGGGTGTGTTGTTGGTTGTATCGGTCATAGGTTTATACTTTCTATTTGTTCAGGAATGGTGTGATCAGGTCGAGGTCGATGATCTTGCTGGGGACTGCAGCGGTTGCTTGGAGGTGGAACTGATAGACATCCTTCGGGGACAGCCCACGGAGCCACAGAGCGGACCCAAGCTGACGTTTGTACCCAGCGATGTCGTAGTAGAAGATGCGGTCGGTGCGCTTGCCATCGGTGAAGGCTGCGGGGAAGAGGACAGACCGGAGAGCGTTGGTCGATAACATCCACCACATATCTGCATCCTCGGTCATGGCCTCCTTCAACAGGCCAGCCATGGTGTACTTGACAAGTGATTGATCCTGACGCGCCATCCGACGGTGCCACTTCAATGCCTGAGGCGTTACCTTGTTCTTGATGAACACTCCGTAGCTGTCGGGATGTCCTGCCTCGAGCATCTCGAGCTTGTTGAAGTTGATCTCGGTGTCTGCCCCTCCGAACCGGTTCCGTTGCACTCGAGCAGTGTCGTAGGTGTAGCGTTCGCCGGTGTGTTGCTTCGATATTGAGCGGAGCATGTGGATGGCATCTGGTCCGATTTGCATGATCGGTTTGATCAGGGGCTGGGTGGCTGTGCTGTCGGCTGTTACGTTATTCATCATTGGTTTGCTTTCTTCATTACTTTGAGCATTTCGGCTGTGACCAGTTCCTCGAGTTCATCGAGTTCATCGTGACCCCCAGCTAGTGCGGCGAGGGTGTTGCGGGCTTGATTGAAGTTCAGAGCGAGATCGAGTTTCCAGTTGGACAGTCGTTCCAGTAGGAACATACCAACGACGTATCGACCGAGGGGTGTGCCCTCGATGATCTCAGCTTCTCCTGCAGATCGACCTAGTGTCCTCAAGATGGGCAGGAGGTCCTGCCTCATGCGGCGGTCGTTGGACTGCTTGTTGTAGGCCTTGCGGGCCTCAGGTGACTTGCGGTGGTAGCTTGCGACACGGGCACAGTTGAGATGGCAATACTTGGCGGAGGCGATCTTATGCTCCGGGATTGGGCCTTCACATTGGAGGCAGATGCGGGGTGCTTGGGTTGTCTTGGTCATGGGTTTAACTTTCTAGCTTGGTCATGGTTTTGGGTTGGTTGGTCTGGTAGTTGGTTGGATCAGCCGGCGCTGAGGACGAACCTCATCGGCCCACCTGCGTCAGCTTCACGTACCCGTCGCCCAGCCCACCACTTGATGGGGGTCGCTGCGAATACTGGGGTGGTGCCTCGGGTGAACTTGACGTGTTCTTCGGGATCACTCCCGGCTTCGATGAGGTCACGGCAAAGGTCGCATGGTCCCCGCCCGGGTGTACCGGCGAGGTCGATCTGAATAGTCATGGTTTTGGGGTTCTTTCGGGGTTTGACCAATAGCCTCCCTGCAGTGCCTAGAGTGGCTCTGGGGGATGATGGGTAATGGATTGTGGAGATCGCATTCTAAGGAGCGATTGGTCGTGCTTTAGGGGTGCTTACGGGTGTACTTTAGGCTGTGATGCGCTCGTCACTCGCTGCAAGCTCCTCATCGGTCATAAGTGCGTACAGAATGTCGATTGTATCTGCCCTGATCGTCTGACCAATGTCCTTGGACTGGAGGTTGTGGGATGCATTCCAGTTGGCGATGTGATCGAACACTTCGAGTTCCACACCGAGGTTATCGGCGAGGGCTTGGAGCAGCCCTTCGACAGCCTCTTCCTGTGCGGCGGTGATGGTGTCGGCACGGTGGCCATTTCCAGCAGCGAGACCTCCAACGACGCCGATGAAGAGAGCCTGCTGTTGGTATCGTTTGATGCGAGTGCGTGAGGAGCGGGTCAGGGGATTGCGGCCTACCTCGATGCGGCCTTCTGTGCTGATCACGTAGTGGTGGGAGCATCCGAGATAATGGTCTGTGGCATCGAGCATGTCGATTGCTGCTGCATCGATCCGGGGGTCAGGTACGTGGCTGGTGTACGCCAAGACGATCTTGTTTGTGGTCTCCCGGTACATCGTTGGGAACAACTCTGTGCGGAGCAACGCGGCGGCGCGGTGAACTTTGGGTGTCATCGGGGGTGCCCTCCTCGGGTGGGTTTGTCTTACATCTGGATACCCACGCCTCGAGGGCTTCAATGGTGATGGGTTGTTTGGTGGCGGGGTCGTAACCTGCATCAATGATATCGACGGTGGCGAACCAGTAGTCATGGTCTGCGATCTGGGGACGCTTGAGGGACAGTAGGGCAAGCTCGATGTCTGTATCCCAAGCTTGGTTCTTGAAGGTGTTGTGCATTCGGTTGGTCTCAATGTCTGGACCGGCCACCGGCCCTGCGCACTATTCTGGCACAGGACTGGGTAGATGGTTGTTGGTTGAGGACACTCAGGGCACACTTGAAGATTAGCCGCGTCAACCGACCACAATCGGGAGGTCTGGGTCTTCATAGGCTGCGCTGAGTGTCCTCTAGGCCTGCTCAGGTACGTCTCCTGCTGCAGGTATCGGGGGTGGGCGGAGGTTAGCGTTCCCCTCGTGACCAGCTTTCGGCTTCGATGAGGAACTCAGGCCACGAATGGTCAGCCTTCCCGAGTGCCCGCATGGTTGCGTAGCCTCGCAGGACCTCATTAAACTCGAGGTCGCCCCGGGCGATCTCAGCGATCCGGTTGAAGCCTTCTTGACCGAGTTCAGACATCGCTGATCGGGTCGATGCTGTCTGGACGGTTGTCTCAAGGTTGGTCACGATGTCACGCTGATCTTGGGTGAGGTCTTGCAGGTTGACCGTGCCATCCCGGAGGCCATCGAGTGTTTCGGTCACCTCGGTCACTGTGAGACCTGCCAGTGCAACCTGTCCCAGCGCGGTGCTGTACTCAGAGGCTTCACGATCAGACAACTGACCTGCATTGACCTGAGCATTCAACTCAGCGACCGTTGCATCGTATCCTTGGTGCTCCGTCTCGTTACCTATGGACACCTCGGGTGCTTCCTGTGGCACGGCGTTGCCCACGGACAGGCCTGTGTCTGGCTTGTGCTGGTTGATCAAACCCATGTCCTTGGCCATCGCATAGGTGATCTCCATGCCTTGGACGGTGATCAGGTCCGTGTCAGCGACTTGGGATAGGTCGTTGGTCACGCGGCCATGCATACCGGATCGGACGTGATAGCCTTCACCTTGGGGTGCGTCTACGGACGAATTGGTACGGCCACCACCTGTGGATGTTGAGGCTGAGCCATCGGGGTTATGTGAAATTGTTTGAGTGGTCATGGTCTGTCTTTCTGTGATTGGATTGATTGGATTACTGCAGACCGAGGGATGCACGAGCGGCAATGTCACCCCATCCCTGCATGGTGTACGGTTCAGGTGCTGTCACTTTGGGCAGGTCTTGGAGTGCATCCTGCGCAGCCTGCTGGAGAATGGCGCGGGGGCACAGCTTGGCGAGTGCCGACGGGTGATAGCCTTTGGCGCGGAGCCGGTAGAACGTGAGCATCAGTGTGGCCTTGTCCTCTTCGCTGAAGGGGACGTCGGAGTGGGCGGCGTACATGACCGACCCAGCAGCGCCATCGGCGGCACATAAGCCCAGCCAGAGGATACCGAGCGGGGTGGTTGAAGTCTTCTGGTTCATTCGGGGGTAGCCTTTCGGGCGGTTCTCACGGCGTGTCAGCCATTCGTTCTGTCTCTGGAGACGCTCTTTGTGTTTCTGGAGGTTCTCAGCTTCGACCATCGCGGCCTGCTGCTCAGGGGTCATCTCATACTGGAAGACCCCGAGCATCTCGGCGCAGCTTGGGCAGTTTACGTGGGTGTCATCCTCGAGCGTGAATTGTTTGCGGCACTCGAGGCACATCCGGCGCGGCTTTCGGTTGTCACGCTTGGCTCGGACCTTGGCAGGGACCTTGATGCCAGCAGCGCGGCAGGGTTTGCACCGAGTTGCGGCTGGAGTGCCCTCAAAGGTCACATTGCAGCAGAGACAGGTGCGCTGTGCGCGGGGAGTGATGGGCATGATCTGCCTCCTCTGTGTGTGTGGGTGAAAGTTCCCAACCTCAGAGGGCGGGGATTTAGTGGAACAGCCAGTCGGTTGGTGGCTGGATGGTGGAGGTCTGGACCTTGAAGATGTCGGCTTTGGCGGCGAGGTGGACCTTGTGTCGGTGGAGGACCTCGGCGCGGTCTTGAGGTGTTTCGTCTAGGTCATGGGGGTAGCGTTTGTCAGGACCTTGGAGGTATCCTGTCGGGAGCCTGATATGGCCCCAGTGAGGCGAGTACTTGAACTGGATGCGGGTGCTGAGCGGGTGGTCCCCCATGGCTTGTGTACGTCTAGCCCATGGAGTGCAAAGTAGCTGGCGGTGGTACGTGCCTGCAGCGAGACCCTCATGGTAGAACTGGGTGATGCGGTCGGATAACTGGCGTGATCGAGGGTTGATCCCGAGTTGGGAACACGCTTTGATCACCTCCATGCCAATGTAGACGAAGTCAGAGGTATGAAGCAGGTAGCCGGTATGACCAGCGCCACCTGTCAACACCTCGGAGCCTTTGGGTGCAGACACTCCTCGGCGCTGGTAATACGTGGCCCCTGTCAAAAACCAACGATACGAGCCGGTAATGCCCATGACGCGGTCGCAGAGATGGTAGTGGACCAAAGCCATGACGAGGCTCTCGATGCTTGGATTGCGGCGGCGACCCACGAGGAGATGGGGTAATTTAACTAATTTGCCTTTGCCGTGTAGCAACGGAGTAAGCCTGTAAGACGGTCGATCATCCCAAGGTCCTGTAGGATACCTCGAGCCTCTGATGGCTCTGAGAGCAGCCTGCTGGTCGCTGTACGTGAAGCCTTGCTCTTTGATGATGATGTTGGCGACGTGCCGTAGATCGAGGGAGGAGATGAAACCAGCCACCGGCATACGGAGAGCATGGTATCGATTAAAGCAGGTGACGCAGAGACCGTCAGATCGGTTCGTTAATTGTGGACACCACAGGCTTGCGCAGGGGCGGCGGTATGCTTGGTGGATGTAGTCTTTGCGCATCGGGTCTGCCTCCTGTGGCTTGGGGTTTGGGTTGGGTTATGGGATGTGGCTGGTGGGTGGATGCACCTGTCAGGGAGACCGAGGGACTTGAGGTGGACTTGAGGTGGGCAGCTACGGGGAGACCTTCACCCTTCAATCACGTTTGCCTTCATTCACAGGTAGCCCCTATTCACTTAGGCTGAGATCGGGATGGTGGTCACCACATCTGAAAACTGTTCTGGTGTTATACTGGTGAGGTCTTCAATCCTCAGACCTCGAGTGCTGATCAGGAGTAGGGGCGGTGCCTGCACCTTTCACTTCAACTCAAGGTCATCTCGAGATAGCTCATAGCCACCCTGCTCTACACTTAAGGTACACTGGAGGGAGTTTCTTTCTTAGTGGGGTCTCTAATTGATCTGCCTTATAAACAAGGGTGCTGAGGTACACTCTGAGTATCTCATCAAAGGTGTTGGCTGGGAGGGTTGCTGGTGGCGATCACACTTGCCAATCTAACTTGATCCACACATCGAGATAACTCATAGCGTCCCTGCTCTACACTTAAGGTATAACTTTGGGAGGTTCCTTCTAATAGGGGGCCCTAAATGATCCTGCATATAAACAAGGGTGTTGAGGTACACTTAGGGTGTCTCCTCAAAGTGCTGGTCAGGGGTGGGTGGTGGTGGCTGCACCCTTCACTTCATCACGAGGTCATCTCGAGGTAACTCATAGCCACCTCTCCCTACACTTAAGATATAACCGGAGGAGTATTCTTACATATGAGGTCCCTAATTATTGCTCAACGATATCAACAGCTTACAGGGGGTGCGCCTCGGGTACACCCTCCTTGATTTCATTGGATAATTTGGGACGATCCGGCGGTTGACCGCTAGTTTCTCATGATAGCTGTTCCTTAAGTTCCCACAGTTTTGAGGAGTTGAGACGACGGACCTTCAAGATCACGGCGTCGAGGATATAGATGCAATGTTCACGTGTTGATCCCTGAGTGTCATTTCGTTTCTGGTTATACTGGTGGGGTCTCTATTCACCGTTGTTCAATAATAGGTCAGCATGCACGACCCTTTGTCGTCCACTGCCTTCCCACTACTTGAAGGAACAGAGCAACGGACACGATCAAGGATCAATCGGGAAGCATCGCACCCAGAGTATCCCTCAGGTCCCACAAGGCGGCCACCTCAGCGGGGCTGTAGGTATTCACCGCCTCGGGTGTACAGGTCATCTCGTGCAGCCGCTGGTCTGTGGCCTCAAGCATGGTGCCTAGGTCGGCGGTGGTCTGTTCTGAAAGTGTCATCGTTTGGTTCCTTAAGTGTACTCTGGGTTACTGTAAGTACACATAGGGAACTGCCCCGTGAATTGTCTAATCACTTGATATTGCATAGGATATCGCAAGTCTCAGGATGTCGTAAGTGTTGGCTTTGAGTGGGCTGGAGGTGTCCCAAGCTACCGATTGAAGACAGCAGCATCGTACAACGTGCAGAGCGCCCAAATACCAAACCATATAGCACCGAGGGTGATCAGGAAGATTGCCATGAGGCTCATGACGCCAACCTTTCGAGTGTCCGCTTGACCTGAGACGCTTGCCACTGGCCTCCACGAGCAGTCTGGACACCTGCCTTGTTCAACTCATCAGCGATGTCCCTGAGACTCTTACCGGCCTTCCTGAGCGGTAGGATCAACCCTGACACCTTTTCAGCCCTCAACTTGGCGTTGGCCTGTACAGCCTCGTTGCGCTTCATGGTCTTGTCTCTCAAGCCACCCAGCTTCACGCCTTTCGCCTTTGCTTCCTTCAACGCAGCCTTGGTCCTGATCGAAATGAACTCACGCTCCTGTTCTGCTAGGGCCGCATAGATGTGCAAGGAGAACTTGTCAGCTTGAGGCATTGAGGCGACCCGCAAGGCCAGCTTCTTATCGTCCATCAGCGTTGATATGTACGACACCTTGCGTGACAGGCGGTCCAGCTTAGCAACCAGCAACTCAGCGCCAACCTGCTTTGCAAGAGCGATTGCCTTGGTCAACTCCGGTCGATCATCAGATGTACCCGACGCGATGTCGGTGAAGGACCCCGCGATCTCGTAGGGTTGGTCAGAGTAACCCTCCAGATACAACCCGATGTCTCGGTCCTGCGCTGCTAGGCCTAAGCCTGACTTGCCTTGGTCCTTGGTCGATACACGGCGATAGGTAACGTAGTTTTTCATGAGTGGAGGCCTCCCTCAGTGCAGCTTGAAGTGTACCTAAGGACTGCCGTTGCATATGTCAACGATGGATGTGAATGTTACAATGGGATGGTGAACGGTACAATATGCCCCTGAGAATGCCTTGAGTGTTCCTCGGGTAGGGCAGGTGGGCAGCGACCAAACGCGGGACTCACGAGGGCAGAATGTAGGGGGAGGGAGGTGTTGTGGGGTGGCCCCGGGTCGGCATGGGTTTGCGTTGAGGACTGCAGGCACCCCAAGGGGGGTGTTGGCGGAAGGCTCACGTATTATAGACCGAACAGATTTTTCGGGCATTTCTCAGTACTGTTGTAGAACTGGAGCCAAAAACCCAAAACCAGCAGAACTTTCGTGGAAGCTTAGGATAATGGCGGTACCCTAATCGAACGTATGAGGTAATCAGTTCTGATCAAGCTTCGCCTTCTGCTCTTCTAACGTTTCTTCCTTTGACAGAACCCTGAACAGTCTTCCTTCTCCCCCCGACCCCGGTATAAAGTGTTTAGTATCGAAATCCTGATCGTCCAACTTAATTTCATTTAAGTAATTATCGATGAATGCTTTTGGCACGACACCGCCCGGTAAGCCGTGTTTCTCGTAAAGCACCGAGTATAGCCTCATTATCGCTCTAAAGCCGTTTGTGCGGTTGAGCATGAGGCCCTCTCGGCTTTCATCGTTCCAAGCATCGGGCCATCTATCACGCACCGCTGCGAACAATGAATGAATTGCCTCTGCAATCTTTAAATCAGATTCCTGAATGAATAAATTCCGAAGGGGCGTCTTCCTTAACTCATTACCATCAATCAACGGAATCTTCTCATTCCTTAGGAGCTTGTCGCGATCATTCTTGGGGTTGAGCGAGATATACCTCATCAACGACTCTACAAAAGTAGCTTGCGAGATTGGCTCAAAGTCGCGACCAATTGTTGCCCCGCCTAGCCTCTTAATTCTGCCATATAGAGGCCCGTCTTCGTCTTGATCTAGGGCTACTGCGATTTGATGACAGGTCTTCTGCGGACTGCGTGATCGGGCGAGTGAGTAGAGATCATAAACCAAGTTCTTGTGAACCTTAGTTTGTTCGAGGTTTACGGTCGAGAAGATATGAGCTTGATCTGAAATATCAGACCCAACGAAAAAGATTACGGGCAGATCAAATTTCTTTCCCTTGTAGTTAGCTAGTCCCGCTATCCTATGTTGACCGTCAATCACGCGAGCGATGTTGCTTATATTTATGCTCGGAGTTTGCTCATGGTGCTTGGTGTTCGACACGGTTAGTGTCCGGCTTTTCTCATCGTATGAAGCATAGTCTTCATCTACGGCCACGATTATGCCCGTAGGGAAAGATGCGTCAAAGAAATTCACGTAGTCCTCAATTTTCTTTACTCGTCTATCGTCAAGAGGTCTTTGAATTCCTAAGTACCTCTCAACGTCGCGTTCGTCTTGCAGTACACGACGAACATCAAAATAGGTGATTTTTCGAAGTTTTTCATGCGGCACGGAGCAAATGAATACATCGCCGATGGGCTGTTCGGCTCTCAAGCAATCAAAGGTCAAACTAATCACTGAGTCGTCTTGCGGAAGATCATCCATTTCGTGAATTCCATTGATCTACAAAGTTTTGGGTGTCTTCGTTCGCGTTCGCCGAGAAGTCTTGAAGTTCGTTCCTGTAGATTGAAACCGTAAATAGGCACAACAAAGCGAATAAATACATCCCACAAGATACCCAAAGAAAATTGTCCATCTGAAACTGGGCAGCTATTAGCCCCATACTTGAAAAGCGCATCAAGCCAAAGCAGACTGCAGCTATCATGCAAATTGCGATGGCGATCAGGAAGAACCAAGTTCCGTATGGAAACTCAAAAGTCAGCTTTCCGAGTTGTGACGCATTTGCGCTTGGATTATCACTACCCCACTCAGCGTAGTTTTTAGTGATTGCAAATATTAACGGACCAACAAGAGCCGATGAATAAATAAACAAGTCACCTTGGTCCACCGACGTAAGGATATTACGCATCAAGCTTGGGCTATTTGCTATAAATATTGAAGCTAAGAGCGGAAAAAACCAAATGGGTAGAGTCGAAAATATTGTCGAAATGAAAATCTCTGACAGTGCGGATCTAAACGATTTCCCACTGACTTCAAAAAGTTGGCCAAATAGTGGCACCTTGCGCACGTAGTGTAGTAGTTTCGTCATAGTATACTGATCTCGCTATGGTTCTAACACAATCAATAACTCCTCCGTAGAGGACCGGCCTTTTTTCTTTCCGCTGATTACTGATGCTCTACTCACTTCGTATAGTTCGCCACAATTTCGATAGAGATCGTGAACACTCTGATGATTTGCATTGGTTGAAACGATATGTACGCCCCTGTTCCTTGCTGCAACTAGTTCGTCCCGCAATCGTATTTGATCTTCCCAGCTGAAGATGTTTTGGTTGTATTTTACGAAACCATTCATGTTGTGAGCGGTTGTGTAGGGCGGGTCTACAAAAAGAAAGTCACCGGCTTCGGACTTCTTGATGGTGTCGGCAAAGTCACAGCAACTGATCTCTGACTTCTCAAGGCGCTGAGAGGTCCATTGGAAATCATCATCATCCATGAGGATCTTGGTCTTTGTCCCTATGGGGACGTTGAATTGGCCCTTTAGGTTTTCTCGATAGAGACCATTCCAACACGATCGATTAAGGTAAAGAAAGAGTGCTGCTCTCTCAGCGGGGGTGCCGGGCTGGTAACCCCGCTGACGATAATAATACTCTGAACAATGTTTAATCTGATGTTCAGACAGAATACTCCAGACCGTCTTCCAATCATCTCGGATCGATTGATAGGTTTCGATGAGCTTTGGGTTGATGTCTGAAAGTATCGAAGCTGTCGGTTGCAAAAAAAAGAAGACTGCACCCCCACCTAAAAAGGGTTCTATGTATCGTCCGGTGTACGAGGGGATCTTGAACTCTTCTCGGTCCACTAACCATCGCTTACCTCCAGCCCACTTCAAGAACGGCTTTCCACTCAATTGTACGTCTCCTCAGAGTTGAGCGCATTAGACACAGTTTGCCTTGGTGAAGCAAGGCGTTCGAAGACTGCAAAGCATTATTGAGAAGCTCTGAAATGAGAAAAAACTTGGGTCACTTCATAGTCCTCCACCCAGTCTGCGGTTTTGTATGTCTGGACCCCGCTGTGCATCGTCCGTGTGACTTGTGACGTTCTGCTCTGAGTGACCCTCCAATGCAGTCATGGGTACGCATTGCCAGTTACATTTGGCCAAAAACTTAGGCTAGTCGTTGAATTCTAGTGCCAAAAGATCCAAGGCCTCCTTGCGCACCCTCAGGCTCGGCCCAGAACCATAGTTGCCTGCCACGTCGCCAGAGGCATGTCCAGTAATGAAGTCGTTGACCTCCTTGGACACCCCCGCGTCCCTCAGCATGTCCTTGAAGTTGCCCCTGAGCGAATGCACCACTTTGGCCTTGTCGTCCGTTACCCTGCGTATCAGCGGCATGAGAGCCTTTGAGGCGGAGGCCTGAGCCTTTCCATCCTTATCGCGGGTGAACTCTGGGAACATCTGACCGGTCTTGCCTGTGGTGATCCACGGGAGGCTGGAGTGGACCGGGACCCGTCTCTGTGAACCCTTGTTCTTCACCAGCTTGTCGGTGAGGTCATAGTACATGATGCCTTGGTCCTCTTTGACGTCCTCCCAATCGAGCAGGGCGGCTTCGTCTAACCTCATGCCGGTGGTGATCAGGATCGAGAGAAGCTTACGGGAGTGCTCTGGCATCGATTGTTTGAAGAGTGCTTCGAGTTCATCCCCGTTGAGAGGCCTATAACTCTCTCTCGGTTTACCCAGCTTGCTATCAAGGACAACCCCGACCACCACGTTGTTGGTGATCCAGCCCTTGCGCTCAGCGAAGTAGAAGAGGCGTTTGATGTAGCCCACCTTCTTGGAGATCGTTTGCTTGCTCTTGGTCTGCCCCATGCTCTCAGCATACTGGTGGATGTTCAGAGCGGTAACCTTGCTCAAGGGTACGTCACCCATGTACTTGAGAAACTCCTCAATCGACAGGTCGCTGTCTCTGAGTGTCTTGAGTGGGCCGTATGGTTTTGTCGCTGAGTATTCCCTTGCTGAAACCGACAGCAGCACATCATTCGAGGACGGGGTGGGGTTCGCTGTCTTGGCTTTCCACTCACGGTATACCTTAAGTGCCTTGGAGCCACGCTCATTGACTACCTCAGTCGCTGTGTCGTTCTCGGGGTCTTCACCTTCCTCGAGGTTCTTGTGGGCCTGTATGAGACCCTTGAGATGTCCCTCGTCATCCATGCGCTGCACTTCATCGGCATCGCCAATCCACCCAAGTAGATCACTAATCACATCACGGATGTCAGGCTCACAGGTGTCTAGTTCCGCATACAACTTTGTGGTGATGGCATACTGCTTACGCCGTGCATCCCGCTCATCACTGGTCCCTGTGGACCTCTTGAGTTGCTTGCGGCCACCGAAGTGTTCCCGGAGTTCCTGAGGGATCGTGAGGTACACGTACCACTTGCCCTTGTTCATCGACAGCGTCGTTGCAGGGTAATCAGGCATCCATATACTCCATCAATACCCTCCAAGGGGCACTCTAAGTGCTAATGGAATAAAGAAAAAAGGGCAATGGGCCATGATGGCGGAGGAGGTGGGATTCGAACCCACGGTAGACTTTCACCTACGTCGGTTTTCAAGACCGGTGCATTCAACCACTCTGCCACTCCTCCGACACGGCCCTGTTAGCGGGTCATTTCTGATTCGAAAAGCACGTTCACACTTTGGGGAATTCCGCCGACAAAATAAGTGAGAGCCTTTCAAAACGTTCCGACGGAGGCTATCCTTTCGCAGTGCGTTAATCGGCGTTAATGTTGCGTCGTGTGATTATGTCTATCAAAAGGGCATAGAGCAGCAAGAAATAGGGCTGAAAACAGCTGATACCTGCCGTAGAACAGGTGTAACAGAGGGGCAAATGATGACAGGCTTTGTGTATTTGAGCGCGAGAAAGTGGCCGCTTTCGCTGGCCGTGGCTGCGACTTTTGGGTTGGCCGCTTGCGACGAGAACGGTGAATTCGCTTTTCCAGGCGCCGACAACGCCTCTCAAGCGGCTGCAGCGCCCTTGCCCGCCAATGCGCTGGGCCAGCGGGTGCAACGTGATATTGATATCGAACGGCCGGATATTTTTGCGATCAACAGCGACGGTTTGTGGGACGGCCGCCCGTCATTGGGCGGTGTCTGGGTCGCGCACCCCGAGGTCAGGGACCCCGAGCGCGTTGTGATCCGCAATACCGAAGGCGGCCAAGAGGTGATCGGCGCCCTGTTCCGCCGTGAGCGGGACAACCCCGGTCCGCTGTTGCAGGTGTCCTCGGATGCCGCCGATGCGCTGGGTATGTTGCCTGGCGCGCCCGCGCGGCTTGAAGTCGTTGTTCTGCGCCGCCAAGAGGTTGAGGTGCCCGCCGCAGAAGAAAACCCGGTCGTCGCGAGCCTGGCAGCGCCTGTTGCTGTTGAAGCCGCACCCCTTGATGCTGCGGACGTGGATGTGGACGCGGAAGAGAGCGGGGCGGGTGAAGCTGCCGCTGCGACCACAGCGGTCGTTTTGCCAGCTGCTGTTGAGGCTGCCACAGCCGCTGCAGAGGAAACAGCTGCGGCTACAGCCACAGCGGCTGCCGATGTTGCCACTCCAAATGCGCCGATTGATGTGTCTGCCGTGCTTGCAGCCCCCGCGCCACTGCCTGCGGGATCGCTGGCGCAGATCGGCGTGTTCAGCGTAGAGCGCAATGCCAACAACGCGGTCGCCACGATTGCCGAAAACGGAATAGAAGCAACAGTGAACCCCGAAGAGCTTGGCGGGCGCACCGTGTGGCGTGTGATCGCGGGGCCGCTGACCGACGCTGCTGATGTGACCCGGTTGAAAGAATTGGGTTTCGTTGATGCCTTTGTGATCGACGCCACCGAGTAACGCCCCCTCGAACAAGGAGAACCTGTCTTTATGCGTTTTGGTTTCTTGCACCGCTTTGCTGTGATTGCGACTTGTCTGTTCACAACGGGCGGGGCGCTTGCCTTCGAGACAAGTGCGACCGCCGCCTATATCTATGACCAGTCGACCGGCACCGTGTTGCTGTCCAAGAACGCCGACACACCTTTGCCGCCGGCCTCGATGTCCAAGCTGATGACGATTTACATGGCGTTCGAGGCCGTGGCGGATGGCCGTCTGGACATCAACGAAGAACTGCCCGTGTCGTCCCATGCGGCCAGCTTTGGTGGCTCGTCGATGTTCCTTGATACAACCGACCGCGTGCGCGTTGAGGATTTGCTGCGCGGTGTCATCGTTGTCTCGGGCAATGACGCCAGCGTTGTGCTGGCCGAGGCGCTTTCGCCTGACGGGTCCGAGGCCGGTTTTGCGCGCATGATGACCGAGCGTGCGCGCCAGATGGGCATGATGAACTCGACTTTCGTGAACTCGAGCGGATGGCCTGCCGCCGGACACCGGATGTCGATGGAAGACCTCGGTATTCTGGCGGACCGTCTGATCACGGATTTCCCCACGTTCTATCCACTTTTTGCGGAAACCGAGTTCCCCTTTGACGGGCGCGTCCCGTCCAATTCGGCCAACCGCAACCCTGTTTTGGCGATGGGGCTGGGCGCTGATGGCCTGAAAACAGGACACACCCAAGAAGCAGGCTATGGTCTTGTCGGCTCTGCCAAACAGGGTGACCGGCGCGTCATCTGGGTGATCACCGGCCTTGATAGCCGTGAAGCGCGGGCCGAGGAATCTGTGAAGATCATCAACTGGGCCTTCCGCCAGTTTGCCGAGAAAGACGTTGCCGAGGCGGGCACACGTATTGCAACTGCTGATGTGTGGATGGGCGAAATGCCGACCGTCGGCATGACCGTGGCCGAGGATTTTTCGCTACTGGTGCCCGTCTTGAACCAAGGCGATATCGAAGCGGAAGTGGTTTACAACGGCCCCATTGAGGCCCCGATCACGGCGGGTCAACAGCTAGGCGAGTTGGTGATCTCATTTGACGATCTGCCTGAAAAGCGCGTTCCTTTGGTCGCCGAAGCGGATGTTGCGCGGGGCGGCTTTGCCACGCGGTTGCGCACGGCGGCGCTGGTGCTTTGGCAGAAATATGGTCCGGCAAACACGGACGAGGTGCCGGAAGAGGCATGACCAAGCCCCGTTTTATTACGTTTGAGGGCATTGACGGCTCTGGCAAATCCACACAATCACGCCGTTTTGCAGACCATCTGCGCGCGAAGGGCGAAGATATCATTCTGACCCGCGAACCGGGCGGCAGCCCCGGTGCCGAGGAAATTCGCGCGCTTTTGCTGACGGGTGAGACGGACCGCTGGTCGCCCGAGACGGAGATTTTGTTGTTTACGGCGGCCCGTCGCGATCATCTGGAAAAGACGATCCAACCGGCACTGGCGGATGGCAAAACCGTGATCTCTGATCGTTTCGCCGACAGTACCCGCGTCTATCAGGGGGCCACGCGTGGCGATTTGCGCGGCATCGTAGACAGCTTGCATAGCCTGATGATCGGGCGCGAACCTGATTTGACTTTTATCATTGATATGGACCCCGAAACAGCGCTCCAGCGTGGTCTGGCCCGCAAGTCCGGCGAGGACCGGTTTGAGGACTTTGGTCTTGGGTTTCAGGAAACGCTGCGCCACGGCTTTCTAGCCTTGGCCCACGCCAATCCTGACCGCTGTGTCTTAATTGACGGCAACCGCACTGCGGACCAGATCGCCAGCGAAATCGCGGCCTACGCATGAGCGACGAAGATATCCCAGAACCGGACCGCATTGCCGGCGCACCGCATCCGCGTGAAACGCAGGTGCTGTTCGGTCAGGACAAGGCGCAGGCGGATTTTCTGGATGCTTTCGGGGCAGGGCGGCTGCATTCGGGTTGGTTGATCACTGGTCCACGCGGCGTGGGCAAAGCCACGCTCGCATGGAAGATCGCAACCTTCCTGCTGGCCAATCCGGAGGGTGGGCTTTTTGGCGATCCCAGTTTGGCTGTCGATCCTGACCACCCCGATGCGCGCCTGATCCAGTCCGGCGCCCATCCGCGCCTGTCGCTCATCCGCCGCCCTTGGGATGATAAAACCAAAAAGTTGAAAACCGAGATCACCGTCGATGCGGTGCGCAGCCTCAAGACGTTTTTCCAGATGTCCTCCGCCGATGGCGGGCGGCGTGTGGTCATCGTCGATGCCGCAGATGAGTTGAACCGGAATGCCGCCAACGCGATCCTGAAAGAGCTGGAAGAGCCCCCCGCGAATTGCACCATCCTTCTGGTCGCGCACCAGCCGTCAAGACTTTTGCCGACGATCCGCTCGCGCTGTCGCGAACTGCGTTGTGCGCGTCTGAACGCCGCTGATCTACAAAGTGCGCTGGCGCAGGCGGGGCACCCGTCCGAACAATCCGAGAGCCTTGCCACCCTTGCAGGCGGCTCTGCGGGTGATGCGATCCGGTTGTTGAACCACGACGGGCTTGCGCTCTATGCCGAACTGATCAAGACGCTTGACCGTCTGCCGCGTATGGATCGCCCCGCAGCCTTGCGCCTTGCGGATGCCTGTGTCGGCAAGGCAGGCGAGGTACGTTTTGGGATGACGCTTGATCTGATCGATCTCTTTTTGTCACGTACCGCACGCGCGGGCCTGATGGGTGAACCGTCCGCACAAGGGGCGCCGGGAGAAGCGCGTCTGCTTGCGCGGCTGGCCCCGGATGACCGCGCAGCGCGGCGTTGGGCGCAATTGCAGCAGGATTTGACGGACCGCTCGCGCCACGGGCGTGCGGTGAACCTTGACCCTGCCGCGCTGATCCTTGATATGATTTTCAAAATAGAAGAGACGGCGCAAGCGACAGCCCTCATCTGAAGGCCCCATAATGACCCACGCCACCATCGTTGACAGCCACTGCCACCTTGATTTCGCGGATTTTGATGCCGAGCGGGATCAGGTCGTTGCGCGCGCTGTGGAGGCGGGTGTGTCGCGGATGGTCACGATCTGCACGCGGCTGCGTTTGGAGCCACAAGTCCGGGCCATCGCTGAAACATACGCCCCCGTTTTTTATGCTGCGGGCACACACCCGATGAGCGCCGCTGATGAGCCACTGGCGACAGTGGAAGAGCTGATCGCCTTGGCTGATCATCCTAAGTTCGTGGGGATCGGTGAAACGGGCCTCGATTATCACTACACTGCCGAAAGCGCCGCTATTCAGCAGCAGTCCTTGCGGGTCCATATCGCAGCGGCGCGCGAAACCAAGCTGCCCCTGATTATTCACGCCCGTGCCGCGGATGACGACATGGCGCGTATTCTGAAAGAAGAATACGCCAACGGCGCCTATACTTGCGTGATGCATTGTTTTTCCAGCAGCGCCGCCTTGGCAGAGGCCGCTTTGGAGATGGATTTCTATCTGTCCATGTCCGGCATCGCGGCCTTTCCCAAAAGTCAGGACCTGCGCGATATCTTCGGTGCGGCTCCGATCGAGCGTATTCTAGTGGAAACCGACAGCCCCTATCTGGCCCCGCCGCCCCATCGCGGCAAACGGAATGAGCCCGCCTACACCGCCCATACCGCGCGTGTCGGGGCCGAGGTGTTCGGTCTGTCCTATGATGACTTCGCCAAGCAAACGACGGCAAATTTCGACCGTCTGTTCTGGAAAGCCGCCGCATGAGCGACCAGATCAGCTTTCGCATACTGGGCTGTGGATCATCCGGCGGCGTACCGCGCCTCGGCGGGCTGTGGGGGGCCTGTGATCCCACCAACCCCAAGAATGCGCGTAGACGGTGTTCCGTACTTGCCACCCGCACCGGTGCCCACGGACAGACCCGCGTTCTGATTGACACCACACCGGACATGCGCAGCCAATTGCTCGACGCTGGCGTCGGCCTGTTGGATGCTGTGGTCTATACCCATGGTCACGCCGATCATGTGCACGGGATTGATGACCTGCGCATGGTCGTTTTCAACAAACGCGAGCGACTGCAAGTCTGGGCCGATGGCGATACGACCAACGATCTTCTGGGCCGTTTCGGTTATGCCTTCGTGCAGCCCAAAGGATCGTCCTATCCGCCCATTTGCGAACTGAACACGATTGACGGTGATATCACGATCAGCGGGGCAGGGGGCGATATCGTGCTGCGCCCGTTCGCGGTGCAACACGGCTCCATCGAGGCGTTGGGGTTCCGCATTGCCGATGTGGCCTATCTGCCCGATGTCTCATCCATCCCCGATGACGTCTGGCCGGTGTTGGAGGGGTTGGATTACTGGATCGTTGATGCGTTGCGCCGTGAACCGCACCCGACCCATTCGCATCTGGCCAATACGCTTGAGTGGATCGCCCGCGTGGCCCCCAAACAGGCGATCCTGACGAATATGCACAACGATCTGGATTATGAAACAGTCGCCGCAGAGACACCGGAACACGTCAGCCCCGCCTTTGACGGCATGACAATCACCATTGCTGTCCCCTAAGCCGAAGGATCCGACATGGCCGCGCTGATCGACGTTATCCTGCCGGTATTTCTGGTTATCGGCTTTGGCTATGTTGCTGTCTGGAAGGGCTATTTCAGCGATAGCAGTGTCGAGGGGTTGATGAAGTTC
Organism: Yoonia rosea; assembly: GCF_900156505.1. Classification (NCBI taxonomy): domain Bacteria; kingdom Pseudomonadati; phylum Pseudomonadota; class Alphaproteobacteria; order Rhodobacterales; family Paracoccaceae; genus Yoonia; species Yoonia rosea. The sequence goes on along the minus strand of NZ_FTPR01000001.1, from coordinate 1,218,198 downwards.
ACCCAAGGCTTCGCGATACCCTGCCTGTTGTTCCGCGCCATCTCGACACTTGATCTGCAACAGAACTTTGATCTGGCGCTTCTTGCAAGCTTCTACGCCGGCGCATTTACCGGTTTTGTCACGGGATTGCTGGGCGCGCGCTACATGTTCGGGCGCGATTGGGAAGACAGTGTTGTCATCGGGTTTTGCTGCCTGTTTTCAAACTCTCTCTTGTTGGGTCTGCCGATTACCGAACGCGCCTACGGCGCCGGCGCGCTTGAGGCGAACTATGCCATCATCGCGATCCATTCGCCGTTTTGTTATATGGTGGGTATCACTGCGATGGAGATTGCACGCAATCGCGGCGGCTCTGTCGCGGCCTTGCCGGGCAAAGTGCTCAAGGCGATGTTCAACAATGCGCTGATCATCGGCATTTCGTTGGGCTTTGTCGTGAATCTGTCCGGTATTCCATTGCCTTCGGTGCTGACAGACGCGATTGACCTGATGATCCGCGCGGCCCTGCCGGCAGCACTTTTCGGTTTGGGCGGCGTGCTGTACCGCTACCGGCCGGAAGGTGACATGCGCACCATCCTGTTTGTTGTGGCGGTCTCGCTTGTCCTGCATCCTTTGATCGCATGGGGGCTGGTCCGCGCAAATGATCTCTCTGATGCGGCCTTGCGGTCTGCAACAGTGACTGCAGCCATGGCGCCGGGGGTCAATGCCTATGTCTTTGCCAATATGTACGGCAAGGCCAAGCGCGTAGCGGCGTCGGCTGTTTTGATGGGCACGGCCCTGTCGATCCTGACGGTCTGGGTGTGGCTGGCGGTTCTGCCCTAGACGCCTTCGACCACGACGATCATGCTGGATGCATTGTCGCGCCGGATTTGCGCCACCTCTTGATAGGCGGGATCGTGATAGGCCGCCTTGGCTGACGCGTAATCGGGAAACTCGAAAACAACATGGCGGCTGTATTCCGGACCTTCGGGGTGCTCGGACTGGCCCCCGCGCACCAAGGGCCGCCCGCCATAGCCCTGAATGATGGGTGTATTTTCTGTGACATAGGCCTGATACGCCTCTGGGTCCGTCACCGTGACATGGCCAATGATATAGCCTTTGGGCATGCTGCTTCCTCCTTGATAATGGTCGCTTTGTGCCACCATCTCTGGTTCATCTTGTGATGACAAGCGCGCGTTTGCCGGCCTGCGATGCCCGCTTTTGCAGCAGATGCGCCCGATGCGGGCATGTTTGGCGCTGTCAGTCGGCCCAATCGTTGACTTCACATCCGTCACGCTACTTTACCGATACGTCCCCATCGGAGAAGATCAATGCGTTTCCTGCCTGTTTTTGTGTTTGTACTGACTGCGGCTGCGTCGATACTGCAAGCGCAGGGCGGCCCCGCAGCGGTCAGCGTGCAAGCCGTGGAAATGCGTGCATTGGCCGAAACTGTCCCCGTCTTTGCCGAGGTGACAACGGCACGTGACGGCGATGTCGCGGGTCGCGTTGCCGGAAATGTCGATATGGTGGCCGTTCTCGCAGGTACGCGCGTAACAACCGGCGATCTGCTGGTCGAATTGAACGATGATCTGCTGACAATTCAGGTCGCCCAGTCCGAGGCGCAACTGGCCGAAGCCGCTGCAGGTATCGAAACCGCCCGTGCGCGTGTTGACCGGGCCCGCATCGCCCTTGAACGGATTGAGGCGTTGCGCGGCGGGACATCCTTTAGCCAGGGTCGGTTTGACGATGCACAGGCCGATTTTCTGGAAGCAGAGGCCCAGTTTTTCGAAGCACAAGCCCGTGAGAAAAGTGCCGAGTCCCGCCTTGCCGAAACCCGCTATCAGCTTGAGCAGAGCCGGATCACAGCGCCTTTCTCGGGTGTTGTCCTTGAAGTGAACACGATCCCCGGAGCCTTTATTCAGGCAGGCACGCCGCTGGTGCGTCTGTTGGATACTGACGCCTTCGAAGTGCAGGCCAGTGTACCATCGCGCTACACCAATTTCCTGTCTCCCGGCCAGATGGTGTCTGCCAAGACCGAAACCGGTGCCGAACTGATGCTGGAACTCCGCGCGGTTCTGCCAGTCGAGGATCCTTCGACGCGTACCCGTGCCGTGCTCTTTGCCGCGCCATCACTGTCGGCCGAAGGCAACGCCGCTGTCGGGCAAAGCTTGACCGTGGATATCCCTGTTGGCGCCGCGCGTGATGTGCTCTCCGTGCCCAAAGATGCGCTCGTGCAAGGGGCAGGCGGCTGGACCGTCTTTGTCGCCGCCGAGGATCAGGCGCAGCCGCGCAACGTGACATTGGGTGTGCCTCTCGGCGACCGTTATGAAGTGGTTGATGGTCTTGTCGAGGGTGATCTGGTGGTGGTCCGCGGGAATGAACGGCTGCGTCCGGGGCAGGCGATTGCCGCCAATCTGTTGGAGACGAATTGATGGATATCATCCGGTATTCCATTGAACGCCCTGTCGCGGTCATTGCGGCCGTTCTGATGGCCGTCCTTTTTGGTGCGCTCGCACTCACGCAAATCCCGATCCAGCTTGCACCCGACGTACGCAAACCCATCGTTGTGATCTCGACCAACTGGCCCGGTGCCGCGCCCTCCGAGATCGAGCGCGAGATCGTGAACCCGCAGGAAGAAACTCTGCGCGGGCTCGACGGGCTTGAAATCATGACGTCCCGCTCACGCACCGGTCAGGCCGAGGTCACGCTTGAATTTGCGATCGGCACGGACATGAGCCAATCGCTCTTGCTGGTCTCGAACCGCCTTGACCGCGTCGGCGGCTATCCGGCGGAAGCGAATGAGCCGACGTTGAACACCTCTGGCGCCGACGATAGCCCTATCGCATGGGTGCTGGTCACGGCCGCCGAAGGCAATACACAGCCCATGCCGAACTATGGTGATTTCATCGAAGACATCGTCAAGGACCGTGTCGAGCGGATCCCCGGCGTCGCCGCTGTGAACGTCTTTGGCGGGGTGACGCGCGAATTGCAGGTGGTCGTGGACCCGCAGCGTCTGTCACGCTTCGGGCTGACCGTGCCAGAGGTGGTGCAGCGGCTGCGCGCCGAGAATATCTCGATTTCCGCAGGGGATGTGGACGAAGGCAAGCGGCGCTATATCGTCCGCACGGAAAGCAATCTGAACACCGAGGATGCGATCCGTAACGTCGTACTGCGTTCGGATGCAGCAAGCGGCGGCATCGGGCGGGTGCGCGTCAGTGACGTGGCAGATGTGGCCTTCGCCTATCAGGAACCGACCGCGCGGCTGCGGTTCAAGGGCGAACCCAGTCTTGCCTTCAATGTGGTGCGCGAATCCGGTGCCAATGTGATCACCGTGATGGAAGAACTCCGCGTCGTGCTGGACGCGTTGCAGGCAGGGCCGATGACAGATCAGGGTCTGATCCTGCAACAGGTCTATGACGAGACGATCTATATTGAAGGTGCGATCGATCTTGTGACCACGAACATCTATATTGGTGGTGCGCTCGCGGCATTGATCCTGATGCTGTTTTTGCGCTCGCCACGGGCGGTTGTGATCATCTCGCTGTCGATCCCCGTGTCGATTGTCGCGACCTTCGTTGTCATGGCCGCAACTGGCCGCACGTTGAACGTGATCTCGCTTGCGGGTATCGCCTTTGCGGTCGGAATGATCGTGGATGCCGCGATTGTGGTGCTGGAAAACATCTATCGCCTGCGCGAGGCTGGGTATTCACGGCGCGAGGCGGCTTATCTGGGGGCCAAACAGGTCTGGGGCGCGATCCTTGTGTCGGCGCTGACGACCGTTCTGGTCTTTGTGCCCATCCTGGTGATGCAGCTTGAGGCAGGGCAACTCTTCCGCGATATCGCGGTGGCGATTTCGGTCTCTGTGCTGTTGTCGCTGGTGGTTGCCGTTACCGTGATCCCTGCACTGGCCAGCCGTTTGCTGCGCCGCGATGATCAAAAGATGGTCCCGCTTTGGGGGATCGACCACTTGGGGCGGGGGTTCCGTAATCTGGTCATGGCTTACGTGCGCATGACTGTGCGGGTGCGGACAATCGGGATCATCATGGTGACCCTGATTGCCGGCGGTGCTGCGGTGGCCAGCTGGGCCTTTCTGCCGCGTCTGGAATATCTGCCCGAAGGCAACCGCAATCTGGTCTTCGGCCTGATCATTCCGCCCCCTGGCTATAACCTTGAAACCACTGAAACTATTGCGCAGCGTATCGAAGACGTGGCCCAGCCTTTGTGGGAAGTGGCCCCCGAAGCGCAAACCGCTGATGGTGTGCCCGCTATCGACAGTTTCTTTTTCGTGGCCACACCGGGCAATTCTTTCGTCGGTGCCGCAGCGGTTGATAGCCAGCGCGCAGGCGAGTTGATCCCTATCCTCAGCCGACCGATTTTTGCCGAACCCGGCACCTTCGGTTTTATGACCCAACCATCCCTTTTCGGGCGCGGCGTGGGTGGCGGCCGCGCGATTGAACTCAATGTCTCGGGTCAGGACCTTAACGAAATCTTGGCTGTGGCGGGACGCGCGGCAGGGATCGTTTCTGGTGTTCTGCCACGTGCGGAAGGGCATCAGTTCCGGCCTATCCCGGGGCTTGAGCTGGGCGCGCCAGAGGTCCGATTGATCCCTGATCGCCTGCGCCTTGCCGATGCCGGTTTGGACAGTTCCGGGCTGGCGGCCACGGTTGATGCCTTTAACGACGGGTTGCGCGTCGCGCAGATTACCGTGGGGTCAGAGCGTGTTGATCTGGTGCTCAAAGGGGACCCGACCATCCGTGACGCCGCCCGTACCCAAGATGTCGGCAATTATCCCGTTGTCACCCCCGGTGGCCAGATCGTGCCGGTGTCGGCGCTGGCTGAGGTCATGCTGACCGCAGGCCCGACCGAAATCAGGCACCGCGAACGGCTGCGGACGGTCACGCTCGAAGTGCGGCCCGCCGATAACCTGCCCTTGGAACAGGCGGTTGAGATTTTGGAACAACAGGTCGTTGCTGTGCTCGAAGAGCAGGGCATCCCCGGCGATATCCGCCTGAGCGTGTCCGGCACGGCCGATCAACTCAGCCAGACCTGGAACGCGATCCAGATCAACCTGATTGTGGCGCTGATCATCGTCTTTCTGGTCATGGCGGTGCTGTTTGAGAGCTTTATCCTGCCGCTGGTCATTCTGATTGCTGTGCCGGTGGCTGCGGCGGGCGGGGTCGGGGGGCTCGCGGTGTTGAACCTTTACCAGACCCAGCCGATGGACATGCTGACCTTGCTTGGTTTCGTGATCTTGGTGGGCATCGTGGTCAACAATGCGATCCTGATCGTGCATCAGACCCTGTTCCATCTGCGCGAAGAAGGGATGGAGCCAGTTGACGCCATCGAAGAGGCCACGCGCAACCGGATCAGACCGATCTTTATGTCGACACTGACCAGCATCATGGGGATGCTGCCCTTGGTCATCTTCCCCGGCGAAGGGTCCGAGCTCTACCGTGGTTTGGGTGCAGTTGTTGTTGGTGGCCTGTCAATGTCGGCCTTCCTGACGCTTCTGACGGTGCCGCCGCTGCTGCGTCTGGCCATTCGCAAGCCAGACCTGAACGAGGAACGGATTGGTGCGATGGCACCTGCGGAATAGGGGGCTGCGGGTACAGATATTGCGGTCTATCATCACCTCTTCGTGACAAGATGCGAACCATTCGCATTTTCTTTTACAATTGCGAATAAGTCGCATAAGCATCTTTTGGATTGACAGTTCTCTGTGGAAAGGACACTCCAATGACTATGATAAAATGCCTCTCCTTTGTGTGTTGTGCCGCCCTGTTTTCTTCTGCTGCCATGGCCGAAGATGACCGTTTCAAAGCCGTCACCACCTTTACGGTGATCGCCGATATGGCCCAGAACGTGGCAGGTGACGCAGCGATTGTGGAAAGCATCACGCGGGCAGGGGCCGAAATCCACGGCTATCAACCCACCCCCCGTGATATCATTCGCGCGCAGGATGCCGATCTGATCCTGTGGAACGGGCTGAACCTTGAATTGTGGTTTGAACAGTTCTTCAGCAACCTCTCGGACGTGCCCAGTGTGACGCTCTCTGACGGGATCACACCGCTCAGCATCTCGTCCGGGTCCTATGATGGTAAACCCAATCCCCATGCCTGGATGAGCCTTGAGAGCGCGTTGATTTACGTCGACAATATCCGCGATGCGTTTGTCGAACATGATCCTGACAATGCCGAAACCTACCGTGCCAACGCAGAGGCCTATAAGGCCGAAATCACCGCGACGATTGCGCCTCTGCGCGACCAGATCCTTGCTCTGCCTGCCGAACAGCGCTGGCTTGTCACTTGCGAAGGTGCCTTCAGCTACCTTGCGCGCGATTTCGGGATGCAGGAACTCTACCTCTGGCCCATCAACGCCGACAGCCAAGGCACGCCCCAACAGGTGCGGCGCGTGATCGACACAGTGCGCGAGAACGATATCCCTGCCGTATTCTGCGAAAGCACCGTCAGTCAGGCCCCCGCCGAGCAGGTCGCGCGCGAGACGGATGCGGACTATGCGGGCGTGCTTTACGTGGATAGCCTGACCGAGGCGGATGGCCCCGTGCCGACCTACCTTGACCTCTTGCGTGTCACGACGGAAACCATCGCAGCAGGCCTGACTGAATGACCCAAAGCTCCGGCATCATCTCGCAGAATGTGACGGTGACCTACCGTAACGGGCACACCGCACTGCATAACGCGAGCTTTGAAATCCCCACAGGGACGATCACCGCCCTTGTGGGGGTAAATGGTGCCGGAAAATCAACGCTGTTCAAGGCGATCATGGGGTTCGTGCCTGCCGCACGCGGCGAAATCTCGGTGCTTGGCATGCCGGTGGCCGAGGCGTTGCGCCGCAATATCGTGGCCTATGTGCCGCAATCCGAAGAGGTGGATTGGTCGTTTCCGGTCCTTGTCGAGGACGTGGTCATGATGGGCCGCTACGGGCACATGGGGTTCTTTCGCCGCCCGAAAGCGGCTGATCATGCGGCGGTGAGTGACGCGCTGGCGCGGGTAAATATGTCGGAATTCCGCAAGCGTCAGATTGGCGAATTGTCCGGCGGTCAGCGCAAGCGGGTGTTTCTGGCCCGCGCCTTGGCGCAGGAAGGGCAGGTGATCCTGCTTGATGAGCCCTTTACCGGCGTTGATGTGCAAACCGAGGATGCGATCGTCGCCCTCTTGCGCGATCTGCGGGATGAGGGGCGGGTGATACTGGTCTCCACCCATAATCTCGGGTCTGTGCCAGAGTTCTGTGACCGCACAATTCTTGTCAAGCAGACGGTGCTGGCCTACGGTCTGACCTCGGATGTCTTTACCCATGAAAACCTCGAAATCGCCTTTGGCGGCGTGTTGCGGCACTTCGTGCTGGGCGGTTCAGACCTGCACGACGATGATGACAGCCGCCAGATCCGTGTGATCACCGATGACGAGCGCCCCTTTGTTGTTTACGGCGAGGGCGGCGACACCGAGAAAGAGCCCACATGATCGCGCTTTTGCTGGAACCTTTCAGCTATGGCTACATGTTCAACGCCATGTGGGTCAGTGCGTTGGTCGGCGGGGTTTGCGCGTTTCTCTCTGCCTATCTGATGCTCAAAGGCTGGTCGCTGATCGGTGATGCGCTCAGCCATTCGATCGTGCCGGGCGTGGCGGGGGCCTATATGCTGGGTCTGCCCTTTGCTTTGGGGGCCTTTGCCGCAGGCGGGTTGGCCGCAGGGGCGATGCTGTTTCTCAACCAGCGTTCGGGCCTGAAAGAGGACACGATCATCGGGCTGATCTTTACGTCCTTCTTTGGACTGGGGCTTTTCATGGTGTCGCTGTCGCCAACATCGGTCAGCGTGCAGACGATCACGATGGGCAACATCCTTGCGATCACGCCCTCCGATACGCTGCAACTCGCGATCATCGGCTTTGTGACCCTGGCTGTGCTGCTGGCCAAATGGAAAGACCTGATGGTCGCATTCTTTGACGAAAACCACGCGCGGTCCATCGGGCTGCGGCCTGATCTGTTGCGCGCGGTGTTCTTTACGCTGCTTGCCGCTTCTTGCGTTGCCGCTTTGCAAACCGTGGGTGCTTTCTTGGTCATTGCCATGGTCGTAACACCGGGGGCAACGGCCTATCTGCTGACAGACCGTTTCCCACGCTTGTTGGTGCTGAGCGTCACCATCGGGGCCGGAACCAGCTTTGTTGGCGCCTATCTCAGCTATTATCTTGACGGTGCCACAGGCGGGATCATCGTCACATTACAGACACTTATCTTTCTTGCGGCCTTTGTTTTCGCACCCAAACACGGCTATCTGGCCGCGCGCCGCCGTGCGGCCGCTGCACTGGAGGGCAATTGATGGAAACGCTCCTCTTTCCTTTCCAGTTCGCCTTTATGAACAAAGCCTTCCTGATGATGGCGATCATTGCTGTGCCGACAAGCTTGCTGTCCTGTTATCTTGTGCTCAAGGGGTGGTCGCTGATGGGCGATGCCATCAGCCACGCGGTGCTGCCGGGCATTGTTATCGCCTATATGCTGAATATCCCGCTCATCATCGGGGCCTTTGTGGCGGGGATGACCTGCGCGCTCAGCACCGGGTTTCTGGCGGCCAATAGCAGGGTCAAGCAGGATACCGTCATGGGGATCGTGTTTTCGGGCATGTTCGGCTTCGGCCTTGTGCTTTACACCAAGATCACAACGGACGTGCACCTCGATCACATCCTCTTTGGCAATATGCTTGGCGTGGATGGCACAGACCTCTGGACCGCTGGCATGATTGCCGCGTTTGTTGCGGTCATCATTCTGGTCAAGCAACGCGAATTCATGCTCCATGCCTTTGATCCGGTACAGGCGCAGGCGGTCGGGTTGCGGGTGGGCTGGCTGCATTACGGGCTGTTGGCGCTGATTTCGCTGACAATCGTCGCCACGCTTTCGGCGGTGGGGATTATCCTGTCGATTGGCCTGTTGATCGCACCGGGGGCGATTGCGTTTCTGCTGACGAAACGCTTTGCGCTGATGCTGCCGATTGCGGTGGGGGTGACGATGTTCGCAGGTTTCTCGGGCGTCTATCTGAGCTTCTTTCTCGACAGTGCCCCTGCGCCAACGGTCATCCTTGTGCTGACAGCGATCTTTATCGTGGCATTCGTGCGGGCGAACCTGAAGGTCCGCCGCACCACCGCGACACTGAATGACGCCGCAGGCTAACGCCCGAGCACAGCGCCAATCTGTTCAGCCAGTTTGAGCAAGGCAGCCGATTGCGCAGCGGCAATGCTTTCGACGGATCCGTCCGTCACCTGTTCGATGATGTCAAAACGATGGGTGCTATTGCGGAAGTTTACCCCTTCGCTGGCAACAAAGAACTGACCGCGCAGCTCGAACGTCCCGTCCAGCCCCCCCAGCATCCGCTCGACCCGCACGTCCACGGACACATCGGGCAGGCCGATGAAGGGCCAGGGGTCTGGGCCGACATCGGTGTTCAGAATGTCGCTGAGGGTGCGTGTCAGGATCAATGTGACCGCGCGCTCGGGCTCATCCGCCCAGAGCACGTCTTCGCGCAGTGTGATGCGCCCGTCCGCAGTTTTGACGGCAATCTCTTCTGCGGCGGCATATGTCGGCAGAGACACCGTCCGGATCATGGCGCTGCCCACCAAGGGACGCAGTTCAACCGAGGAGGAGAGCGGTGTCATCGCGACACGCTCGGCCAGAGGGGAACAGGCGGCAAGCGCTGTCAGGACAAGGACTGTGAAGCGTGAAAGCATGATTTACCGTCCGATCAACAAGGAATTGGGGTTTCGTTCGATGGTGCGCGCGAGCGAGGAAATCGCATCGGACGCTTCTTGAATATCGCGCAACGTCGACAGCGTCTCGGCGCTGAAGCGGGACCGCTCGCCATAGCTGTTCACGACCGTCGTAATCTGGGTCACCAGATCATTTGCGCGCGCGGAAAGGGCGGGCAGGGTGCTGACGGCGTCTTCGACTGCGCTGGCCGCTTGACTGGCCGAGGCAAGAGCGTCGTTCACGTTTTCAATGGCACCGCCTTCGCGGACTTCATCAAGGAAGGTGCGCAAAGACACGAGGGCGGCGTTGGCTTCGGCTGGGAAGGCAATCGCATCGTCGGTCCCGATGAATGCATCAACCGCGTTCAATGTCTCGGTTGCAGACGCGACCAACGCCTCCAGTTCAAGCTGGTTGGCACGGGTCGTCAGTGCTTCGATATCGGCGGTGATCTGCGGCAGGTTTTGTGTGGCCTGTTCGATATTCGTGGCCGCCTGTGCCGCGGTCGCGATCGCCGCATCAAGGTTCGTGATGATACCGGTTTCGCTGGCCTCGGCCACAAGACCATTGATGTCGTTGATGACAGTGCGCAGGTCATTGGGAATGGCCTGCAGATCGTCCGATGCGATCAAGGCACGGGATTCGTCCAGCAGCGATAGAAGGGCCGCCGGTGCGTTACGGGTGGAGTCGTCATTCGCCAACCGCTCGATGCTATCCATAAGATCAATTGCACCATCCATCAGTTCTTCGACGGGCAGCGCATTGATGCGCGACAGCAGGCCTTCGGCGGTGGCGGCGACGTCCGAAATTTCTGAATCCGTTGAGGGAATGACCGGATAATCCCCCGATGTCAGGTTCATAATCGCAGGCAGCGCGTCCTCGACTTGAACCAGTTCGACAAAAAGCGTACCCGCCAGAATATTCCCTGTCACCATCCGTGCCCGCAGGCCGCGCGTGACAAAATCCGACAACAGGTTGAACGCGTCTTCGACAGTAGCGTCAGTGCCCATCCCGAGGCGGGAAGGTTCAACCGAAAGCACCGCCTGCAAACGGACTTCGGCGTCGCTGCCCTGACCGAGCACGATGGCGTTCAGGTCGCTGACCTCGCCGATGCGGATGCCTTGAAAGCGGACTTCGGACCCGACCGCCAGACCACTGACCGATTGTTCGAAAAGCACCGCGACACGCAACACTTCTGCATTGGGATCGGTGAAGAGGCTTTCGCGCGCGGCCTCTTCGCTGTCGAAAATGTCAAAGGTGGCGCCATCCTGAATTGGTCGACCGCCCGAAACGACAGTATCAAATGCAATCCCGCCTTCGATGACAGAGGCCAGTGAGCTGACGTTCAAAGACACGCCGCCGGTGCCGAAAGAAACGCTAAAGCCCGATGTGTCCCAGAACCGCGTGCTGCTGGTGATGCGGCGGTCATAGGGGCTTTCGATAAAGGCGGTGACGACAACCTGACTGCCATTGAGTGAAAGCTGGGGCTGTTCGAGATAGCCGACCTCAATGCCCTTGTGCAGCACCGGCGCCCCCGCCGAGATGCTGCCGCCATCATCTGCGCGGAGTGTCACTGTGGTGCCGCGCTGGTTTGCGCGGGTCAGAATAGGCTCTTCCAGACCAACGAACTGTGTCTGGGCCACATCCGCCTCTGTATCCCAGTTTCCTTCGATATAGACGCCGGACAAGACGGTATCGAGGCCGGTAATGCCGCGCACGGACACATCAGGGCGCACAACCCAGAACTGGGCGTCATCATCAAGAAAGGGCGCGACGGTTTGATCAATCCGCGCATGCACAAGCACATCGGTCAGACCATTCGAAAACTCGACATCCTCCACCTCGCCAATGGTAACATCGCGGTATCTGATACTGGTTTCTCCGGCCGTAATGCCTGCCGCGTTTTCAAAGCTGATCGTGATCAGCGTGCCGCGATCCGCATAGTTCTGCCATGCAGCCCAAAGTGAAATCGCCAAGGCCATGATGGGCACAAGCCAGACCAGCGACAATCGCTGCCAGATCTTCTTTTTGACGGGTCTCACGTCGAGCGGTGCGGGCCCGGTTGTTTGCGGATCACTCATTGCTGCTTGGTCCTGTCTGCGTCCCAGATCAGGCGGGAGTCAAAGGCCTGTGCGGATAACATTGTAAAAATAACGGACAACGCAAAGCTGACTGCCGCGATGCCGGGGTTGACGGTTGCGATGGTGTCGAGTTGCACGAGTGCCGACAGGATTGCAACGACAAAGACGTCGATCATGGACCAGCGCCCGATGAACTCGACCACCTCATAAGCCACGTGGCGTTCATGCTGGTTATCACCGGAATGGCGCTGGACGCTGATGGCCAGATACATGATGGCGACGAATTTCCCGACGGGGATCATCACCGAGGCGACAAAGACAATGAGCGCAATGCCGTAAGAGCCGTGATCGAAAAGTTCGACTACGCCGCCGATGATGGTGCTCTCCGAGCGTTCAACCAGCGTCGACGTAAGCAACATCGGATAGATATTGGCCGGAATATAGGCGATCATGCCCGCGATCAGCCACGCCCAAACTTTCTGCAGGCTCTCGGTGTCGCGGCTAACCAACCGCCCTTCGCACCGCTTACAGATGCGCGTTTCCAGCGGGTGCACCTGTCCGCATTGCTGACAGGCCACCAATCCGGCGTTGCGGGCCGTAATCAGGCCGAGGCTTTGTCCAGCGTTTCCCAAATCGAATACCTACAAATCAATTGATCTTTGAGCACGGTAATCACCACGACCCCGGCGAAGGCCCAAAATGCTGGGCCAATTGTGACAGCGGCTAGTCCGGCCACTTTAATCAGCGCTACAGTCACACCAACGATGAAAATTTCAGCCATGCTCCAAGGGCGCAGTTTTTCAGCCAATGCGAAGGCTTTGCGCGCACCTTGGCGTGGCTTGGCCTCGCGCACCAGCGGACCCAGCGCGTATATCAGCGCACTCAGGCGGATCAGCGGGATCACGATGATAAAGAAGGCAACTGCGACCGCCAAAGGAAAGGCATAGCCGTCTTTAAACGCCATCACCGCGTCCAGAACCGATGTCGCGTTCTGCAGACCGCCCGCATCCAGTGTCAGGAAAGGAAAGCTGATTGCGGCAATCATCATCACGAAGGCGGTCAACGCGAGGCTGAGCACGCGCGCGATGGCCGAAGGTTGCGAGGTCATCAATACAATGCCGCAACGCTGACAGTGGGCCTGCGAATTCTCTGGCAGGTTACGCGCCATATGCAGCGTGTCGCACTGCGGGCAGGCGACAAGATCATCAAGGGGCGTCGTGTGTATGCTCACGCGGTTCGGGCTCCTGTCATCGCGGGGACCTGCCCCAGACGTCACGCGACGTTATCGCGTATGGGACAGATATGCTACGTCTGCCGCCACGACAACTCACCTTGCGGAGAGTATGTGCAGCGCGACAGCTTCTGGTCCCACTCTTGGGGCGGTTATGGCTGTCCGGTAGGCTGCGATTTCTCTTTCAGATACGGGGCGATTGGCTTTGGCGCACCAAAGACCGGATTCATCCGATGAATTGCCCCTTGCGGGTGGCGGTATGATCACCACAATGGCGCCAACTGTTTCTGGAGGATCACCATGAAAACGACCCGCACCGCGCTTCTGAGCGTTCTCGCTGCCGCCTGCCTGTCCACAGCTGCCGTCGCGCAGGAGGTCACGTTGCGTCTGCATCAATTCTTGCCAGCGCAGGCCAATGTGCCTGCACATATTCTGGATGTCTGGGCCGATCAGGTCGAGGCCGACAGTGATGGCCGTATCAAGATTGACCGTTTTCCGTCCATGCAACTGGGCGGCACACCGCCGCAGCTGATTGATCAGGCGATTGATGGTGTCGCCGATATCATCTGGACAGTGGCAGGGTATACGCCCGGGCGCTTCCCGCAGCTTGAGGTTTTCGAGTTGCCGTTTCTTTCCCCCGATGCCGAAGCCACATCACGCGCGTTTTGGGAACTGGCCGAAACACGGATGATGGACACTGATTTTGCCGCCTTCAAACCCCTTGGGCTTTGGGTGCACGGCCCCGGTGTGATCCATGCCAACCGCCCTGTCACAGACGTGGCCGATTTGCGCGGTCTGAAACTGCGCGCGCCCACACGCACAACAACAACGCTGTTTACCGAATTGGGTGCAACCGCTGTCGGGATGCCGGTGCCTGCGGTGCCCGAATCCCTGGCACGTGGTGTGATTGATGGGGCTGTGATCCCGTGGGAGGTCGTTCCTTCGCTCAAAGTGCAGGAACTGGTCACCAACCATACAGAATTTCCCGGTGAGGCCCTTTATACAACCGCCTTCATTTTCGCCATGAACCAACAGGCCTATGACGATCTTCCCGCCGACCTGCAGGCGGTCATCGATGCCAATTCCGGGCTTGAATTCTCCGCTTTTGCGGGACGCACCATGCAAGACTACGATGCCCCCGGGCGGGCCTTGGCCCAAGAGGCGGGCAACACGATCATCACGCTGACGCCTGCACAGGTTGCTGACTGGCGCGCAGCCAGCCAACCCACAATTGACAACTGGATTGCCCAGGCCGATGCGGCAGGCATTGATGGCACAGGGCTTTACCAAGAGGCGCAGGCACTGATTGCCAAAAACGCCGCAGGCAACTAAGCCGCGCATATGCTGCACAGCGCGATTCATAAACTCGCCAATTTCATGGCCCTGCTTGGCGGCATCGTGCTGTGCCTGCTGGTGCTGATGGTCTGCGTCAGCGTGAGCGGGCGCGAACTCAGCGATCTGGCCCACGGTGGTTTTCTGCGCGGGCTTGGTGACTGGCTGATTGATCTGGGTGTCGGTCCCATCCTTGGTGATTTCGAACTGGTCGAAGCGGGCGTGGCTTTTGCAATCTTTGCCTTCTTGCCGCTGACACAGCTCAGCGGGGCCCATGCACGCGTCGATGTCTTTACCCAAGGCCTCGGGCCGCGCGTGAATGGTGCACTCAGCACGTTCTGGACCGTTGTAATGGCGGGGATCATCGTCCTGATCACATGGCGGCTTTATGCGGGGATGCAGGACAAGATCCGCTATAACGAAACCTCTTACCTGATCCAGTTTCCGATCTGGTGGGCCTATGCCGCAAGCTTCTGTGCCGCCGTCACCGCCAGTATCGTCAGTCTCTATTGCGCCGCTATGCGGCTGACAGGACAGCGCGACATATGACCGATCTGACCTTGGGCTTTTTGTCCTTTCCTGTGCTGCTCTTGCTGATCTTCCTGCGTGCGCCGATCGGGCTTGCGATGCTTCTGTGCGGTATCGGCGGGCTGTGGTTGGCGACCGACGGCACCACCGTGTTCATGGCGCGGCTGAAATCCGAGGTGTTTTCGACCTTCTCAAGCTACAACCTCTCGATCATCCCGATGTTTCTGCTGATGGGCCAGTTCGCGACCTATTCGGGCATGTCGCGATCCCTGTTCAAAGCGGCGGAGGCATGGCTGGGCCACCGCAAGGGCGGCATGGCGATGGCCTCGGTCGGGGCCTGTGCGGGGTTCGGGGCGATCTGCGGATCATCGCTTGCGACAGCGGCCACGATGAGCAAGGTCGCCCTGCCGGAATTGCGCAAATACGGCTATTCGGGCGGGTTTTCGACAGCGACGCTTGCGGCGGGCGGAACCTTGGGCATCCTGATCCCGCCGTCTGTGATTCTGGTGATCTATGCGATCCTGACAGAGCAGAACATTGCCACGCTGTTTGCGGCCGCCTTTATTCCCGGCATCCTTGCGGCCCTGGGCTATATGCTGACCATTGCCGTCTATGTCCGGCTCTACCCCGATCAGGCAGGCACCCGCCCGCGCGTGCCTTACACCGAGCGGATCAGGGCGCTGGGCGCTGTCTGGCCGGTTCTGATCGTCTTTGGTCTGGTTGTGGGCGGCATCTATCAAGGCTGGTTTACCCCGACCGAAGGGGCGGCGGTCGGTGCGATGGGCACAGGTCTGATTGCGCTTTTCTCGGGATCGCTGAACTGGCAGGTCTTTCGTCAAAGCATTACCGAAACGGCCACGGGCACGGGCATGATCTTTTTCATCGTGCTGGGGGCCGCGTTCTACAACGGGTTTCTGGCGCTGACACAGGTACCGCAGGAACTCTCCGGATGGGTCACAGACCAAGGGTTCAGCCCGTGGATGGTGATGGTGCTGATCCTTGTGTTCTACCTGATCCTTGGCTGCCTGATGGACAGCCTGTCCATGATCCTGCTGACGGTACCAATCTTCTGGCCCGTCATCTCGGGCATGGATTTCGGCATGACGACCGAGGAACTGGCGATCTGGTTTGGGATCATGGTGCTGATCGTGGTCGAGGTGGGATTGATCACACCGCCTGTGGGGATGAACCTTTTCATCATCAACAGCATGGACAAGGACACGCCGATGACCGCTACTTACCGGTCGGTGCTTTTCTTTGTAGGCTCTGATGTGCTGCGGGTCTTTATCCTGCTGATGTTCCCTGCAATCACGCTGGTGTTTGTCTAGAGTCCCGACCCTAAGCAGACATGCCGTTCTGAATAGGTTCGCCGTTCAGCTCGATATCGCAAGGCAGGGCGCATTCGATGACGCGTCTTGCATTGGGAATATCGTTGCCTTCGGCGCGGCGGGTCGCCACGGCAGAGGAGTAGTTCAGACTGAGCCAGCGGTGGATCAGGCGCGCGCGCAACTCCGGCATCGGGACATTCACACGCACCGACAGGTCCCAGAGCTTTGCAAGCGCAGACCAAGGGGCTTCGTTGAACATCAGGTAATTGCCCTCGACAATCACAACGCGTGCGGCGGAAGGCACGGCAACAGCGCCGGCGATGGCCAAATCGCGTGTGCGATCAAACACAGGCGCAAAAACCTCTTCGCCGGTCTTGAGCGCGCGGATGAGGCGCAAGAACCCGGGCGCATCAAAGGTCTCTGGCGCGCCCTTGCGGGGGAGCAGATTACGCGCCTCAAGGACGCGGTTATCAAGATGAAACCCGTCCATCGAGACCACGATAGACTTGCGCCCCTGCGCATTCAGACGCCGCGCGACCTCGCTGGCCAAGGTTGATTTTCCACACCCCGGCGCACCGGTAATCGCCAGCAGATAGCGGTCACTGTCCTGCTCCAGAACACGCTCAGCAAGCGTGTTGGTGTGTGTATTCAAGGTATTCACTGCATTTGCCTCTGGGTTAGCCCCGGCTTTTGGAAAAGCATACCGTGTCTTGCGTTATCGCGCGACCGTTTTTTACGGATAGGCCGTTTTATGACAAAGCCAACCACAGGTTTCTGTTGCGAAAAGTGGCGGCTGCCGTTCTTTTGTACTAGGTTGCAACGCAATGAACAAAAGGCAGGCAACCTGACAAATGGCCAAGATAAAGCACATATGGCAGATATTGGCCGCGGTCTGGACGACTGCAGGCGAAAAGCACCTTGGTCTTATCGCTGCGGGTGTCGCGTTCTTCGGTATGTTCGGGATTTTCCCGGGCATTGCCGCGGTGATCGCGATTTTCGGGTTGATTGCCGATCCGGTGGTGATCGCCGAACAGCTGACATTGATGCAGGATATTATTCCCCCTGATGCCTACAATCTGATTTCCTCGCAGGTTTTCCGTTTGGTGGCCGCACCGGCGGATGCTTTGGGCTGGGCCACAGGCGTGTCGATCATGCTGGCACTCTGGTCGTGCAGGGCAGGGGTGGCGGCGCTGATTGGCGGGCTGAACGCGATTGCGGGGCAGCGGATGCGCAACGGCATCTGGCAAATCATCGTCGCTTTGTTGCTGACGTTCGCTTTGGTGACTTTGGCGATTGTCGCACTTTTCGTGGTGGTCATCGTGCCGATTGGTCTGGCGTTCATTCCTGTCGCAAATTCAACGGCATGGTTGCTCGAAGGTATCCGCTGGGTGATCGCATTGAGCGTGCTGATGCTGGGGCTGAGTTTGCTTTATCGGTTTGGCCCCGCACGGATCGGAAGCCGTGGCCGATGGTTTACCGTCGGCGCTTTCGTGGTCGTGGTGCTCTGGGTTGCGGCCTCGGCGGGGCTGTCGTTCTATCTGACAAACTTTGCCAGCTATAACGAGGTTTACGGCTCAATCGGTGCCGTGATTGGTCTGCTGCTCTGGCTTTACGTCAGCGCCTATCTGATCCTGCTGGGGGCCGCGCTGAACGTTCAGGTGCACGGCTACGACACCCCGCCAGAGGCTGAGGATACCACTTACGTCTAGGTCACCCGTGCGACCTGTTTATAGACCGGATCATCCCACAACCTGTTGTCCATCACATCGGCAATCACATCCACGGCCGCATCCACATCGCCTGCGTCAATGAAAAGCGGGCAAAACCCGAACCGCATGATGTCGGGCGCGCGAAAATCACCGATGACATTGCGCGCGATACAGGCCTGCATCGCGGCATAGCCATCGGCGAAGGCAAAGGATACCTGACTGCCCCGCCCATGCGGATCGCGCGGGCTGACAAGTGTGAGCTGCGG